>JADGPF010000014.1 GCA_017882585.1 Thermoleophilia bacterium
ACTCCGAGGACGGCCTGAATGACCGGGAGAAGCTGCTCAACGGTCCGGTGTCGGTCCAGCGCCTGATTCCCTTGCTTGGCGCGCGGTAGCGGATCGAGAACCAAGGTTTGTCTGCTGTTGGGCTCGCACGAGGTTTGGGTTCAACTTCAGTCGCGCGAGGTCCGCTGGCCTTGCTTGGCATGACCGGGATCGCGCGCTCGCGTCGACGACCGCCGCGATTCACGGCTGACTTGTGCGCGGCGCGGGCCAGAGCTGCGCATCGGCGATATCCGTCAGGCGGTCGTGACGCACGGGTCCGCATGTGGTGGTCAGCGGCGCGCTGTGCACGGTTGCGTATGAGCAGTGCCTCGGCTGAAACGAGACTCAGCAGGGTACGTGACGCACCGATGCGTCCTGCCGTCGCGGCGCTGTTGCGCGTCAGCGAGGTCGGCCAGACCCGACTCCGCGTCGTCATGGGGAGCACGCCGGTCTTCTCGGAGCGGTCATCATCGCCCTCGTGTGTGCGGGCGCCGTCAGGCTCAGCTGATACGCGGGACGAGGACAGGCGAGCGGCCACGTCGGCGAGCGCGCGGCTCGAGGGCGAACTGGACGATCGCCCGGACGATGGCGAACGTGATCGTGACCGCGTCGACAGCGCGGGTCGCACCTGGTGTCGCGGTAGTGAGGTTGTACACGCCGTGCCAGATCCGGTCGTCGTCTGACCGGCGACCGCGGTGCACCGCTCTTGCCCTGTCTGCTTCTCCGGATCTGCCTCCGCGAAGGGCCGTCTATGGCCCACTCGCTAATCCAGGGGAGGCGCCTTCTGGACAGATGGACGGAGCCTTCGTACGCGCGCGCTCATAGGATCGAGATTGCTCCGCCGGCCTATGCAGGATGCGGATGATCGGCGGAGCGCACCCACCGCGGTTGCTGACCGCGCCGATTGACTCGGTCCCCGATGCGACGTAGTAGTTGTGTCATGGCAGGCGCTGAACACCACCGTCGGAGGTCATGGGCAGTCTCGCTCTGGGTGTGGCCGCTGTGTGGCTTTGGCGCGCTGCTCGTGGTCAGCACCGTCCACATGTTGTTCTTTACGTCCGACGCGGGATCGCGCGTCGTCGTTGTCAACGACACGAGCGCCCGGCTGCATGTGTTTGCGTGCGACAACGCCGCGTGTACGCAGGGCGTCAGCGGTACCAATCGCGCCCTCGACCCCGGCGAAGCGGCGGCGGACGCCGCTGACGCGTCCGACGGGACCGGGCGGTTCGGTGAGGCGACGAGCCCCGGCAACCGCCTGATCGGATGCCTTCCTGCCGCCCACGGGGCGCACGACGTGGCTTCCGCAACGGCCATCCGTGCATCGGCAGTCACGCCGTGCCCCGGTCAGAGTCCCGCCAGCACCCGACCGGTTGTGTTCGTCGAGCCGTGACTCCGAAGGTCGCCGGATCGCGACACCATCCGCGCGGCGGACCCCGGACGGCGCGCAGATGGTCGGGTAGCTCGACGGTGGTGACGATTGCCCAACGGCGACACGTGCTGCGGGTGCGCATCCCACGCCCCGCCGTCGCCCAGGACCACGTGCAGGTGGGCAGGGGTTGCCACGGGGGGTCGTACCCCGTGACAGCGCAGTCTGCTGCGTGACGGCGATCGGCTCGACGTGCCCTGACCAGCGCCAGCCGGGCCCGACGACACGGCGTCCGACCGTGCCACCGGGCATCTGCCGTACGGCGACCCGACCCGTGTCGACCAACGGACGGGGCGCATCCGCGCCGTCGGGGCTTCGTAGGGCGAGTTCGGCCGTATGGACGGCCTCGCTGATCGATGCCGTACCGACGAACGTGCATCGGCGATACGGCACCCATTATCCCGACCGACATGTGCCTCGCGCCGCGGCGCCGCGACGGACTCGGGTCGGCGCGACCGAGGATGACGGGCGCGTCGGGAATCCGCGCCCCGCCGCGCATGATGTTCGCGGAAGCGACGCGCGGTCATCGCGCGGGCATCCCGTGACGGTTCGCATCGGGAGGTCGTGGCGTTGACGCACCACGGTCCTTGGTCAGCCCGCGGTACGGCGGGGTTCTCAAGTCGTTCCCGACTCCCGCCGAATCCAACGGAGACCGTCATGATCCGGCGCACGACACCAGCGGCCCCTCCCGGAGCCAGCCCCGACGACCCACGCGCGACGACCGAGGTTCCTATCGCACCCGGGCCGAACCCATCGATCGCGTCAAGATTCCGTGCGCGGGATCTGCGAGCGAGGGTTCCCGGCGATGGAACGCGCTGGACGGTGGCACTCGTCATGGCGATCGTCGCCTGTGCGGCCGTGATGCTGCTGCACGCCGCGTGGGCCGACAGCATGACGATCGACGAGCAGTTCATCACGCACTCCGCTGCCTGTCTGGTGAACACCAGGCTGATCGACCTCGAGCCGACCGATCCGGCCGGCGCGAAGCTGCTCGCCAGCGTCGGGGTCGGTCTTTCCGGCGTCCAGACCGACGGGACGTGTCCGTCCGGGACGTACGAGGACGCGACCTATCACGGGTTGTTCTCCGCCCCTCCCAGCATCGGTCAGCTGCGATGGCTGACGTTCTGCGCGCGCATCGTGCCGATCCTCATCACGCTCGCGCTGATCCTGATCTGCGCCTGGTGGGCGTTCCAGTTCGGGGGCCCGGTGGCTGCGGTGCTCGCGGCGGCGCTCATCGGCTTCGACCCGACCCTCCAGGCGATGGGCCATCTCGTCTCCGTCGATGTTGCCTTGACGTTCGGGTTTGTAGCGATGCTCGCGGCGTTGTGGAAGTGGCGGACCTGTGGACGCGCGCGCTGGCTCGTTCTCGCCGGGCTTGGGCTGGGCTTCGCGCTCCTTAGCAAGGCGTCCGGAGTCATTCTCCTTCCCGTCGCCCTGATCCTCATCCTGGCCACGGCTCCGGGCGGGGTCCGTGCGCGGCTGCGCGCGAGCTGGCGGCCATCGGCGCTCCTGATCGTGGTGGCATACCTGGAGCTCACCGTCGCCTACGCGCCGTTCCGGTTCTCGGAGCCTACCGCGGCGTGGCTTCCCACCGGGCTGAATTGGCTCGTGCCGGAATCGTGGCTCTGGGGTGCCTACCACCAGTTGATCGGGCATGTCGGCTCCTCCAGCGCGCAACTGTCATATCTCAACGGCGTCGCCCAGGGCGGAGGGACGTGGTACTACTTTCCGGAGGCGCTCCTGCTGAAGTCGACGATCGCCGGTCTGGTCGTCCTCGTGATTGGCCTTGGATGGCTCGCGGTGCGGCGCCATGCGGCGTTGCTGTGGTGCGTGCTCCCTGGCGGTGTGTACTTCCTTGCCGCAATGCGGGCCGGGATCGACATCGGGATTCGCTATGTGACCCCGGCGATCGTCCTCTTTCTGCTGGCGGGCTCGGTCGGGATTGCGCTCCTGCCCCGCGGTCGGATCGCTCTTGCCGGGGCGCTCGGAGCCGCGGCAATCATCGCCACGATATTGGGGCCGGTCGGAAGTATCGGCTACTTCAACGCGTTCGCGGCTGGGCGTCATTCGTACTACCTTGCCGACTCGAATATCGACTGGGGCCAAGACGGGTACCGCTTGCGCGCGTGGTGGGAGCAGGCGGGCAAACCGCCGATCCAGGTGGATCTGTTCGGCGGGCTGCCGGCGAGCTACTTCGTGCCGACTGCCATCGACCTCGGCAGCCATCCGGAGCGCGGCGACTACACCGGCGCAGCACCGGTACCCGGGACCACCACGGTCGTGAGCGTGAACATGGGCACGTTGTGGTCCGACTGGGCCGACGTCGTGGCGCACCCGATGTGCACCCTCGGCACCGGTTTGGTCGTTGTGGGACGGACCTGTTCAGGAACCTAGTCCCGGCCGATGCCCCGCACACCGCGAGCTGAGACTCCACCGTCGTCGAGCCGGTCGCCGACCGGGAGCTGATCACGAGCATCAACACGGGGACGCCGGGGTCGACGTCCACACCGCACTTCGCCGCGGGCCGCCGTTGCATCGGCACGAGCCTGGTGGTCGTCGGCGCGGTCCGCTGAGGCCGTGCGGGCACCGGGTGCCCGCACGGCTCACAAGATCAGTGGACCGTGAGCGTCCCAGTCATGCCGGCTTGGCGGTGGCCCGGGACGGTGCAGTAGAACGTGTACGTGCCCGGCGTCAGGGTCGCGACGACCTCCGACACACCGCCGTTGCCGACGACGGGCCCCGGCTGGACGCCCGAGACCGCGAGCGCGATCGAGTGTTGGAGCTGTGACGGATTGGTCATCCGGATCGTGATGCGCCCGGCGGGCGCGGAGAGCGTGTTCGGGACATAGGCGAGCTCGGATGCCGAGGCCTGGATGTTGAGCACCGTCGTTGCCGCGGTCGAGCCGCCGCCCGAGGTCGTGGTGCTCGAGCTCGCGCTCGTCTGGGTCGTCGCACCACCACCCGACGCGCTGGTCGCCGCCGCCGTGGACGTCGCGGGCGAGCTCTGGGTGGTCGTGGCCGAACTGCTCGATCCCCCGCAGCCGGCTATGGCGGGCACGATCGCCGCGATCGCGACGACGCACAGCGCCCCCTTGTGGCGCGCGGTGAGGCGTCCTTGCATGGGATCTCCTTTAGTGTTCGCGAATACCGCGCGGGAGCGCCCATGCCGCGGGGCCGCGCCCGTTCACAGACGATACGCCTGTCGCGGCGGCGCGACACGGGCTTCGGCCGATGTGCGTTGCCCATGGGCGCGAAGGTCGGGTACGGTCGCTCTGTGTCTGACCATCCTGCCGAGTCCCACCGCAAGGCGCACGCGCGCACCCTATTCGCCGGGCTGCCGGCGGCGTACGACGGCGCGGGCGCTGCACTTAGCTTTGGGCAGGATCCACGCTGGCGGCGCGCGATGGTTGCGACCCTCGATCTCACACCGGGCGCCCGGGTACTCGATGTCGCGGCGGGCACGGGTCTGGTCACCGCGGCCCTGCGCGCCCGCTACGACTGCGAGGTGGTCGCGCTCGACCAGAGTCCCGAGATGCTCGCACGGGCCACCGCGCGCTTTGCGGACGACCCCCGTGTGCGGACCGTGCTCGGGGAGGCCGAGCGGCTCCCGTTCGCCGACGGCGAGTTCGATGGCCTGACCTTCACCTACCTCCTACGCTACGTCGACGACGTGCCGGCGACACTCGGGGAGCTCTTTCGTGTCGTCCGCCCGGGCGGGCGCATCGCGTCGCTCGAGTTCGGCGTGCCGAGCGGGCCCGTGTGGCGCGCCGGCTGGCGGGCGCTCACACGCACCGTGCTACCGCTTGGCGGCCGAGCGATTTCCCGCGATTGGGGCGAGGTCGGGCGGTTTCTGGGACCCAACATCGAGGAGTTCGCGCGCGCGTGGCCGCCGGATCGGTTGGCCCGCGCGTGGATCTCGGCCGGGATGGCCCGCGTCGTCGTCCGGCCGATGAGCATTGGTGCCGGCGTGGTGATGTCGGGAGCGCGGTCCTCTGCGCGCTGAGGGTCGTCCCGCGTTCTACGCACTGCGTCCGGGCGGCTGGCGCGATCTCGTGACGCTTCTGCACCCGCCGTACACGGCGTGGCATCTGTCGTACGTCGCGTTGGGTGCAGCGAGCGCGCCGGTCATCTACCACGGACGCCTGGCATGGACGCTTGTTGCCTTCTTGTTCGCCGTCGGCATCGGCGCGCACGCGCTCGACGAGTTGCACGGACATCCGCTGGGCACCCGACTCACGGACCGGACGCTGATCGGGCTGGCGGCGGTCGGGATCGGGATCGCGGCAGTGATCGGCATCGTCGGCGCGGTCGTGGTGTCCTGGTGGATCGCGATCCTTGTTGTCATCGGGGTCGGGCTGGTCGTCGCCTACAACCTGGAGCTCGCCGGAGGCCGCTTTCACACGGACCTGTGGTTCGCACTCGGTTGGGGCGGGTTTCCTGCGCTGGTCGGATACGTCGTCAACGCGGGCCGGCTCGGCTGGGCCGGAGTGCTGGTCGCGGCTGGCTGCGTCGCGGTTAGCGCTGCCCAGCGGGCCCTGAGCACACCTGCGCGCCGCCTGCGGCGCCACACGACCGCCCTCGAGGGTCTGCAACAACTCGACGACGGCACGCAGATCGAGCTGTCGGTCGCGATGGTTGCCGCGCCGCTCGACCGAGCGCTTGTGGCATTGTCCGGGGGTGTGGTCCTTCTCGCGATCGGACTCGTGGCGGCACGGTGGTAGACCGCACCCGGCGGGTCTGCGGCCCCGGAGCGGGCTGAGATGAGCCCCGTCGGCGACTCCGCGCAGGCGGTGGAACCGACCCACGGAGACCGGTGGATCGTGTTGCGCGCTCCGGACGACGTCCTTGTCGATGCCCATCGCGACGGCGTCGGGATCCTGTTCGGTGCCCCGCCGGAACGTGCCGATCCGACGCCGCTGCTGGTCGACTCCGGCGGAGGGTCGAGGATCTGGGCCGCGGTGGTCCCGGAAGGCACCGCGAACCCCGACGGGGCGCATTTCACGGCCGCGAGAACGCTCGTCGGCGCCCTTGACCCGGCGGGATTCGGCCAGCTCGCGCGGGCCCGGATGCTCGTCGAGTGGCAGCGCACACATCGCTTCTGTGGTCGATGCGGTGCGTCGACCGGGCCGGCTGCCGACGAGCACGCCGTCCGCTGCGGTCACTGCGGGCTGCGCGGTTATCCGCGGATCTCGCCGGTCGTGATCGTGCGGGTGACCCGGGCAGACGAGATCCTGCTGGCGTGGCCCGTGCGAGCACCGCGCCCGATGTACACCGTGCTCGCCGGCTTCGTCGAGGCCGGCGAGTCGCTCGAGCAGGCCGCCGTGCGGGAGATCGGCGAGGAAGTGGGCCTCGAGGTCGACCGACTGACGTATGCCGGCAGCCAGCCGTGGCCGTTCCCGCATTCACTCATGGTTGCGTTCACCGCGCAGTACGCGGCCGGCGAGATCGCGCCAGCTCCGGCGGAGATTCGCGACGCCGGCTGGTACCGCGCGGACGCTCTCCCGGATCTGCCCCCGCACGGGTCGATCGCGCGGGCGATGATCGAGCAGTTCCGACTGGCGCACGCGACCCGCTGACCGATCGTTGCGGACTCCTGGGGTCAGTCGGACGCGTGGACGACCACCGCGTGCTGCTGCCCGGACTTGATGTGCGCGGGCACGATGAACGACCCGGCCGCGGCGATGAACGCAAAGACCCCGCCGATGATGAACGCCAGCGTGTACCCGGAGGTGATCGCCTCGGGCAGGGGCGTCGACGGCAGCAATGAGGTGGTGTATTGCTCGGCGATCGTCGCCAGCACGGCGAGCCCAATCGCACCGCCCAGTTGCCGGTTCGCGTTGACCAGTCCGGAGGCGAGTCCCGCGTTGCGCGGCGCGACGCCCGCCGTCGCGGCGAACGTCCCGGCCGGGAAGCTGAAGCCCAGTCCGAGTGCGGCGATCGTGATCGGCCCGAAGATGCCGGACAGGTACGTACTCGTGGCGGTCGTCCGGCTCATCCACAGGAGGGCGAGGCCGACCACCACGGTCGAGGTTGCCATGATGATGCGGGGACCGAACTTGCCGACGATGCGCCCGGAGATCTGGGCGCCGATGACGACGGCGACGGCGGCCGGGAAGAAGCACAGGCCGGCCTGCATCGGGCTGTAGTGCAGCACCTCCTGCAGGTACAGGGAGACGAAGTACCACATCGCGAACATGCTCGCGCCGATCATCAGCATCACGAAGTTCGCGCCCGACAGTGCGCGCGACTTGAACGTCGCGAACGGCACCAAGGGCGCGGTCGCCCGCAGCTCGATGATCACGAACGCGCCGATGAGGATTGCCGCGAGCGCCAGCGGGGCGATGGTCGCGACCGACCCCCACGCGTGGGAGTTGGTTTGTACGACGGCGTAGACCAGCGCCGTCAGCCCCGCGGTGATCGTCACCGCGCCGGCTACGTCCAGGCTGCGGGAGGCACCCTCGGCCTTGCTCTCGCGCAGGACTCGTTGCCCGATGACGAAGCCGACGATGCCGATCGGAACGTTGATCAGGAAGATCCAGCGCCAGTCGATGTAGTCGGTCAGAAAGCCGCCGGCGAGCGCCCCGGTGGCGCCACCACAGGCCAGCGCAGCGCTCCAGATGCCGAGCGCGTGGGCGCGTTCGCGTGGGTCGGTGAACGTCACGATGAGGATCGTGAGCGTGGCCGGTGAGAGGATCGCCCCGCCCATGCCCTGGATCGCGCGCGCCGTCACCATCGAGGCCGGGGACCACGCCAGGCCGCAGACCAGACTGGCAATCGTGAACACGGTCAGTCCGAGCAGGAAGATCCTGCGTCGGCCGAACATGTCGGCGGCCCTGCCTCCCAGCAGCAGGAAGCCCGCGTAGGTCAGCGTGTAGGCGTTGACGACCCATTGAAGGCCCGTCGCCGAGAAATCGAGGCTCTGTTTCATCGCTGGCAACGCGACCGTCACGATCGCGATGTCGAGCACCACCATGAACTGACCGAGGCAGGTCAGCAGCAGGATCATCTGCTTGCGACGGTGCGACAGGGATTCGGCGGCTGCCTGATTCGTCGTCATAGGACGCACAGACTAGACCGTTAGCCTGCGAACGGCCCGGCCATGGAACGTCCGCGCCAGTTAGCCCGCGTCGCGGGGCGGGACGGCCCGTTGCGGCCGCGCGAGATGCAGCCGGCCGTGGGTGCCAACCGGGCCGTGGGTGCGAAATGCCGGCACGACCTCGCTGGTCACCAACCCGCCCTGCCCGGTCAGTCGGTCGAGCACCGGCCACAGCCGGGCGACCGCGTCGGGGGCGTCGATGACCACGCAGACCACGGGAATCGACCGGCGCAAGCGGCGCATCGAATCGCCGTGGGGCGCGGTCGATCCGGAATAGCCCCAGACTCCGGCGACCACGGTACCGCCCCGCGCGCCCGCCGCACGGAGCTCGCGCATCGCGGTGACGTAGAGGGCCTCACCGTCGGTGACGGCGTCTTCGCGGGTGATGAGCGTCAGCATTTGCCAGACCGGGTGCCCGTCGGCGTCGGTGGGTGGTGGATAGGCGATCGGTGCCACCGCGCGCCCGTCGCGCTTGAGCACGTGGACCCGCTCGAAGGTGACCAGCGCCGGTGCGCCGCGGGCCCACAATCCGGGGACCGCGCGGGCGATGTCCCGCCGATTCCCGATGGCCACGATCTCGGCCGGCGCCCAGGTGTTGGTGCCGATCAGTCGCGCCCGTCCGCGCACGCCGTGCAGGATTCCATCGACGCCGAGCATTACGTATGCCCCGTCGACACCGCAGTCCTGCAGATGGTCCACCAGACGCAGGTATGTCAGGCGCCCACCGGCGCGCTGTCCGCGGCCGATGGCGATCGACAGCTTGAGCTCGTCGGTGTCGCCGGGGATCGGGTCGCCCGGCGCGTCCACGACTCCGCAGCGCTCGATGGTGACCAGTCCCTGGGGAATCAGCTCGGCCACCGTCTCGGCGAGGGCCGTGATGCGGCCGGGCCGGTCGACCGCGGTCCACACCAGGGGCAGATCCTCGGAGAGCGTCAGCAATCGTTCGGTCTGGACCGCACCGCGGCTCCCGAACCCCTCGATGGCGCGGCGCAGGACGGCGGTTCGGACGCCCGCCGCCAAGCTGGCGCGGGCGATGGCCTCGGCGCTGGTGTGATCGCCGGCCCGATCGCGTTCGCCGAAGTAGATGCTGAGCTTGAGGGCGTCTACCACCGGAGCCCCAGGGCGAATCCGACCGCGGCGAGCGCGAGTCCCGCGACGACCTGTCCGGCGATGTTGATGATGGCGGCGTTCGACCGACCCGACTCGCCGAGCAGGAGCGTCTCGAGCATCCAGGTCGAGAACGTCGTGTATGCGCCGAGGAAACCGGTGCCGACGATCAGCACGAACTCGTGGCTCGGCGCCGCGCCGACGATGGCCCCGAGCACGAACGCCCCCGAGAGATTGATCACTGCCGTGCCCCACGGCAGGCGACCGCGGGTCCGGGCCAGGACATGGCCGTCGACGGCGAGGCGGGCAACCGCGCCGACGGCGCCGGCGATCGCCACCCAGAACCAGATCCCGATTCCGTTCACGCGGTCCACGGGGCACGGCGGGCCGCGCGCAGGACATACGCGGTCGCCAGCAGACCGCCAAGAAGACTGACCAGCAGGTACGCGCCGGCCGTGACGGCATGCCCGTGATACACCAGGCGCACCGCCTCGACCTGCATGGTCGAGAACGTGGTGAGCGCACCGCAGAACCCGGTTCCGAGCAGGGGCCGGACGTAGGTCGACGGTGGCAGCCGCTCGCCGACCCTGACCACGATCCAGGCCAGTATCGCGGCACCGGCGAGGTTGATCACGAGCGTCGTCCACGGGAAGCCGCCGCCGACCGGGAACCGGTCCTCGAGTTCGGCCCGCAGGAGTGCGCCGACGACACCGCCGACTGCCACTGCGGCAAGCACCCGCGGGTCGCGGTGCGGCCCGGGACGCGGCGGGCGCTTGGCGGCGGTGACCTGCTGGGGCGCCGCCGCCGCCGCGCCGGTGCTCACGACCGGTCCCCGTGCGGCCGCTGCCCGGCGGGCCCGGCGAATGTCGGATGCGGGGTCATCGGGCCGCATCATATGACGACCCACCAGACGCGGTGTCGCGCACCGCCGACCCACCTGCGGCCGGATCGTTGTCTATCATCGCGCCTGTGTATGCGTTTGGGGCCGTGCGATGACCACGGTCCGGATCATTGTGGCGCTCCTGCTGGTGCTGCTCAACGGTTTCTTCGTCGCCGCGGAGTTTGCACTCGCACGGGCACGGCTCACCCGCCTGGATCAGATGTCCCAGGACGGCATCCATACCGCCGAGCTGGCTGCCCACCAGGTGCGCCACATCGACCGCTATCTGGCGGCGTGCCAACTCGGGGTGACGCTGGCGAGTCTGGGCCTCGGTTGGTTGGGCGCGCCGGCCTTCGAGGCGCTCGTGCGACCGCCGCTCGAGCACATCGGGCTCGGCGCGGCCACGACCGCCGTCATCGCCGCGATCATCGCCTTTGCGATCATCACGGTGCTGCACGTGGTGATCGGGGAGCTTGCGCCCAAGAACCTGGCGATCCAACGGGCCGAGGCCACCGCGCGTACCACCGCGCGGCCGCTGGAAGCATTCCGGGTCGTGCTGGGTCCGCTGATCCACATCCTCAACGGTGCGGCCAACGGCGTGGTGCGGATGGTGGGTATCGATCCGGCGACGCCGCACGAGCTCGCGTCGACCCCGGACGACCTGCAGCGCCTGATCGCCGAGGGCGAGGTCGGTGGCACGATTGAGCCGGGTGAGGCCGACATGCTCGAGGGCGTGTTCTCACTCGGGGAGCGGATCGCCCGTGATGTCATGACGCCTCGCCCCGAGGTCACGGACCTGACCGCCGACGCGCCAATTCGTGACGCGTTGCATGCCGCCCTCGCCAGCCGTCACAGTCGGTTTCCGGTCATGGGCGGGGAGGGCGTCGGCGTGATCGGGGTCGTCCACATGTCGGAGCTCGCGCGCGGGCTGCTCGAGCTCGAGGAATCGGCAGACGTCCGCGCAGTCACGGGGCCGGCGCTGTTCGTGCCCGAGACCCAGCTGCTCGACGAGCTGCTGCGCGAGCTGCAGCGCAGGCGCACCTCGCTGGCGGTGGTGCTCGACGAGTACGGTGAGCTCGCGGGGCTGGTGACCGTCGAGGACATCATCGAGGAGATCGTCGGTGAGATCGACGACGAGCGCGATCGCGGACCGGCCATCGATACGCAACCCGACGGGCGGTTCCTGGTGCGCGGGCACGTGTCCCTCGAGGATCTTGCCGACCACGGCGTCGATGTCGTCGACGAGACGGTCACCAGTGTCGGCGGCTTGGTGTTCACCCGCCTCGGGCGCCTTCCCCGGACCGGCGATACCGTGACGGTCGACGGCTGGGTGTTCACCGTCGAGGCGACGCAAGGAACCCGCGTCGTGCTCGTGGCGATCGAGCGGGCACCCGAGCCGCGCGATCCCGCGCATGCCGCCGCCTGATCCGCTGCGAGCGCTACGGGCGGGTCATGATCGCGTCGGTCAGCTGCCCGCGCAGGCCCCCCCGCGCGGTGATCGTCTGTGCGCCGCAGCGTGCGCCGAGTGCGATCGCCTCTGCGAGGTCCCATCCCGCTCCCAGGCCGACGGTGAGCCCGGCGGCGAACGCGTCCCCGCAGCCGTAGCTGTCGACGACCGGGCCGGCCGGGGCGACGGCGTCCCAGGTCCGTGGGCGAGCGTGTTGCTCGATCCAGGTCCCGCCCCGCCGCCCGTCGGTCATCACCCATGCCTTCGGGGCGATCGGGAGGGCACCCGCCGGGACGTGCTCATCGGGGTCATTGGCGCTGCCGACGATCACGTCGCATTCGATGCCCGCCTGGCCGAGGACCGGCCAGCGTCGGGCCGTGGCGACGAGGATCCGGGCGGTGCGGCACGCGGCGAGCGTCGCCGGATCGCGCCCCGTGAAGTACACCGCGTCCATGCCGGCGAGGTCGTCCCAGTCCAGCGGATCGGCGTCCTCGGGGCTCATCGGTGCACCGATCAGGGCGATCGCCCGATCGCCGGTCGGGCCGGTTACGGAAATCGCGCGGGTCTGGGGTTCGGCCCGGCGCGCGGAATGGATGGTGATGCCCAGGCCGGCCAACACCATGTGGGCGGCGTCGCCGGCCGAATCTGCACCCAGCGCCGTGAAAAAGTACGTCTCGGCTCCGAGCTTCACCGCCTGGGCGGCGGCGACGGCGCCGCCACCGGCGGGCTCTTCGAACGCCTCCTCGAGTGGCCGGATCTCGCCCGGCCCCGGGAACGCGCCGAGTGCGTGGGTTGCCCATTCGACGTGGCCGACGATCGCCACGCGCGGGCGGCGGGTCATGCGAGCTCGAGCTCCGCGGGCGCGCCGTAGCGCTGGAGCACCTCTGGGACGGAGACCGACCCATCGGCCCGCTGATGGGTCTCCAGGAGTGCGATCAGCGTGCGACCGACCGCAACGGCGGTGCCGTTGAGGGTGTGCACGAAGCGCGTCCCCGCGTCGGTGCGGATTCGGCAGTTCAGGCGGCGTGCCTGATAGTCGGTGCAGTTCGAGCACGAGGTGACTTCGCGGAAGCGATCCTGGCCGGGCATCCACGCCTCGCAGTCGAACTTGCGCGCCGCCGATGCCCCCAGGTCGCCGACCGCGATGTCCTGCACCCGGTAGTGCAGGCCGAGCTGGGTGAGGATCTCCTCCTGGACTCCGAGGATCCGCAGATGCTCGGCCGAGGAACCGTCGGCGTCGGAGAACGAGAACATCTCGATCTTGTCGAACTGATGCACGCGGAAGATGCCGCGGGTGTCCCGGCCGGCCGCACCCGCCTCGCGGCGAAAGCACGTTGAGATGCCGGCATAGCGCAATGGCAGTTGGTCGGCGTCGAGGATCTTCTCGTAGCCAAGGCCGGCCAACGGCACTTCGGAGGTGCCCACCAGATAGAGGTCGTCGTCGGCCAGGGCGTAAATCGAGGCGCGGTCGGTCGGAAAGAAACCGGTCCCGAACATCGCCTCCTCCCGCACGAGCACCGGCGGTACGACCGGCGTAAACCCGCGCGCCTCAAGCAGGTCCACCGCGAATCCCACCAGCGCGATCTGCAGTCGCACCAGGGGGCCCATCAGGTACGCGAAGCGTGCCCCGGAGATTTTGGCGGCCTGCTCCATGTCGATGCCGCCCAGCAGCAGGCCGATTTCGAGGTGGTCTTTGGGGGCGAAGTCGAACAGCGGCTGAGTCCCGACGACACGCACGGTGACCGCGTCGTCCTCGCCGCCGGCCGGCGCCTCGGGTTCGGCGAGGTTGGGGAGTCCGAGCAGGAGCTCGTCCCGGGCGGCTTCGCGCTCGCGCAGCGCGGCCTCTTCGGCCACCAGCGCATCCCCCAGCGCACGCGCCGCGGTCTGAAGGTCGTCGGAGTCGCGACCGACCCGCTTGGCCTGGCCGATCTCCTTGGTGATTCGCCCGCGTTCGGCGCGGACCGACTCGACCCGGGTGCGGACCTCGCGGGCGCGGCGGTCGAGCTCGAGGACGCGGTCGAGATCGTCGGTGCTGCCGCGGCGCATCAGCTCGGTACGAACACGCTCGGGCTCGGCCCGCAGCAGGCGAAGATCAAGCACGTCTGTTCCCGACCTATGGTTGTGGGGGCGGCCCGGCGTTCATCCCGGTGCGGACCGCATCCAGGTCGTCGCCGAACACGAATGCGTTGCGGAGCCCGGTGATCTCGAAGACGCGTCGCAGCGGGGCGTGCGGGCAGATCACCCCGACGCTGCCACCGTCCGAACGCGCTTGGTTGAGCAGGCTCACCAGCGCGCCGATCCCCGACGAGTCCAGCAGCGTCACCCCGGTCAGGTCGACGATGATCGGCCGGGCGAAATACCCGACGCGTTCCAGTTCGGTCCGGAATGCAGCCACGGTGTACACGTCGAACTCGCCCGTGAGGGCGACGACAACGAGCTGCGCGTTCTCGGTCGTGGAGACGTCAAGGGCCACCCCAAGACCATACCCCCTGCACGGGCCAAATCCAGATCGGTCGGCCCAACAAGTACGGTGGCCGCGGCCGCGGGCACCGACGCCCGGGCCGCGTGTGCGTGTGATGCGGTTAGCCGGTCACCGTCAGGGTGCCAACCATGCCGGCCTGCGCGTGGCCCGGCACCGTGCAGTAGTACTGGTACGACCCGGCCTTCAGGGTCGCCGTGGTGGTCGAGGTCTGGCCCTGATTGACGACCGCACCGGCGACGTCGCCCGGCGCCTTGATGGCGACGGAGTGCTGGATTGCCGAGTCGTTTTTCATGTTGATCGTGATCTTGCCGGCCGGCGCAGTGAGGGTCGTTGGCACGAACGCCAGTTGGGTCGGGTCGGTGTCGAGGGCCAACGTGGTGTCGCAGGTGGGCTTGCCACAGCCTGCGGCTGCCGCACCCGCCGCCGCGCCGCCCTGCGCCGCAGCTGCCGCGGGCGCCGTGATGGTCTGGCCCTGCGAGTTGGTCTGGATCGCCGAGTTCGTGACGGTCGGCGCGTTATACGAGGTGGTGGAGGTGCCGCATCCGGCTGCGACGACCGCGATCGCCCCGATCGCCACTGAGCACGCTGCTGCTTTGGTCACTGTACGCACGTAATCTCGCTCCTCACCGTTGGCCAACGGACCAGATCCTACGACCGCCGCGGGGATTCGCAAGGCTGAATCCCGCGCCAAAGGGCCCTGGTCATGCGCGCGCGTGGCGAATGACACCCCCAACGGGGTAGCGTCCTCGTATGGCGATCCGCAACTTCGACGGACATTCGCCCGAGGTGGGACCCGGCGGCTACATCGATCCGACGGCGATCGTCATCGGGCGGGTGCGATTGGGCGCGGACGTGTCGGTCTGGCCGCAGACCGTGCTGCGCGGCGATTCGGAGCTGATCAGTGTCGGCGCGGCGACCAACATCCAGGACGGATCGATCGTGCACGTCGACGCAGGCGTCCCGTGCACGATCGGCGCGCGCGTGACGATCGGTCACCGCGCGATCCTCCACGGCTGTCGCATCGACGACGAGGTGCTCGTGGGGATGGGCGCGATCGTGATGAACCACGCCCGCATCGGGTCGGGCAGCATCATCGGAGCCGGGGCGCTGGTGACCGAGCACACCGAGATCCCCGCCGGGTCGCTGGTGGTCGGTGCGCCGGCCCGGGTCATCCGTCCGACCACGGACGATGAGCGGGAGGGCATCCGTGAGTCCGCCGCGCACTACGTCGCCATGGGCGCGCGCCACCGTGGGTCCTCGACCGGCCGGGCGACTTAGAGGTTCTGGGCCAGGGCCTCGACAAGGAACTTGACGTGGCCCTGGAGCATCGCGGCCTGGCCGATCTGGTTGACGATGTCCGGGTCGGCGACCGCGTCCTGTTGGCC
>JADGPF010000015.1 GCA_017882585.1 Thermoleophilia bacterium
GCCAGCGTGCCGGTGATCAACAGCCTGAGCTACGGCCACCACCCATGCCAGGCGCTCGCGGATGCCCTGACGCTGCGCCAGCGCTTCGGGACACTCGCGGGGATCCGCGTTGCGTACGTCGGCGACGGCAACAATTGTTGTTCCTCGCTGATGGTCGTCGGCGCACTGACCGGAATGGAGATCGTGGCGGCCTGTCCCGCCGGATATGAGCCCGACCCCGAGGTCGTGAGCTGGTGCCAGCGCGTCGGCCAGAGCACCGGCGGGACGGCGTGGGTGACCGACGACCCGTATGCCGCGGTCACCGGCGCCCGGGCGATCTACACCGATACGTGGATCTCGATGGGCGATGAGGACCAGGCCGAGCGGCGCCGGCGCGACCTCGACCCGTACAGGGTCGATGCCGACCTGCTGGGCGCGGCCGCGCCGGATGCGGTCGTGCTGCACTGCCTGCCGGCCCATCACGGCGAAGAGATCACCTACGAGGTCCTGCACGGACCCCGCTCGGCCGTCTGGGACCAGGCCGAGAACCGGATCTACGCCCAAGCCGCGCTGCTCATTCACATCCTGGTCTAGCGCCGACGCGCACCCGAGGAGCCCGTGCTCCCCCTCATCGACGAATTCTCTCCGCGCCGATTCCCGATCCTCACGGTCCTGCTGATCCTCGTGTGCGTCGCGATCTTCGGATACCAGCAGCGCCTGCCCTCGAACGGCGCCGCGGGGAGCGCCCAGGCGTTCGAGTGCACGTGGGGTGTGATCCCGACCGAGATCGTCCACGGCCCTGATCCCGCACTCACGCTCGACAATCGGGCCAACGTGGGCGCCCCGCTGACATGCCGGGGGCTCAACCAGCAGCACAACCGGTTTCTGACGCTGGTCACCAGCATCTTCCTCCACGGCAGCTGGTGGCACCTTGTGGGCAACATGCTGATGCTGTGGGTGTTCGGGGCCAACGTCGAAGACCGGCTCGGACGCATCCGCTTCCTGCCGTTCGTGCTGGGCTGCGGTGCGCTGGCAGGGCTCGCCCAGGCGTTGTCCCAGCCGTCGAGCACCGCGGTCGTGATCGGGGCCTCCGGCGCAATCGCCGCGCTGATCGGCGCGTACCTGGTCCTGTACCCGCGAGCCGGGATCTGGACGCTGATGTTCTTCGTGATCCCGATGAAGGTCCCGGCGTGGATCTGGGCGGCGATCTTCGTCTTGGTGCAACTGGTCGATATCACCGGCACATCGAGCGGCGGCCCGACGGGCGTGGCGACGGTCGCCCATCTGGCCGGCCTGGCGATCGGCGCGGCCACCGTCCGGGTCGCCGCATGGCGGCGGCCGCCGCACGAGATGGTGCCGCGCACGTTCCGTCTGCTGGCGGCCCGGTGATGGGCCGCTGGCGCCGCCCGCGCCGCGAGGAGCGCAGTGCACCGTTTGTGCGAGTGGCGGTCGCGAGCCACGAGCCGGAGGCGACGATGCTCATCGGCGTCCTGCACAACGCGGGCATCCCGGCCATGCAGCGCCGCACCGAATTTGACCACCCTGGCATGCTGGCAGCAGGGCCCCGGGAGATCCTGGTGCCGGCGCGGTACGAGCTCGAAGCACACGCGATCCTCGACCCACTCCCCGACGAGCCGAGTGCTGCATGACCCACCCGATCATCGCCTCACAGCTGGTTGTCGGCGCCGACGCTGCGCAGGCGGCCACCGAGGCCGCACGCGCCGTCGCCGCCGAGCTGGGCGGGCGCGCCGACCTTGTCGTCGTCTTCGCGAGCCCGCAGCTGTGCGACGATCCCCCGGCGGTCCGCGCGGCGATTGCGGCCGAACTCGCGCCACGACACATGATCGGCTGCATGGGCGCTGGGGTCGTCGGCACGGGCCGCGAGGTTGAGACCGACGCGGCGCTGGTCGTCTGGGCAGCGGTCCTGCCCGCGGCGCGGATCACCCCGATCCGCTCGGTCGGCCGACGCGACAGCGACGGGGAACTCGAGATCTCCGGCTGGCCCATGGCGGTGGGCGACGACCCGCCTGACCGGTCCCGCCCGGAGAACGGCGAGGTCGTGATCGCGCTCGCCGACCCGTTCTCGTACCCGGTCGACACGCTCCTGCGGATCGCCAACTCCGCCCAGTGGCGACCGACGATCGTCGGCGGATTGGCCGCGGGGGGCGATCGCCCAGGCGACCATGTGCTGTGGCTGGACGACGAGCACATGTGCGATGGCCTGGTCGGCGTCCGCATCGGCGGCATCGACGTGACGACCGCGGTCTCGCAGGGCTGCACGCCCGTCGGACCCGACATGGTCGTGACCGACGGCGACAATGCCGGCCGCATCTACTCGCTGGCGGGCGCGCCGGCACTGAGCAAGCTTCAGGACATCCTCGACGGGCTCGACGACGCCACGCTCGAGCTGGTGAACTCGGGAATCACGCTGGGCATCGTCATGAATGAGAACCAGCCCGACTATCAAAGCGGTGACTACCTGATGCGCGGAATCCTCGGCGCCGATGCCGACAACGGCGCGATTCACGTCGGCGAGCAGGTCCGCGTGGGGCAGACCGTAAGGCTGCATGTGCGCGACAACGTCTCCGCGTCGGATGATTTGCATGCGGTCACCCACGCGGCCGCGCAGCGCCACCACCGCGAGATCGCCGGTGCGCTGATGTTTACGTGCATCGCCCGCGGTGCGGCGATGTTCCACGAAGCGCACCATGACGCAGGGGTCCTCGCCACGCGATTCGGGGATCCGCCCGTCGCGGGCCTGTTTTGTAACGGGGAGTTCGGTTCGGTCGGGGGACGAAATTACTTGCACGCCTTTACTGCGACGATCGCAGTATTCGGCGCATAACGACGATTTGATATCCGCTATAGCGATCCGAACAATGTAGTTACGCCGGATCGGGGCACATATGCCGTGCAACGTGGTACACCACTCCCACGTTAAAGAATCCAATACCGGGAGTTGTGTGAATGAGCGACACCGACAAGACCACCGGACGCGGGAAGATCGGTGAACAGATCTTCGCGCAGGTCGAGGCGCTGGTCGGCGCGGAACACATCACGCGCACCGAGGCGTTCCAGCGGATCGCGGTCGAACGCGGTAGTCGCGCCGGTACCGTCGCGGCCAACTACTACCGCATCGCCCGCCAGCGCAACGACGGGACGGTGCGGCCACGGGGCCGCAAGAAGGCCCCGACGGGCGACGCCGACGCCGTGATCGCGCGCGCGACCACTGCGCTCAACGAGCTCACATCGCTCGTACGCCAGCAAAGCCGCGAGCTCGAGCGTCTGTCCGAGAAGGTTCAGCAAATCGACAAGTTGCGCGCCTTGCTGGCCGACTGATCACCCGTCGCCGCACGGTCCGGGCCGCACAATGCGCTTCGGGCCGTGGGCGGCGAGGGAGGCCGCGACCTGCTCAAGCCCGATCTCCGGTCCGATCAGCGCGCCGAACAGGTCCCGATCGGCGTCGATCATCGCCAGCGCCCGACGGAACGTACCCGGCGTGTGGTGGTAGGACGCTTGAAGCGTGATCTCCTGGTAGTGCAGGCGGGCGGCCGGTATCCCAAGGATCGCGTCCGGCGCCGGGCCGCCGTGGAAATTGACTTCGCCGCCGGCACGGGTCAGCGCGGCGGCGGCCTCCCACACTCCGACCGCGCCGACCGCCGCGACGGTCGCATGCGCGCCGAGTCCCCCGGGCGTCAGTTCCCGAACCCGTGCGATCCCCGCCGCGTCGCGGGGCGCGTCGGCGACCCGTTGTACGCCCATGCGCAGCGCGAGCTCCCGCCGATCACGGTGCGGATCGCACAGCACGACCTCGCATCCGCGGCGGGCAAGCACCATCCCGATGACCTGCCCCTGCAGGCCGCCGCCAAGCACCACGACGCTGTCGCCGGGTCGCGCCGACGACCGCTCCGCGGCGCGTACGCCGCAGGCGACCGGCTCGGCAAGCGCCGCCAAGGATGCGACGAGGCCCGCCGGACGTGGGACGACGTTGACGGCCACAATCGACGCGGGCACCAGCAGGTATTCGGCGTAGGTTCCACTGAGATACGTGATCCCGGAGCACAGCCCCTCGCGCCCGGCGCGACACCATTCGCAGGACCCGCAGGGGGCCGAATTGGCAACCGCGACCGCATCCCCAACGGCGACGCCGGACACGCCGGCTCCCGTCGCCGCCACGATCCCGGTCCCCTCGTGGCCGAATGCGGCCGGCAGCGGCCCGAGCGACGGATGCCCACCGCGGACGAGCGTCTTGGCATCGGTGGCGCACGTCAGAGCGGCGTCGATGGCCACGACAATCTCACCGGCACCCGGCTCCGGGCGCGGGACCTGTTGCAGGCGCAGGTCGTCGGGACCATGCAGGATCAGCGCGCGCATGGGCGCACCGTACCGATGTCGGGCGGGGCGCGGAACCGGCACTTCCCCCTCCGCGGTGTGCGCCGATAGCATCCGGTTCGCCTGTGAGCACATCCACCCCGTATCCCGAGCACCTGCGCGCGCGCATCGAGGAATTCCTTCGGGAAATCGACTTCCTCCCCGCGGATCCGGCCGCGCGCGACCACGCCGCGGGCACCGAGGGCCTCGTCGAGGCCATGCGATATTCCCTCCTTGCCGGCGGCAAGCGGTTCCGGCCAGTCCTCTGCCTGGCGACGGGCGAGGCGCTTGGCGTCGATCCGGGACGCCTGGTCCCGGCCGCGGCCGCGCTCGAATTGATCCACACCTATTCGCTGATCCACGATGACCTGCCGGCAATGGACGACGACGACCTGCGCCGCGGCAAGCCGACCTGCCACAAGGCCTTCGGCGAGGATGCGGCCATCCTGGCAGGCGACGCCCTGTTCGCCGAGGCGGTGCGTCTGGTCTGCGAACGGCAGGCGGGCGGCCCGGCGGTGCAGGTCGGCATGCTCGCCGAGATTAGTCGTGCGACCGGCGTCGGGGGCATGGTCGGCGGCCAGTTCCTCGACCTGCGCGACGCGGGGCTGCTCTCGGCCGATTCGTTGCGTCGGGTCCACCTGCTCAAGACGGGCCGGTTGATCGGGGCCTGTGTCACCTGTGCACTTGTCCTCGCACCGCCCGCACCGACCATCGCCGCGCACTATCGATCCTTCGCCGATGAGCTGGGGCTGCTGTTCCAGATCGTCGATGACATTCTCGACGAGGTCGGCAGCGAGGCGCTGCTGGGCAAGGCCGTCGGTGCGGACGCCCGGCGCGGCAAGGCGACCTACGTGAGCGTCCACGGTCTGCAGCGCGCGCGTGAGCTCGCGGATGAGCGCCATCGGCAGGCCCTGGCGTTACTGAATGCGATCCCCGGACCGACGGACGATCTGGCGGCCCTCGCCGACCACGTCTATCAACGCCAGAGCTAACCCGGCGCGGGCCCGCTCAGGCTGCGGCGACGTCTCCGTTGCCCGCGGGGGCGGCGGCCTCAAGGGCGGCGTGGCGCGATTCTGCGCGCTTGTTCATCTCGACGATGGCGTGCAGTAGGCCGCGGTAGTCCTCGGGCTGGCCGACGCCCTCGACCCCGAGCTCGCGTGCAAGCCGGTCCGCCCATTCGCAAAGGCTCCCAAGGGGCGCCTCGGTACCGTCCAGCAGCGCCTGCTCGAGCACGAGCCCACCCAGGCCCCGCAGTTCCGCGCAGATCACCGCATAGGCACGCGCCGGACGGGCCTTGGCGCGGCTGCGACGTCGCGGCTTTTGCCGGGTCGCCGTTGCCGCCGTGGAGGTCATGCCGATCAATGCCATCACGTTCCCCTTGTTCCCAGTCTCCCTTGCGTTGTCGGCGCACGGCGCGATTACTGGTTCCCCCGAACGGGGGATACGGTGCGAGGGGCCACCACCTGAGACACGCGCTGCAGGCCGCCGTGGGTGAAACGGACCTATCCCGGAGCCGACATCGGCGCGTCCCGGCACCCGGACCCGGCAGGGTTCCCGACGCGCTGCGCCAAGATCACCTCACAAGGCGCATCCCAGCAGCGGTTGGGACGTCTGCGACGCGGAGTGCGGTGCTGTGGAGTTGCTGCGTGACGAGCACGTGGTCTGGCGGGGACAGCCGTCCCCGCGCTCGAGCGTGGCGTTCTTCGCACGCTGGGGCAGCCTGAGCCTGTTGCCCGCGGTGCTCGCGACGGTCCTGTGGTCCAACGGGTCCCCGACGGGTCTGTCGATCGGCGACTGGTGGGTGATCTCGATCGTCCTGGTCGTGATCGTGATCATCCGCAACACCGTCGTGCGCCACTCGATGCGCTTCACGGTCACCAACCAGCGCATCATCGTCCGCCACGGCATCCTGTCGCGTACCGAACAGGCGACGGCCATCGCACGTATCCAGAACATCACGACGCGTCAAACCATCGCGCAGCGCCTGTTCGGCGTCGGGGACGTTGAGTTCGATACCGCCGGCGCAGATCTCGTCGAGGCGGATTTCCGTTTCATCGGCATTGCCGATCCCCACGACGTCGTCCGCCGCATCGACTACTACGTCGGCGAGTCCCACCACGACGCCTGGGCGACGGGCCTGTAGTCCCGATCCCGTACCGTCGGGTGTGCTGCGGCGACGATGACCGCCCGCCCGATCCACAGACATCCGATCGATGGCCGAAGCGCTCCCCGGGGATCGGTTGCATTGACCGGAAGGTCGCCGCGCGCCTAGACTCGGCCATCGCCCCGGCTCCTGATCAACTTTCGGATCGAGGTTTCGCAATGATTCGACGTACTCGGGTCGCCGCATGCGTGCTCGCGGGCTCGCTCTCGCTCGGCGCGGCGATGCCCGCCGTCAGCGTGGCCAACGATGGTCACGGCGACCATCACGGACGGCACCGTTCCCAGAGCTGTACCGGGACCTTGACCGCCCCCGGCGTCCTGTCCGGCAACTACTGGGGCACCACCTACATCAACGGCACCTGCGTCGTCAACGCGGGCAACGCGGTGGTGCACGGCAGCCTCGTCGTCACCAGCGGCTCCAACTTGGTCGCGGCGTTCGGCAAGAACGACACAACCGGTACCGGCACATCGAACCTCAAGGTGACCGGCGACCTTCGCGTGGGCAAGGGTGCGACGGCAATCGTCGGATGCGAGCCGAATTTCTTCACGTGCCTCGACGATCCCGACCAGCAGGTCGGCACGCTCACCAGCTCGGCGAAGATCCGCGGCGACCTGCGGGCCAAGGGCGCGCTGGCCGTGCTTGTCCATCACAGCTGGATCGGCGGGGATATCCGCCAGTCCGGTGGCGGGGGTGGGGTGACCTGCGCACCGCCCGCCGGGACCGTGCTCGGCGCGCACATGTCGCCGGCCTACTCGGACTACGAGGACAACACGGTCGCCGGCGATGTCTCCATCACCGGCCTCAACTCGTGCTGGCTTGGGTTCATCCGCAACAAGGCCCAAAGCGACGTGCGGATCTCGCACAACACGATGGCCGATCCGGACGCAAACGAGATCGTCACGAACACGGTCGCCGGTGACCTGGCCTGCTTTGCCAACAGCCCGGCTGTCCAGTTCGGAGACTCCGCCGGCGCGTCGAACATCGTCGGCGGCAACGCGCGCGGGCAGTGCGGGTTCAACGTGCTCATCCCCAACCCTGAGCCGTCAGGACCGCTGACGCCGGTGTCCGTCCCGGCCCCATAAGCGGAAGCGCAGGCCTTCGGCATCGCCGCCGAACGCCCGACGCGTGGAGGGACCGGTCCCGCACCCTGGGGCCGGGCCCTCGACGCGCACGCCGCACGCGGCGAGTACCGGAGGTGGGAGTCGAACCCACACGCCCCGAAGGACCAGGGAGTTTAAGTCCCTTGCGTCTACCGTTCCGCCACTCCGGCCGCGGGCGCAGGTTAGTCGATTGCGTCCTGCCGACGCACCGACCGGGCTATCGGCCGAACGTCGCCGCGCCCGGGGTGTGATCGACCGAATTGATCCGGCGATCCTCGATCTGCCGAGCCCACTCCTCGCCGAGGATCGGCCAGCGCTTGAGGACCTGGTCGTGCCGGACATGGCGGGTATTCTCCCCCTTGGCGAAGATCAGGCGCCGCTCATCGCGCGGATCGCTGACGCCGCGGATCGCGCTGACCAGGCCGTCGATCGCCGTGTACTGCTCGATCCCGGAGTCGAAATGGTCCGAATCGGGGGACATGGCGGCCAGTCTACGGCAGGTCCCACCGCGTGGCGACCTGCGGGACGAGCGCCCCGATAGGACCGATCAGGCTGTCGGCGTACAGGACCGCACCGTCGAGCAGGTCCCGCTCAGAGACCCGCATGGCATCGGCACCGACCGCCGCCAGCGCCACAGCGAGGATCGTCGTCCCGGCCACAATGACCGGTGCCCGCGCGGGCTCGAGCCCCGGGATCAGCGCCCGCTCGGCGATCGGCAGGCCGGACATCCAGGACAGCATCTCCTCGACCCGCGTCCGCGTCAGCACGTGGCCGTGCACCCGGCGGGGGTCGTAGATGCCCAGATCGATCGCCGCAAGCGTCGATGCCGTTCCGGCGACGCCGACCAACGGCGCGGGGCCGCCGATCCCGGCCACGGCGTCCGCAAGCGCGACGTCGACGTCCTCGCGCAGGCGCGCGAGTTCGTCCGGGTGCGGCGGGTCGGCGTGCAGATACGCCTCGGTCGAGCGCACCGCGCCGATCTGCAGGCTCACGGCGCCGGTCGGACCGTTCGCATCCCCGCGCACGAGCTCGGTACTCCCGCCACCGACGTCCAACACGATCGCCGGGCCCGCGTCGTCGACGGCAAGCCGGGCGCCCGCGTACGCCAGCCGGGCCTCGACAGTCCCGGAGACGATCGTCAACGGCAGACCCAGGTGCACGCCGATGATGCGCGCCACCGCGGCGCTGTTGGGCGCATCGCGGATGGCGCTCGTCCCCAGTGCGACGCCTTGGAGGACCCCGCGGGCGCGCATCATCTCCCCGTATCTGGCGACGCAGGCGTTCAGACGCGACAGCGCATCGCGCGCAATGCGCCCGTCCGGTGCGGCGCCGCGGCGCAATCCGGTCACGGTGGTCAGCCGCGGGCCGCTCGGCCCATCGCCGTTAGTGCCCTCCCAGAGAAACAGTCGTACCGAATTCGAGCCGATGTCGACGACGGCGACCGGCGGCACGTTGTCGATCCTAGTGCCCGACAAACCACAAGGGACTGCGCAGGATCCGCTGGGCGGCGATGGCGTGGCGGGCGAGCACGCCGACGGCCGCCGCGCGCTGCTGGAGGTCGGTGATCGCCTGCTGCAGCTCGAGTTGCCGCTCGGGCAGCGCGGCCAGCGCCGCCGTCACGCGGTTGACGTCCTCGGCGAGCGCGCCGCCGGCTTTGGAGAGCGTCGTCGTGGCGACCCGGACGCGGCGGTACGCCCCAAGCGCGCGC
>JADGPF010000093.1 GCA_017882585.1 Thermoleophilia bacterium
GGCCTGGTTCTGCGGCCTGGCCGAGCGTGACGGCTCGGCCATCGAGCGCGAGCACGACAACCTGCGCGCCGCGCTTGGCTGGTCGCTCGAGGAAGATCCCGAGAGCGGGCTGCGCATCGCCAACCGGCTCGCACGCTTCTGGCTGGCGCACGACCACGTCCGCGAGGGGGAGACCTGGTTCGTGCGACTGCTGGGCGCATCCGGCGGCACGCCCGCCAGCCGCGCCCGCGCCCGCGCCGAGCTGGCGGGGCTGCGCTATTGGCAGGAGCGCTACCCGGAGGCCGAGGTCGGTTACCGGGCGGCACTCGAGGCCTACCGGGCGATCGGCGATGCGGTCGGTGCGGATGACGTGCTCTACAGCCTTGGCTGGGTGGCGGCGGCCAACGCGGACTGGCCCGCGGCGCAGGCGGCCTTCGCGGAGATCCTCGGCGAGTGCCGCCTGCGTGACGACCGCGGCCGGACGGGCCTAGCACTCCAGGCACTCGGGATGACCCAGCACCGCAGCGGCGACCAACCCGCGGCGCGCGCCACGATCGAGGAGGCCGTCGCGGTCCTGCGCGAGGTCGGCGATACATACGGTCTGGCCAACGCGCTCTATGACCTCGGGCGCACCCTGCGGGCGCAAGGCGACCCGGACGCGGCCCGCGTGCATCTGCTTGAGGCCCTTGAACTGCACGCCGCCTCAGGGCAGGTGCCGAGCACCGTGTTCGTGCTCGAGGCCCTCTCGCGCCTGGAGGCCGAGGCGGGTCGTCCGGAGCGGGCGGTGGCGTTGGCCGCCGGCGCGGACACCCTGCGGGCGACGCTTTCTGCGCATCCACCGGAGGCCATCGTGGAGCGGTGGGATGTCGATGCCGCGATCGGGACTAGGCTTGCGCCAGACGTCCGCGACGCAGCGTGGGCCCAGGGTGCGGCCCTCGAGTTCTCCGAACTGCTCGAGCTCGCAAAGGAGTGTGGTGATGTCGGATGAGAACGTGAAGACCGTCGAACGGTTGATCGACGGTCTCAACGCGAAGGACGTCAGCGTGATGGATGAGGTCTTCACCGAGGACGCGGTGATGGAATGGCCGCAGTCGCG
Source organism: Thermoleophilia bacterium (assembly GCA_017882585.1). Lineage (GTDB taxonomy): Bacteria > Actinomycetota > Thermoleophilia > Miltoncostaeales > Miltoncostaeaceae > CAITWD01. Next base: position 1,076 of record JADGPF010000093.1, read on the forward strand.
GGAGCGGATTCGTGGGGCGGAGGTGCGCCGGGCGGTCTATGCCCGCATCGACCCCCTGCCGACGATCACGCCGCGCCGGATCACCTCGGCTCCTGACTTGGTGATCGCCGAGGCGCATCTTGACTACGACGGCGCCGGCTACGACTGCATCTTCGTGTTCGAGATGCGGGACGGCCGGATCGGTAAGGAGACGGCGTACTGGGCCACGCCGTTCGATCCGCCCGCTTGGCGGGCGGCACTCGTCGAGCGCATGTGAGGCCTATCCGCCGGTCGCCGTCTCGCGCGTGAGGTGTTCATGCACCTGCGTGACGACGACGGCGCCGTCGCCGACCGCCGACGCCACGCGCTTGACCGCGCCGTGGCGGACGTCGCCTGCGGCGAAACAGCCAGGCAGGCTGGTCTCAAGCGCCGCCGGGGGGCGCTCGAGCGGCCAGCCGGGGTCGGTCTCGGCCGATGCCAGTTCGGCGCCGGTCAGCACGAAGCCCCAGGCATCGCGCGCCACCGAGCTCGGCAGCCAACCGGTATGCGGCTGGGCGCCGACGAGCACGAACAGCGCCGACGCCTCGACCGTGCGCCGGGCGCCGGTGCCGCGGTCGGCCAGCACGAGCCGCTCAAGCCGGCCGTCACCGCCGCCACCCACGACTTCGGTCGCATACGAGACGTCGATGTTTGGAGCCGCGTCGATTTCATCGATCAGATACCGCGACATGCTCTGCGCCAGCGAGCCGCCGCGCACGAGGATTGTGACCTGTCGCGCGTACCGCGAGAGATACCGCGCCGCCTGGCCGGCCGAATTGCCCCCACCGACGACGTAGACCCGCTCCCCCGCAAGCGCCGGCGCCTCGGCGATCGACGCGCCGTAGAAGACCCCCGCGCCGCTGAGCGCCTCGAGCTCCGGGATGCCGAGCCGTCGGTAGGTGACACCGGTCGCCACCACGACGCTGCGCGCCGTGATCTCGTCACCGCCGGAGAGGGTCACCCGAAGCCCGCCCGCGGCTGCCTCGAGCGCGGTGACCTCACGCATCATCAGGAACTGGACGCCGAACAGCCATGCCTGCTGGTACGCGCGCATGGTGAGCTCGGCCCCGGCAATGCCGCGGGCAAACCCCAGATAGTTGCGGATCAGCGAGCTGCTGCCGGCCTGTCCCCCGATCGTCTCGCGCTCGATCACCAGGGTCCGCAAACCCTCCGAGCCTGCGTAGACGGCCGCGGCGAGGCCCGCCGGGCCGGCGCCGACAATCGCGACGTCGAACTCGCGGGCGGTGAGGCGGGTCGGCAGCCCGCACGCCTCGGCGACCTGCGCGTCGGTCGGATCGCCGAGGACCTGCCCGTCGAGGCCCACGACCACCGGGAGGCCGATTCCCGCCGGAAAGCCGGCACGGAGCGCGCGGCCCTCCTCGCTGTCGGCGAACCGGAACGTGTGCGGGACGCCGTTGCGTGTCAGGAGGCTTCGCACCTCACTCGTGCGCGGGGAGTGGCGCTGCCCGACGAGCGTGATCGGCCCGCCGCCCGAGGGCCGATTGCGTGACCATTCGTGCACGAGTTCGGCCACCGTGCGGTGGAACAATTCGTCCGGTGAGCACCACGGTTTGAGCACGTACCAGTCGATGCGTCCCAGCGCCATCGCCCTGAGCACGGCGTCGGCGGTCTCGCGGTGGGCCCAGTCGCCCCATTTGATCAAGAGGCCGCGCTTCGCTTCGGGGTGGACGTCCCGGATGTGTGTCAGCAGGTCGGTACCGGTGGTGTCGGGCAGCCACTGGTCGGCGAGGACGACCGCGACCTCGGAGTGATCCGCCCGAAGGTCGTCGAGGGCGGCGACGGCCTCACCGCCGGTGCCGGCGCTCAGGATGCGGAAGTCGGACCCGAAGCGGCGCGTGAGTTCCTCGGCGATGCGGGCGAGGTCGTCCGGGTCATCGTCGACTGCAAGGATGACGGGGTGGCGCGGATGGGTGTCGTCCGGTGCACTCACGCGTTCGACAGACTGTAGCCGAGAGCACCCGCAGGGCGACAAGCGACGCACCGGGGACTGACGCGTTCTGGCCATCTGTCGGGGTCCTGTCGCGCAGACCACGGCCCGTCCCGGCGCTCGTCGCGTCGGAGGAGCAGAGCTGCTCCCCACGGCGGACCGATGCGACGAGCACGTTGCCCGCCGCCTCGAGCGGGCAGTGCGATTCCGGGTTGTCGCGTCACGAGGTGTGGTTGCGCACGGTCACGCCGATCACCAGCGACGCGGATCCGCCGCCGCGGTCCGCGCGTTGCGCGGTGTCCGGCGCGCCGCCGCCGCC
>JADGPF010000016.1 GCA_017882585.1 Thermoleophilia bacterium
CTGACGGTTGGCTCCGACGAGATCCTCGCGCTGGTTGGACCCTCCGGATCGGGCAAGACGACGCTGTGCTCGATCGCCGGCGGGCTGCTCGCACCGACTTTCGGATCGGTCGTGGTCGGCGGCCAGGATATCTCCGATTACACCTCGCACCAGCTGACGGACTTCCGCCGCAACGCCGTCGGGTTCGTCTTCCAGACGGTCAATCTGGTGCCCTTCCTGACGGCGCGCGAGAACCTGCTGGTCGTCGACGAGATCGGCCCGCGGACGGGTGCACGGGGGCGCGCACGGGCCGACCAACTGCTGGAGGAACTCGGCCTCGCCGATCGCGCCAAAAACATGCCCGCCCAATTGTCGGGCGGGCAGCGCCAACGGGTGGCGATCGGCCGCGCGCTGATGAACGAGCCGTCGCTGGTCTTGTTCGACGAGCCGACCTCGGCGCTTGATACCGAGCTCGGTGACCAAGTCGTGCACCTCATTCGCGAGGAGATGAAGTCGCGCGGCAAGGCCGCGATCATCGTGACTCACGACGACCGCATCACCCATTATGCGGACCGCATCGTGCGGATCGTCGACGGCCGGATCACCGACGAGGGGGCGTCGGCACCGCCGGACCGGTGATCGGGCCGCCGATCGCGTTTGACGATCGTGTGCGCTGCCGACTGGCCAGAGACCTCGAGCACCCCGTCGCTTACCCGATCGGTTCTGGGCGGATGCCGCCGATCGGGACGTCCGTCAGACGGGCCATCTCGCCATCGGAGGTGATGAGATCCTCGCGGGCAAAGTCCGCGACGTGCGCGTGCCCCTACGGCCCGGCGCCAGTGCACCATCCCACCCGGCGCGGCGGCGCACGTTACCGCGTCGTGCCGTCGCGCTCGACGATCATCGCGATCCCCTGGCCGCCGCCGATGCACAGCGAGGCCAGGCCGAACCGCACCTCGCGGCGCTGCATCTCATACAGCAGGGTGGTCAGCACGCGCGCCCCGGAGGCACCGACCGGATGCCCAAGCGCGATCGCGCCGCCGTTGACGTTGGTGATCTCCGGATCGAGCCCGAGCGTCCGGATCACGCCGAGGCTCTGCGCCGCGAATGCCTCGTTGAGCTCAATGAGCTCGATATCGGCGAGTTCGAGCCCGGCCTTGGCGAGCGCGAGCGGAATCGCCTTGACCGGCCCCATGCCCATGATGCGCGGCGCGACGCCTGCCGTCGCCCAGCTGCGGATGACCGCGAGCGGCGCGATCCCGGCGGCCGACGCCGCATCCCGGCTCATCACGACCACGGCGGCGGCCCCGTCGTTGATACCCGACGCGTTGCCCGCGGTCACCGTGCCCGCGGGATCGAACGCGGGCCGCAACCCGGCGAGCAAGTCCGCGGTCGTGGCCGGACGCGGATGCTCGTCGACGCTCACAGGTACGGGGTCGCCACGGCGCCGCGGCACCGGGACCGGGACGATCTCCGCGGAAAATCGATCCGCGGCAATCGCCCGCCCTGCGCGCTCCTGTGAGCGCGCGGCAAACCTGTCCTGATCGACCCGAGTGATCGCCAGATCGGCCGCGATGTTCTCGGCGGTGATTCCCATGTGCACATCGGTCATCGCACACGACAGGCCGTCGCGCAGGATCGAATCGTAGATCTGACCATGCCCGAGGCGGTACCCGTGACGGGCCTGCTCGAGCAGGTACGGTGACCGCGTCATGTTCTCGGTCCCGCCCGCGACGACGACCTGTGCGTCCCCGAGTTGCACCTGCTGGGCGGCGATCGCCACCGCCCGCAATCCCGACCCGCACAGCTGGTTGACGGCGGTCGCGGGAACCTTGTCTCCAAGCCCGGCACGAAGCGCGGCCTGGCGCACCACGTTCTGCCCGAGCCCGGCCGACAGGACATTGCCGAGAATGACGTCGTCGACGGCATCTGTCGGCACGCCGGCGCGCGCGCGGGCTTCGTCAATGACGATCGCCCCGAGTTCGACGGCGGGCACGGAGGCGAATGCCCCGTTGAACGATCCGATGGCCGTCCGGACCGCACTGGCGATCACCGCCTCGCGCATCGACACTCCTGTCTCGCGGCGCTCGCGATGGGCGCCGTCGCCGTGCCGATCCTCACCCGCACGACACGGGTGCCCTGAGCGCCGTGGGCCGCCGCTCCGCGATGTTCAGGCCGTAAAGCTCTTTCCGCACCCGCATGAGGCACTGGCGTTCGGATTCTTGATGACGAACCCGGCTCCCTGGAAGCTCTCCTCGTAATCCACTTGGGCCCCGAGCAGGTAGGGCACGCTGAACCGATCGACGATCACGGTCGCGCCCGCGTCCTCGATCACTTCGTCGCCGTCCGTCGGCGCCCCGAGTGAGAGCGCGTACTCGAAACCGGAGCAGCCTCCCGGAATTACCTGGAGCCGTAGGCCGGCACCCGGGCCTTCATCGGCGACCAGTTCCTTGAGATGCTCCGCGGCTGACGAGGTGAGTGTCACCATGAGCGCTTCCGTCCTTTTGCTCGTACTGCGACAAGTGTGATTCTGGCAGGCTCGCGGGCGTCACGCAAACTCATTACCCGGTGAACCATGCGTCCTGCCCGGACGCACCGATTGCACACGCATCATTGATTACGTGGCGTCGGCGATTTCCCGCAGCGAGGTGATCAGGCCGACCGCGTCCGGCTCGAGCGCGCGCACGATCAGCGTCCCGACGCCCGCCTCGCGCAGCGCCCCGATGCGCTCGGCGATCGCGTCCGGCGGCCCGCAGAGGGTCAGCGCGCGCAGCATGTCCTCGGGGATCGTCTGGGCGGCCTTGGTCCGACTGCCGGACAGATAGAGATCCTGGATCGCGGCCGCGGCGTCCGGCCAGCCGAGCCGCGCGACCACCTCGGTGTAAAAGTTGGCTCCCCGCGCACCCATCCCGCCCACGTAGCGGGCGATCTCGGGACGCATCGCGTCGCGCAGTGGCGCGACCTGCGTCTCATCTCCGATTGCACACGCCATGGTTACGGTGATCTGGAGGGCCCCGAGCTCGGGCACGCGGGCGGCCCGCCCGCGCTCGAGTGACGCACCCCAAACGGCGTCGAGCCGCTCCGGGATGAAAAACAATGGGTACCACCCGTCGGCAACCTCGGCGGCGAGCTCGACCATCCCGGGGCGCATCACGGCAAGGTGGATGGGGATCGCCCCGATCCCGCCCGGGGCGAGCAGTCGCAGCGGGCGCCCCAGGCCGGTGCCCTCGCCGTCACGAAGCGGCACGCGGACCGCCCGTCCGTCGTACTCGGACATCCCGCCACCCCACAGCAACCGGCAGATCTCGATCGTGTCGCGCAGCCGCGCGCGCGGTTGTGCGAACGCGACACCGTGGAAGCCCTCGATGACCTGCGGTCCTGAGGTTCCGAGTCCGAGCTCGAAGCGTCCGCCCGACAGCACCGCCAGACCGGCCGCGGTCTGGGCGATCAGCGACGGTGTGCGTGTGTGCACGGGCAGCACGCCCGCGGCGATGGACATCCGCGAGGTCCGGGCCGCCAGGAAGCCGAGCAGGCTCGGGGCGTCATAGCCCCACGCCTCGGGGACCCACGCGACGTCGAGCCCCACGTCCTCGAGCGCGAGGAGCTCATCGACCTGTGCAAGCGGAGCGCGCGTGTAGTCGATCGCCATCCCGAGGCGCATCACGTCGCGCCCGGGATCGGCCGGGGATCCGCCGTCTGGGGCCCGGCGGCCACTACCGCACGAGCCCGGGCAGGTACTCGGCGGGATAGCGATCACCCGCCGCGCTGCCGCGCGGGACGATCGCGTCGATCTCTGCCAGATCCTCGGCGCTCAGCCGCACGTCCGCCGCGCCGGCGCTGTCGACCACGTGCGCTGGCTTCCTGGCGCCGACGAGCGGGACGACGTCGTCGCCCTGCGCACACAGCCATGCGAGCGCCAACTGCGCAAGGGTGATGTCCTTGGCCGCCGCGACCCGCGCGAGCGCGCCCACAATCGCGAAGTTCGCCTCGAGGTCGGCACCCTGAAACCGCGGCACGGCTCGGCGCCAGTCGCCGTGCTCGAGGTCCTCCGGACGTCGGATCCGACCGCCCAGCAGGCCTCGTGAGAGCGGACTGTAGGCGACAAAGCCAACCCCGAGTTCGCGTACCGTCGGCAGGATCTCGTGTTCCACCTCGCGCGTCAACAGCGACCACTCGCTCTGCAGCGCGGTGATCGGGTGCACCGCGTGAGCGCGGCGGATGGTCGACGCGCTGGCCTCGGAGATGCCCAGGTATCGCACCAGCCCGTCACGGACGGCCTGTGCCATGGGATCCCAGGTCTCCTCGATCGGACGATCGATCGGCACGCGGTGCAGGTACCACAGGTCGAGGTAGTCGACGCCGAGACGACGGAGGCTGCCCTCGATCGAGCTCCGGACGACCTCAGGCCACGGACGGTCGCTGTGGGCGTACTGCCGGAAGTTGAACTTGGTTGCCAACAGCACCTCGTCGCGGTACCCGGCGATCGCGCGCCCGATCATACGTTCGTTGTCGCCGTTGCCGTAGACCTCGGCGGTGTCAATGTGGGCGATGCCACGCTCGCGCACGCACGCGAGGGTGGCGAACGCCTCGCGCTCGTCGATCGCGCCGTAGATCCCGGTCAGCGCCATCGCGCCAAACGCGATCTTCGACGACGAGGGACCTGTTGCCCCCAATCGGCGATGTTCCATGTGCTCGCTCCACGTCCGGCGCTGTGCGCGGTTGGCGCACCCACCCGGTCATCCTGCCAGGCATGCGCGGTGCGCCGCCCACCGCACTCGATCGTGCCGGGTGCCGATCGGCGCGAGTAGGATCCGGGTAGCAACCCCAGCTCGACCCCGGAAGGCACGCCCATGATCACCCTGTTGCAGTTGCGCAAGTGCCCCTGGGCCGCGGCGGTCCGCCAGACCCTCGCAAACGTCGACCAGGACTACGGCGTCGTCCAGGTGCCGTACGACCGCAGCCTGCGCCATCAGGTCATCGAGATGACCGGCCAGGACAAGACGCCCGTGCTGATCGACGGCGACACCGTCATCTGGGAATCGCGACGGATCGTCGCCTACCTGTACGAGACCTATGGCGATCGGCGCCAGCACGAGCGGGCGCAGGAAATCCGCCAAGAGCTCCGCACACCCATCGTCACTTCCTAACGATCGGAGACCAGACGCATGCCCGAGCGATACGCCAAGGTGGATCCCAGCACGCTGCAGGAGCGCGAGCGCAAGGGCGGAGGCGCGGCCTCCCGCGATCTCGGCGGGGCCCTCGGCGCCGAGAACATCACCGCGCGCGTCTGGCGCTTCGGACCTGGTCACGAGATGGCCTATCACCGCCATCGCGTCCAGGAGGAGTTCTACCAACTCGTCTCGGGCGGTCCGCAGGAGGTCCTGATCGAGGGTGAACCGGTCGTCGTCAACGACGGCGAGTGGCTGCGCCTGCCCAAGGCCACCAACCGCAAGATCCAGAACCACACCGATCGCGAGGCGACCTGGCTGGCGATCGGCGCACCTCCCGGGGATGGCATCACGGACGGGATGCGCATCGACATCGCGACCGGCCAGGAGATCCCCCGCTAGGCGTGGTGACCCCACACATGCGCAGGCCGACGATGGGCCATCGTCCTGCGCGGGGTCCCGGAGCGCCGTCTGTACCATCGCCGGCACCGTACGCGCCCGCCAATGCGGCGCGACGGCGTCTGCGAGACCCGATGTCCAGCTTCCCGTCATCCACCGCCCGTCTACGGGCCCGCCTGGACACGCCGGCGGTGCTGTGGATGCTTACGGGCCTGACAACGATCGTCGCGGTGGCGCTCGTGGCCGTGGCCACGCGCCAGGGCTCGGCGGTCTCGCCGGATTCGGCGACCTACGTCTCCGGCGCACGGAACCTCGCCGCAGGGAACGGCTACTCGGACTTCCGGCTGATCGCGATCACCGATTGGCCGCCTGGGCTGTCGGTCACGCTGGTGGCCCTGCATGCGGCTGGCATCGGCGCCCTGACCGCGGCGCGCTGGCTCAACATCGCCGCCCTCGGTGCGGTGGTGCTCCTCACGTTCGCGCTCGGGCAACGCTATCTGCGCCGCGGCTGGCTGGCGCTGGTCGCCGCGATGGTCGCCGGTTTCGCGCCGGCGATGCTCGGGGTGTTCAGCTTCATCTGGAGCGAGCCGGTGTTCTGCGCGATCACCCTGGGCGTGTTGCTGATCCTGGAACGGATCGCCGCGGACCCGCGCGCATCCTGGTGGTGGATCGTGGCCGCCGGAGTGCTCGCCGGCATCGGGTTTTCGTACCGCTATGCGGGTATGACGCTGATCGCGGTCGTGGTGATCGCGGTCGTGGTGGGCGCGTGGGGTACCGGGGCCGCGCGCGTCGGTCTGCGGAGTGCCGGGGCACTGGTGGCGAGCCTTGTCCTGCCGCTCGTGGTCGTCGCGAGCAATCTGCGCCACGGATCGCTCACAGGCCAGCGGGTGCCGTCGACCGAGACGCTGCACGGCGTGCTTGTCAGCTCCGAGCAGTTCCTGGTCGGCTGGCTGCTGGCCGGACACCATCCTGGCCGCGCGCTGGGTACGGTCCTTGTGCTCGCGGTCATCCTGGGGACCGGATGCGGCGTTGCTCTGCGTCTCGGTCAGGTCGGGACGCGATCCATGGCGGCACGCGCGTTGGTGCCGTTGGTGGTCTTCGTCGCCGGGTACGCGCTGTACATTCTCGCCACCGAATTCCAGACCTCCATCGACCCCCCCGACGACCGGATCTGCTCGCCGATGCTGGCGCCGGCGGCAATCCTGATCATGATCGCCATCGATGCGGTCCTGGATCGCTGTCCGGCGCGCGCTGCTCGAACGCTCACCGCCGCGGTCGGCGCCGTGTTGGGCATCTGGATCGCGGCCATGCTGATCGTCTCCGTCACCCATGCCCGCGCAGACGGGCGCGCCGGCGTCCGGTTCAGCGCCGACGGGTACACGATCGGCCGGTGGACCGAGTCCTCATTCATGCGGGCCGTCGGCGCGCTGCCGGCCGGAAGCGAGCTGTTTTCCAACCAACCTGGCGGGGTCTATCTGGCCACGGGGCGGCAGCCCATCACCTATTCGGGTCAGCCCACGGCCTACCCGCCCATCCCCGAGGCGCAACAGGCCACGACGCTCATCGCAACGATCGCCGCCGCCCGCGGGCCGGTCTATGTCGTGTGGACGCTTCCGAACCATCGCCCGCACCTGGTCACCCCTGTGGATCTCAGCGCGCGCGGCGTGCGGCTCGAGCCGATTCTGGCGACCCCCCGCGGCACCATCTATCGCGTCGCCGGCAGCGGCGGCTGACGGCACGGCGGCGGCCGCCGCGCTCACCAGTCCGCGCCGGCCGCCTGCTCGGGAGCGACGCCGAAGTTCGAACGGACATTGGCGACCATCTTCTGGAACTCGCCCGCGTTGCGCAACGCGTAGTCCTCGGCGTTGTTGTTGAAGACGACCACGACGTCTTCAACACGCTTGCTCATCTGGACCACCGGCGCGACGAACTCGTCGAGTTCCTCCGGCGCATAGCGATAGTTGAACCGCTCAGCCACGGTGCGCGACCCGTGCCAGGTGTCGGCGTTGCGGCCGTGCAGACGCAGATAACCGAGCTGCGGACAGGTGATCTCGACCAACGGCGGCATGGCCGACATTGCCTCGCTGCGAGGGGCGTCGACGCAGACGTACGCCGCACCCAGGTCGGCGAGCATCGCCATTGTCGCCTCCCGGGCGGGACCGGTGACCCACGAACGGTGGCGGAACTCGACCGCCACGCGCACGGGTGCTAACCGGTTGATGATCCGCGCGATCTCGGCCCGCTCTGCATCGCCGAAGGCCAGCGATGGGGGCAGTTGCAGCAGGATCGCCTCAAGCTTGGCGCCCATCGGCCCCAACGCCTCCAGGAGCGTGTCGATCGCCGCGTCACGCAACTCGCGCGACGGACGGACGATGTGTCCGCGCGCATCCGTGGCAAACGGCAGCGTCCGCAGTGGTCCCGGCAGGCGCGACGGATCGCTGCGATGCCCGGAGATCACCTGGTGAGCCTTGACCACGAACCGGAACCGGTCCGGCGTGCGCGCGGTCCAATTCTCGACCGTCCGCAGCGACGGCAGCGCATAGAACGTCGCGTTGACCTCGACCAGGGGGAAGTGGTCGGCGTAGTACCGCAGCCGGGCGGCGGCGTCGTTTTTGACCGCGGGCGGATACCACCCGGCCTTGATGAACTCGGGGTCGGTCCAGGAGGCGGTGCCGACGTAGATTGCCATCAGGACCCCGCCACCGGGTGCGCCTGGGGCCGCCGTGGGGCTGTCGCGTGCAGATGCATGCCGACAGCGAGCTTAGCGCCGGTCTCACCGCAGCGGGTTCAGGTGCGGGGTTCCGGCTCCTGGTCGGCCACGAGCGCGCTGGGATCCCGTTCGACCAGACGCTCGAGTGCCGCCACGGTCTCCGGGCAGAACTGGGTACCCGACTTGCTGCGGATCTCGCGCACGGCGTCACGGAACGGTACTGCGAGCCGGTACGGGCGATCGTGGATCATGCAGTCGAGCGCGTTGGCCACGCCGATGATCCGGCTCTCAATAGGGATCTGCTCGCCGGCCAGCCCGTTGGGATACCCGGTGCCGTCGAAGCGTTCGTGATGGAACCGGACGAACGTCCGCACGTCGCCGAGATCCGCGCCCGAGAGCATCCGGTACGCGATCTCGGGATGCTGGCGCATCTCATCCCATTCATGGGGATCCAACGGTCCGGGCCGGCTGATGAGCTCGTCGCTGACGCCGATCTTGCCCACATCGTGCAGGAGCCCCGCCAGGCGTACCTCTTCGATGCGATCGACCGACAGGCCGAGTTCCTGGGCAAGCATGGCGCCGACGTGCGCCACGTTCTGCGCGTGCCCGCGCGTGGTCGGATGCCGATCGTCCACCGCAGCCGCCACACCGACAATCGTCGCCAGCAGCGATTCGCTCGCCTGCTGGTCACGCAGGTCCTGATCGTCGATCATGGCGGCGACCTCGCGGTCGAACAGGAACGTCCGATCGCCGCCGTGGCGCCGCGCGAGCGCGAGCGCAGCGCGCGCAAAGCGCGCCAACTGATCGGCATTGCCGGCCTGGTCGGGGAAGCTTGCAACGCCCACCGACAGCGCCACGCCGGCGGGGACCAGCCCGGCGGTCCCGCAATCCTTGCGGACGCGCTCGGCGATCCGGAACGCGTCGAGACCCGCCGAGGCGGGCAGGATGAGCGCCATCTCGTCATCGGCGATACGACAGCCGACGTCGGTCGCCCGCAGGCCCGAGACGATGTGGTCGACAAGGTTCCCGAGAAACGTGTTGGTGAACTCCGTCCCGGTTTCCCGGCGCAGGTCGCTCAGACCGTCGACACCCAACACGACCAGCGAGAGCGACTCACGGCTGCGGATCGCGCGGTGGGTCTCCTGTTCGAGGCGCGTCGCGAAATAGCGGTCGTTGAAGAAGCGTGTTACGGGGTCGACGGTGGCCAGCGCGGCGATCCGGCCGCGCATCGCCGCCGCGCCGAGCGTGGAGGTCGCGTGGTCGACCAGACTTTGCAGCGCGTCGAGGTCATCGGCATCCAGACCGCCGACATGATCGGTGACGATCGCAAGAATGTAGGAGTGGTCGTCTTCACCCCGGACGACGACCAGGCCGATCCCGACGACCCCGAGCTCACGCAGCGGGGATGCCACCGGCAGCGCACCGGCCCACGGCCGACCCTCGACGCACAGCCGCGAAAGTTCGCTGGCGACCAGCCCGGCAAGGGTCTGCTCGGCGACCGGATCGAGCCCGGTGCCGGCGATGATGCGCCCGTGATCGGATGCCCCGGAGACCAGGATCGCGCCAACGCCACTGACGAGCATGCAGCTCGCATCGACCAGGCGTCCAAGGCCGCGATCGGCCACGTCAAGATCGCGGATCGAACGCACCGCCCGTGAGAGCCGCCGGGCGCGTCCGCGCTGTTCGACCGCGCGTCGTCCAAGCCGCTCGGTGGCGAGCGCCTGGGCCAGCTGCGCGCTCAGGATGTTGAGCATCGGCAGAGGTTCCGCATCGATGGTGTCGCCCCACAGGCTGATGGCCCCAAGCTGGGCGCCCGCGGCCATCAGGCAGGCCACCTGACGGCTGGCGTCCGACGCCTGTTCCCCGATCCGGGCGGCCGATTCCGGCGCGCCGACGTCGTTGAGGCGCACCACTTCGCCGCCCGCGGCCCCACAGAGCTCGCACGCCGCCTCGAGCGCAATCTCGCACAGCCGTTGGGGGTTGCGCTCATTGACCATGAGGTCGATGGCCTGCGCCAGGCGGACCGTCGCCACGTCGTCCTCGTGTTGCCGCGCCCCGGTAATCACACGGCCTCCTCGCCGTTGGTGCTTGCCTGTACCCATCGGCACAGGCCCGCACCAACTCAAGGGTCGTGCACTCCGGGGGATGCCCGGCACGGGCATCCCCCGGAGTGCACCGGCTCAGGCCGGCAGCGCGGGCATCTGGGCGAGCTCGGCCGTCGCATGGTCGAGCTCGTCCTGGGAGAAGTCCGAGTCGATCATCTCGCCGGACAGGTACTGCTGGTAGGCGGACATATCGAAGTTGCCGTGACCGCACAGGTTGAACAGGATCGTCTTGGAGACGCCTTCCTCGCGGGCCCGCTCGACCTCATCGACGACCCCGCGGATCGCGTGGGACGCCTCCGGCGCCGGAATGATGCCCTCGGCGCGGCCGAAGGCCACGGCCTGCTCGAAGCAGTCGAGTTGGCGATAGGCCCGGGCCTCGACCATCCCCGTGTGGACCAGATGCGACACCAACGGCGCCATCCCGTGGTAGCGCAGTCCCCCGGAATGGATCGACGGCGGGACAAATGAATGCCCGAGCGAGTGCATCGGCAACAGGGGCGTCATGCCCGCCGTGTCGCCGAAATCGTAGCCGTAGACCCCACGCGTCAGGCTCGGGCAGGACGCCGGTTCGGCAGCGACGACCCTGATGTCCGCACCGGCGAACTTCTGCGCCAGGAACGGGAATGCGAGGCCTGAGAAATTCGAGCCGCCACCGACGCACCCGACCACGACGTCCGGCTGCGCCCCCGCCATCTGCATTTGCTCGACGGCCTCCTGTCCGACCACGGTCTGGTGCAGCAAGACGTGATTGAGGACGCTTCCGAGCGCGTAATTGGTGTCCTCGCGGGTGGCGGCGTCCTCGACGGCCTCCGAGATGGCAATGCCCAGGCTGCCGGTCGAGTCGGGGTGCTCGGCGAGGATCGCCCGGCCGGCGTTGGTCTCCCTCGAGGGGCTCGCCACGCATTCGCCGCCCCACGTCTCGATCATTACGCGGCGGTATGGCTTGCTGTCGTAGCTCACGCGCACCATGTACACCTTGCACTCGAGCCCAAACAGTTCACACGCCAACGCCAGCGACGAGCCCCATTGACCCGCCCCGGTCTCGGTCGCAAGACGCCTCACCCCGGCCTGCGCGTTGTAGTAGGCCTGCGGGACCGAGGTGTTGGGTTTGTGGGAGCCGGCGGGGCTGACGCCCTCATACTTGTAGAAGATCTTGCAGTCGGTACCGAGCGCTCGCTCAAAGCCCGCCGCGCGGTGCAGCGGGGTTGGCCGCCAGAGGGCATAGATCTCCCGGACCGGATCGGGAATGGTGATCCAACGCTCTTGGCTGACCTCTTGAAGGATGAGCTCCATCGGGAAGATGGCGGTCATCATCTCGGGCTGCAGCGGGCTCCCATCCGGAGCCAGCGGCGGCGGCATCGGCGTGGGCAGATCCGCGGCGATGTTGTACCAGCGCTTCGGGATCTTGTCTTCGGTCAGCAGGTAGCGATGCTGCGGCATGCGGTCCCCTCTCGGCCTTCGGCGACGATGGGCTGAGTGTATCCCCCGCCAGCCGGCGGCCCGCGCCAGCGAGCCCGGTGTCAGTCGCCGAGTTGCCGCAACTCCCGATTGAGCCGTTCGACCTCGTCTTGACTGGGGGTGACGTCGGGCGGCGCGGCCGTCCGGCTGCGGCGGATCCAGGCCCGCGCGACCAGCGGAATGGCCACGAGGCCGGCGACGATCAGTGCGGCCGGAACGAGCCACACGATCAGATCGAAACCCGATTTTGGTGGCGTGGCAAGGATGTCGCGACCGAACTGCTGCACCAGTGACTGTTCGATCTGGCCAGAGGTCCAGCCGGCGGCGGCCTTCTCCTCGATATAGGCCTTGATCCGCAGGGCCGACGGGGCGTTGGAGACGTTGAGCGGCACCTCGCAGGTCGGGCATTTGAGCTGCTGCTCCAGCGACAGGATGTCGACGCTGGCCACCGCCGGCGCCGCCGCGGTGGCGAGGATCAGCGCCGCGCACAGCGCGGCCAGCAGACGGCGGACCACGGGTCTCACGACCGCTCAGCGATCACGCCGTCAAGCACGGACACGAAGCTGTTGACGTTCCCGGTCGATCCGGACGCCGACAGCGGGCCGCGGAGCGCGGCGGCGATGCGGCCCTGACGATCGATGATGAAGCTCTCCGGAACCCCCGTCGTCCCATAGGGACCCTCGATGTTGCCCTCACCGTCGCGAACGGTCGGGAACGTCAACCCGTACTGGTGGTGGAAGCCCAGTGCGTCGCCGGTGAGGTCCTTGACGTCCACGCCCAGGACGTAGACCCCCTGCTGGCGGTACCGGTCCCAAATCGATTGCAGGATCGGGGCCTCGTCGGTGCATGGCACGCACCACGATGCCCAGATGTTGAGCACGACCGGGTGCCCATGCAACTGGGTGAGCGTCAGGTTCTGACCCGACGCCGGCAGCCCTGGGGTGCTCGTGAGCACCGGCAGCGTGAACGCGGGGGCCGGCACGCGCTCGCCCTTGGCGATCGAGCCATCGATCGAGTTGTTGACGTTGTGGTTGACCAGCCCAACGATCAGTACCGCGCCGATCGCGGCGATCACGACGCCGCACACCGCAGCGATCGTGATCTGACGACGATCCCAACCGCGGCGATGGGTCGGGGGCTTGCCAGGGTCGTCGGAGCTCACGCGCGTAAGCGTAGCGCCGCAACCGCGTGACAGACGTCCGCCCCGGCGCGCACCGACGCCGCCCGCACCCACCGGGCGCCCACTATCGACGCCCGAGCAGCTCGGCGGCGGTCGCCGCCGGGTCGTTGACGCGCATCAGCGCCTCGCCGACCAGGATGGCGTCGACGCCGGCCTGTTCGAGATCGCGGACGTCTTGGCGGGTCGCGATCCCGGACTCGGCCACCACGGTCACCTCGGCCGGGACGAGCGGGCGCAGCCGCAAACTCGTGGCGAGATCGACGTCCAGGCTGTGCAGATCGCGATTGTTGATGCCCACGATCTGCGCACCGACTGACCGAGCGGTCGCCAGGTCGGACGCGTCGTGGACCTCCACCAGGGTGTCCAGCCCGAGCAGCTCGGCAGCGTCGATGAGATCGGCCAGGGCGGTGGCATCGGGGAATGCCGCGACGATCAGCAGGGCTGCGCTGGCCCCGGCCAGGCGGGCCTCGACCAGCTGGTACGGGTCAACGATGAAATCCTTGCGCAGCAGCGGCGTCGGCACCGTCGAATGTGCCTCGACCAGATCGTCGAGACTTCCGCCGAACCACTTGGGCTCGGTCAGGACCGAGATTGCCGCCGCGCCGGCCGCCGCATAGGCACTGACGATCGGCGCCACCGCGGCGCCGGCCTGGATCGCGCCCCGTGACGGACTCGCCCGCTTCATCTCGGCGATGAGACTCATCCCCGGTGCGGCGAGCGCCGCGGCGAACGACCGCATTGCGGGTGCCTCCGCCAGCCGGCTGCGCAATTCGGCCTCCGGGACGGCACCGCGACGGGCATCGACCAGCCGACGTGTGTGGGCGATCACGGTCTCGAGGAACGTCGGCACGCTCGGGGCCCTTGGTAGATCAGATCTCGGCACGTGATGCGAGCCGCTGCGTCACCGCGCAGAACGCCGCAAGGCGCTCGACGGCAGCACCGCTGGTGATGCTCCGCGCCGCCTGGGCGATGCCGTCATGAAGGTCGCCGGCCGCACCGGAGATCCAGATCGCCGCCCCTGCATTCAGCACCACCACGTCGTGGGCCGGCCCGGGCGCGCCAGCGAGCACCTCGCGAATCCGGCGGGCGTTGTCAGCCGGCTCACCGCCAGCCAACAGGTCGGTCCCCGATGCCTGGAACCCAAACTGGGCCGGATCGATCTCCAGGTACCGCACCTGGCCGCTGTCGACCTCGTATGCGTCGGAAATGGTCGCCGCCGACAGCTCGTCCATGCCGTCGCGACCCCGGACCACCAGCGCCCGATGGGTGCCCGACAGGGCAAGCGCCGTGGCCATGCGCTCCATGGCACTGCGATCCGCGACGCCGATGACCTGGTGGGTCGCCCCGGCGGGGTTCGCCATCGGCCCGAGCAGGTTGAACACCGTCCGCACTCCCAGTGCCCGGCGCACCGGGACGATGTGCGCGAACGCCGGGTGGTGCGCGGGGGCGTACATGAACCCCACCCCCACCTCGGCCAGGCAGAGCGCGATCGCGTCGGGCGACAGATCGATGCGCGCACCGAGCGCCTCGACGACGTCGGCGCTGCCGCTCTTGCTCGTGTTGGAGCGGTTGCCGTGCTTGGCCACCGCGATGCCGGCGCCGGCGGCAACGAACGCGGCCGCCGTCGAGATGTTGAACGTCGAGATGCCGCCGCCGGTCCCGCAGGTATCGACAAACGGCCCGGGAGGCCCGACCACCGGGACCAGATGCGCACGCAGCACCTCGACCAGACCCGCCAGTTCTTCGGCGGTCTCACCCTTGGCGCGCAGCGCGACGAGGAACCCCGCGGCCTGGATCTCGCCGGCCTCGCCGCTCATGACCAGGTTCAGCACCTCGGCTGCTCCGGCACGCCCGATGTCCTCGCCACCCAACAGGCGGTCGATGGCGGCGGAGATCACGGGCGACGCCATCAGGCTTCCAGCCTCAGGAAGTTGGCCAGCAGAGACTTGCCGTGGTCGGTCAGGATCGACTCGGGGTGGAACTGCACCCCCTCCACCGGCACGTCGCGATGTCGGATGCCCATGACCACGTCGCCGTCGCACCATGCCGACAACTCGAGCCCGGGCGCGAGGTCCGGAGCGACCACCAGCGAGTGGTAACGGGTTGCCACCATGGGATCCGCGATCCCCGCGAACACGGTCCGCCCGTCGTGGCTGATCCGGCTCGTCTTGCCGTGCACCGGCACGGCGCCGCGCACCACCTCTGCGCCAAACGCGGCTCCGATGGCCTGGTGGCCGAGGCAGACGCCGAAGACCGGCACCCGTCCGGCGAAGTGCCGGATGGCCTCGACGGAGATCCCGGCCTCGCGCGGCGTCTTGGGGCCCGGCGAGATCACGAGGTGGGTCGGGTGCAGCGCGGCAATGCCCTCCAGATCGATCTGATCGTTGCGGTACACGACAACCTCAGCACCGAGCTCCCCGAAGTACTGCATCAGGTTGTAGGTGAAGCTGTCGTAGTTGTCGACGATCATTACGCGCGCCACGGCGGTCACCATCCGCGCTGCGCGGCCGCGACTTCGATGGCCCGAAACAGGGCGGCCGCCTTGTTCTGGGTTTCCTGGTACTCGAGCTCCGGAACGGAGTCGGCGACGATGCCGGCGCCGGCCTGCACGTGCACCCGCCCCTTGGCGCAGACGATCGTCCGGATCGTGATCGCGGTGTCGAGATCGCCGGTGAAGCTCAGGTAGCCCACCGCCCCACCGTACGGTCCGCGCTTGGTCGTCTCAAGCTCGTCGATGATCTGCATCGCGCGGACCTTTGGCGCCCCGGACAGTGTTCCGGCCGGAAACGTCGAGCGGAGCGCGTCGCAGGCACGCCGGCCGATCCCAAGCTCCCCGACCACGCTGCTTTCGATGTGCATCACGTGGCTGTAGCGG
This sequence comes from Thermoleophilia bacterium, assembly GCA_017882585.1. Classification (GTDB taxonomy): domain Bacteria; phylum Actinomycetota; class Thermoleophilia; order Miltoncostaeales; family Miltoncostaeaceae; genus CAITWD01. The sequence goes on from JADGPF010000016.1 coordinate 15,875, forward strand.
TGCACGCCCATGAGTTCCTCGACGCGGACGCTGCCGATCTGGCACACGCGACCGAGGTCGTTGCGGCCGAGGTCGACGAGCATGACGTGCTCGGCACGCTCCTTGGGGTCCGCCAACAGGTCCTCGGCAAACTGCCGGTCCTGCTCTTCGCTGGCTCCGCGCGGGCGCGTGCCCGCGATCGGCCGGGTGTGGACCGTGCGGCCTTCCACCTTCACCAGGGTCTCCGGCGATGAGCCCACCAGCGCGTACTCGTCGAACTCCACGAAGAACATGTAGGGCGACGGGTTGACCGCGCGCAGGCCGCGGTAGATCGCAAACGGATCAAGATCGACCTCCGCCGAGAATCGCTGCGAGGGGACGATCTGGAAGGCGTCGCCGGCGACGATGTACTCCCGGCAGCGTTCGACCGCCGCATGGAACGCCGCCCGCGTCGTGTTGCTGGTGACCTCGCCGAGGTGCGGTGCGGCCGCGTGGACCCGGCCGGGGTCGGCGACCAGGGGCCCGGTGAGCGTCGCTTTGAGCTCGGCGATCGTCGCCACCGCGTCGCGGTAGGCCGGACCGGGATCCTCTGAATGCGAGAGCACGCACGGCACGCTGACCGTCAGCGTGTGCTGCAGGTGGTCGAACACGACGACCGGCCCGGTGATCATCACCATCAGGTCGGGCAGACCGAGGTCGTCCCCAGGACCGGGCCCGATCGGCTCGACCTGGCGCACCAGGTCGTAGGAAAAGTACCCAACCGCACCACCCGCGAACGGCAGCGCCGGCCCGGCCGATGGCAGCATCCCGACCGCCTCGACGACATCCTGGACCGCCGCGAAGGGATCGCCGACCGCGAGGACGGTTGCGAGGCCGTCGGCGCTCGTGTGGACCAACTCGCGCTCCCGCCCGCGCACGATGGCCTGCGGGCGCACGCCGATCATCGAATACCGGCCGAGCCGGCCGTGCTCAGCCGACTCGAGCAGGAACGCCGGTCCGCCGTCGCGCAGCTTGAGGAATGCCGCGACCGGCGTGTCGCAGTCGGCGATCCAACTGTGGGTCAGCGCGACCTGTCCGCCGTGCGACGAGAGCTCACGAACGTCGTCGAGCGTCGGCATCACCGTCAGCTCCGACGCCGGCGGCAACGGGCTCATGCGCAGATCGGTCATGCGGAGTTGCCGCGCGGCACCTGGCGTCGCGCCAGCTCCGCGGCGACCTCGTCGGGCCCGACGCCCGAGGCCTGCCAGAGGACCGTGAGGTGATAGAGCAGATCGGCGCTCTCGTAGATCACCTGGTCGCGCTCGACCCCCTTGGCGGCGAGGACGACCTCGGTGGCTTCTTCGCCGACCTTCTTGCACACGGTGTCCATGCCGCGCGCGAGCAGGCTCGCCGTGTACGAGCTCTCCGGGTCGGCCGCCGCCGCCCGGGCCGCGACGGTCGCGGCCAGGTCCGCCAAGGCGGCGAATGGCTCCGGGTTGGCGCCGGCGATCTGCGTGAAAAAGCACGTCCGCGCACCGGTGTGACATGCCGGACCCTCCGGCTCGACCAAAACGAGCAGCGCGTCGGCATCGCAGTCGGCAAGGATGCCGCGCACGTGCTGGATGTTGCCGCTCGTGGCCCCCTTGTGCCACAGCTCTCCCCGCGAGCGGCTCCAGAACCAGGTCTGCCCCTCCGCCAGCGTCCGTGTGAGCGCGTCGCGGTTCATGTACGCGACGGTCAGTACGCGTCCGGACTTCGCGTCCTGGACGACCGCCGGGACCAGCCCCTGTGCGTCGAAGCGCACCTGGTCGACGGTCATTTGTTCGGTCTGTGCGGGGAGATTCATGAAGGCAACCTGCTGTTCGTGGCTCGGATGTGTTCGAGGACATCGACGGCGCTCGCGGTACCGACGCGCGCGGCGCCGGCTGAGATCATGGCCTGCACATCCGACACGGTGCGGACGCCGCCCGATGTGCTCACGCCGATGTGCTCCGGCAGCGATTCACGCATCAGCTCGACATCCTCCGGGGCAACGGGCAGCCCGACGCCGCCGCAGGTCACCGCAAAGTCCGCGCCAGCGTCGGCGACAATCTTGCACGCCATGCGCACATGTGCCTCATCGAGCAGCGACGCCGCGATGATCGCCTTGACCAGCACCCGGCCGCGTGCGTCGTTGGCGGCGCATGTCCGCACGGCGCGCACGAGGCGGACCAATTCGTCGCGGGCGACCCCGAAGGCACCGGCCCGCAGTGCGGCGAGGTTGATCGGGACATCGAGTTCGTCGGCGCCGTCGCAGACGGCTCGCTCGGCAACGGCGATCTGCTCACGCGCGCCGTGCCCTGGGCGGAGGTCGATCACCGCACAGGTCTTCACGTCGCTCCCGCGCAACCGGTCGGCGACGACACGTGTGTACCGAGGGCTCGCACAGACGGCGGCCACGTGCAGCGCGCGGGCACGCTCGCACGCACGCTCGATGTCCTCACGCGTCGTCTCGGGTGCAAGCACGGTGTGATCGAGCGTCTTTGAGAGGTCCGCAGTACGCATTACCGACGCTCACAACGCATTGCGACGCAGTATATCCGGCGTCTTGGGCGGCCCCGTCGGCACCCCGCGGGCGCACGTGGCTGGGCTCAGAATCCCAGGCGATTGAGCATCGAATCGTCCTGCCGCCACCCGCGGCGCACCTTGACCGTCAGATCCAGATGGACCGTGGCTTCAAAGACCTCGCCGAGCGCATGCCGCGCCGCGGTCCCGATGTCCCGGATCATCTGGCCCCCCTTTCCGATGACGATGCCCTTCTGCGACTCGTGATCGACGAGGATGGCGGCGACCACGAAGATGTTGCCGCGGTCGGCGGTGAGCTCTTCGACCGATACCGCCAGCGCGTGCGGCACTTCGTCGCGCAGGCGCTGGAGGGCGGCTTCGCGGATGAGCTCCGCCGCACGCTCGTCCGGGGTCTGATCGGTGGTCTGGTCAGCCGGAAAGTATGCCGGCCCCTCGGGGAGCAGCGGGGCCAACTCCCCGCGCAGGGCGGTCAGCCCGTCGCCGGTGACCGCACTGACCGGATGGACCGCGACGAAGTCCGGGACGAGTTCGGCGGCGGCGGTGATTGCCGTGGCGATGGCCCGTGGGCTGGCCGCGTCGGTCTTGTTGACGACGATCAGCGTGGGGCGCCCCGTCGTGCGCACGCGCTCGGCGATGAACCTGTCGCCGGCCCCGATCGTCTCCGCGGCGTTGACGACGAAGATCACCGCGTCGCAGTCGACGAGGGTCTGGTCCACCGTACGCTGCATGCGCTCGGTCAGCGCATCCCTGGGGGTCTGGAACCCGGGAATATCCTGCAGCACGGCTTGCCAGCCGTCTCCGTGCACGACGGCGGAGATTCGGCGACGGGTGGTCTGCGGCCGGGGCGAGACCGCCGCGACGTGCGACCCCGACAAGGCATTGGCCAGCGTCGACTTGCCGACGTTCGGTCGACCGGCCAGTGCGACCAGTCCCGATCGGTAGGGCAGTGTGGGGTCCACTCAGTGCTCTCCGAGGTCAGTGGGCGCGCGGGTGCCGACGGCCCCGGGGAGGCTACCGCTCGCGGCCGGTCAGCCCCAGAGCTGGAAGACGATGATCGTCATCCCGGTGCCGATCACCGCGCCCGCCATCACCTCGATCGCCGAGTGGATCCCGGCCTCGACCCGCGACTGGGCCACCAACAGCGCCATCAGGAACGCCAGCATCGAGACGAGCCCGGCGTGGGCGAACGGGTCGGCGATGATCGTGATCGCGGTCCATCCGGCAAACGCGACCGCGGCATGGCCCGAGGGCAGCCCGCCGCGCAGTGGCGCGCCGTGCCCCGAGGCGGCCTTGACCACCAGCACGACGACGATGGTCAGCAGGATCGCGCCGGCGACCAGCAGCGTCGGGGCGGCATGCAGGCTGGTACTGAGCTCATGGTGCGGGTCCGAGATGTGCGAGTAAAACACCAGGTAGGCCGTCGCAACCGCGTTGACGGCGGCGATCAAGACCGCGCCGGCGGCGACGTCCTTGGCGATCTTCACCAGCGGGTGGTAGTCGGTCACGACCGCATCGATGGCGGCCTCGACGGCGGTGTTGAACATCTCGGCCACCAGCACGAGGCTGATCGCCGCGATGACCGCGACGAACTCGAGCCGCGACAGGTTCAGTGCCAGCCCCAGGACGAGCACGACCACCACCGCCGCGATGTGCATCTGCATGTTCCGCTGAGTCCGGATGACATAGACGATTCCCGCGAAGGCCCAGGTGAACGACCAGCGCAGAGACCCTTGCGCCGGCAGGGCACTGTCGCCCCGAACGCGCGGGGCCGGCGGCCGCTGGCGCTCGGGATCCTCCGGGGGTGACGCCCCGGGTTGCGTCTTGCCGGTCGAGGAGCTCACACCGCCTCGCGCTCGGCGTATCGATCCATGAGGTCGTCCTGGAGATCCAGCATCTCGCCCGCGTCGGTCTCGTGGTCATACCCCAGCAGGTGCAGCAGGCCATGCACCGCCAGGGTCTCGACGGGCTCCTGTGCGGCGTCCGGACAGATGATGATGTCGCCAAGCTCCGGAGCGGGCCCGTCCTCGGGCCACCCATCGATCAGATCCGGGCCATCCACCGGAAACGACAGCACGTCGGTCGGCGCCGGCGTGGCCCGATGGGCCCCGTTGATCTCGGCCATTTCACGCGGGCCGACGACCATGAGCCCGAGTGATGCGCGCGGGATCGCGAGCTCCGCACATGCGAACTCAAGCACGTCGATGAGCCGGACGGCGAGATCCGGCGGGGCCTGGGCCTCGATCTCGATCACCCGAGCTCCGGCGGGGCGTCGGCTGCCGCGTACGCGTCGACGATTCGCTGGACCAGACGGTGACGTACGACGTCATGTCGATCGAGGGTGACGAAGGCGATGTCCGGTGTCCCGTCGAGGATCTGGGTAACGCTGATCAGCCCGGATCCGCGCTCGCGCGGCAGGTCGACCTGGGTGACGTCCCCGGTGACGACCATCGTCGACCCGAAGCCGAGCCGGGTCAGGAACATGCGCATCTGTTCGGGGGTGGTGTTCTGTGCCTCGTCGAGGATGATGAAGCTGTCGTTGAGTGTGCGCCCGCGCATGAAGGCCAGCGGCGCGATTTCGATCTGCCCCCGGGTCACGAGCGTCTCGACCCGCTCGGCGTCGAGCATGTCCTGCAGCGCGTCGAACAGCGGCCGCAGGTAGGGATCGACCTTGGCGGCCAGATCCCCCGGCAGGAAGCCGAGGCGCTCGCCCGCCTCGACGGCCGGACGGGTCAGGATGATGCGCCCGACTTCCCGACGTGACAACGCCGCGACGGCGTGGGCGACTGCCAGGTAGGTCTTGCCCGTGCCGGCCGGGCCGATCCCGAACGTGATCGTGTGCTTGCGGATGGCGTCGACGTAGCGCGTCTGGCCCGGGGTCCGGGCGGTGACGGTGCGCTGGCGATGGCGCCACACGACGTCCTCGAGCATGGTCCCGAACGGCTGACGCACGACAGCCGCATTGGCCAGCGCTTCGACGGTGCTCGCATCGACGGGCAGGCCGCGCCCGACCATGCCCGAGAGCTCGTCGATGATCTCGACGGCGGCTTCGACCGACTCCTCATCGCCGTTGAGCATGACGCGATTGCCCCGCAGCGAGATGGTCAGCTCGAGTCGCTCCTCGAGTTCGCGCAGGACGCGATCCTGCTCACCCGCCAGTTCCACGGCGACCGGGTCGGCCACCTCGATCATTCGCTGTGACATCCAGGCCGCCTACATCGAGTCCGACAAGAGCGCACCTCCGAGAACGTGCCAATGCAAATGAAACACCGACTGTCGGCTGTTGGGACCGTGGTTGGTGACCACCCGGTACCCCGCGTCGCCCAACCCGGCACGGTCGGCGACGTCGGCGAGAAACAGCGTCATCCCGGCACGCTCGGCGTCGCTGAGCTCGCCCACGCTCGCCAGCGACGACACGTGCCGGCGCGGGATGATCACCAGGTGTACCGGGGCCTTGGGGGCGATGTCACGGAAGGCGACGAAATGCTCGTCCTCATGGGTGATCTCGGCGGGAATGTCGCCGGCGGCGATGCCGCAGAAGATGCACTGGTTCATGCGTCGCTCTCTCCATTGATCGATGCCCCGCCGCGGGCACGCCCGAGATGACCGGTCGCGGCCAGCACAATTCCCGCAGCCACGATCGCCGCAGTCTCTGCCCGCAGCGTTGTGTCACCAAGGTGACACACCACGGCCCCGGCGGCACGTGCCTGCGCGAGCTCATCCGGTGCCAAGCCCGCGTCGGGTCCGATGACGACGGCCAGCCACGCCCCCGGGGGGACCTGTTCGAGGGCGCGCGTCAGCGGGATGGCGCCGCCCGGGTCGAGGACGATTGCGTGCCCGTCGCCGAGCGCGGCCTGCACCGCCGCGAATGACCAGACCCCGTCGATCTCGGGCACACTGCCCTGGCCGGACTGCCGGGCCGCAGCCCGTGCGACCCGAACGAACCGCTCTCGTCGGCGATCCCAGGCCCCGGGACCCGGGATCCGCTGCGAGCGGCGACCCGCGAAGACCACGATGCGTGCGACCCCGAGCTCGGTGCACTTCTCGACCGCCATGTCGAGCCGCCCCCAATCGCACAAGCCGATGTACAGGGTCAACGGCGCCTGCCGGGACCTGCGCGGCGGAGCATCGGCCACCTCGAGCACCGTCGGGTCCCCGACCGCGACGAGCGTCGCCGTCCAGATCAACCCGCCGGGATCGATCACCTCGACGCCGTCGCCGACCGTGCGGCGCACGACCCGGCTCACGTGGTGCGCGTCGGCTGCGGGCAGCCCCACCCGCTCGCCCGGCACGGGCTCATGGTCGATCAGGTACCGGAATGTGTGGCTCACGGCCGCGTCAGGAGCACGCTCCCCCACTCGGGTCCGACGCGTCGCTCGGCAGGCATAAGGCCGGTCGACTCCCACGCCCGACACACCGCATCGATCTCCTCGCGGCGCATCCCGCTGAGGATCGCCGCACGCGGCGGACACTCGGCGATGCGCGGGACGAGGGTGGTAAGGATGGTTGCGGTCAGGTTCGCCATGACGACCTCGGCCGGGGGCAAGCGCGCATGGAGCGCGTCGCGCGGACCGACGGTCAGCGCGACCCCATTGGCGCGCGCGTTGTCGATGGTCGCCGCGACGGCCAATGGATCGAAGTCCCACGCCCACACGGGGGCGAACCCGAGCTTCACGGCCGCGATGGCGAGCACACCGGACCCGCAGCCGATGTCCACAAGCGGCCCCGGCGGCACGGCCAGCAGCAGCTCAAGGCACCCGCGGGTCGTGTCGTGCTGCCCGGTGCCGAAGGCCATCGCCGGGTCGACGACCACATCGATGGCATCGCCGGCGGGCGCATGCCACGGCGGGCGTACGCGGATCCGACCGGCCACCTCGACAGGCTGGTGAAATTCGCGCATTGCGGTCTGCCAGCCCGGGTCCTCGGGCGATCGCGAGAGCTCGGCGCCGTCGATCGGTGCGAGCAGCGTCTGCAGGCGGACGACCGCCGTGTCGACGCGGGCCGGCGTGACCCAGAACTCCAGCCGCGTGCGCCCGTCCTTGAGTACCGATTCCCGACAACCGGCACCGAGCGCCGCACACGCAGCGGCAAGCATCATCTCGGCCTGCGGTGCAGGCACCGCAACGCTCAGCCGAACGAGCTCAGCGGAAGGCGTGGCGGAGCCGGTCGAAGAAGCCGTCATCCTGCCGATACGCACGGTCGTCGAGCACCTCGGCGAGTTTGGCGACCGCCTGGCGGGCCTCTTCGCCCTCGGCACGTGGGACCTTCACGTCGACGAGCACCCGCTGATGCCCGCGTCCGCGTCCCTGGATTGCCGGGAAGCCCTTGCCGCGCAACACGATCTGCTCGCCCGACTGCGTTCCGGCGTGCAGCTCCACCGTCTCTTCGCCGGTCACCGTCGGAACCGTAGCGGTCGTGCCGAGCATGGCGTCGGTGACGGGAACCTCAAGGCGGCTGACAACATCCAGGCCGTCGCGCCAGAAGCGCTCGTCCTCGCCGACGTGCACCTCGACGTACAGATCGCCCGCGTTGCCGCCGCGGGCGCCCGCGTGGCCGCCGCGGTTCACGCGAATCTGCTGCCCGGTGGAGATACCGGCCGGAATGCTGACGCTGACCTTGCGGTGGGCGCGGACGCGGCCCTCTCCGCTGCAGTCGGGGCAGGTATCACGCGGAATCGTGCCCACCCCGTGGCAGGCCGGACAGACCTGCGCCCGCACGAACTGCCCGAATGGTCCGCGACTGACCTGACGGACCTGCCCCTGCCCGGCGCACGTGACGCACGGGTCGACCTCGGTATCGGCCGGATAGCCGCGGCCCTCGCACGTCGCGCACTGCTCGACGCCCTCGAACTCCAGCTCGCGCTCGATCCCGGTGGCCGATTCGACGAAGCTCACCTCGACCTGGATGCCGAGATCTTCGCCCTGTCCCGGCGCGGCGTGCCCACGGCCGAACATGTCGCCGCCAAAGACCGCGTCGAAGAGATCCTGGAACGAGGCGAAATCGTTGAAGTTGGTGGCGCCGGCGCGGTTGGAGAGCCCTTCATGCCCGAAGCGGTCATACATCTGACGCGTCTCGGCGCTCGAGAGCACCTCGTAGGCCTCGGCGGCCTCCTTAAAGCGCGCCTCCGCGTCGGGATCATCCGGGTTCACATCCGGATGCAGCTCCCGTGCGCGGCGGCGAAAGGCCTTCTTGATCTCGTCGTCGTCGGCATCGCGTCGGACGCCGAGGACCTCGTAATAATCACGTTTCTGACCGGTCATTCCGCTCCACTCAGCCTAGCAGCCGTCATGCCAGCACCCCCCGGCACCGGATCGCTCAAGCCTCGTCGTCGTCGTCCTCGTCCTCGCGGTCCTCATCGTCGCCATCGGGATGGGTCGCCAGATTCGCCTGGGCCTGCTCGATGAGCGCGTGTGCCTCGTCGAGGCTCACGGCACTCAGCAGCAGCCGCGACAGGCTGCGGGCGTCCCGCGCCACCAGATGGTCGACGGCGCCCTCCTCGATCCAGAACGGCGCCGCATCGGGATCCTGACGCAGGAGCTCGACCGCCTGATGACCGCAGTCGAGGGTGTACGTCGCGATCGCATACTGGCCTGATGGCGTTTCACCGGCTTCGGGGCGCCAGGGCATCAGCGCTGCCGAGCGCACCCCGCCGGGTTCGATCACCTCGGAGGCCAGCTCGATGTCCCGCCAGGTGAGATCGACGGGCACCCGCAGGTCGAACAACAGGTCCTCGGCCTCGCCGACGCGATCGGCTGCGCTGGCGATGACCGCCGCGACCCAGTGGGCCTCGGCAAAGCTCAAGCCCGTGAACAGGTCCGCTTCGTCGAGCATCGGCGCCAGCTGCGCTTCGGGCCGCGTCGTGATCCCGACCGCGTATTCCTCCGGACCCACGGCGCCGGCCTCGACTTTGGCGAGCACGCGCACGGCGGCATTGGGCTCGCCACGCAGCGGGCGCCGCCAGACCTCCAGGATTTCATAGCGATCGTCTATTCGTAGACCCCTTCCAGGTAGCGCGAGAACACCGCCGCGGCTTCACGAACGGTCGACATTGCCAGGCGGTAGTCCATCCGTGTCGGGCCGAAGAGCGAGATCGTGCCCAGATTGCCGCGCGCGACCCCGTAGTTGGCCGCCACCATCGACAGGCCGTGCAGCCCCGGTTCCGCCAGCTCGCTCCCGATGTGCAGGTACACCTCGTTGCGCGACATGGCCCGACGCAGCAGCGCCAGAAGCGTATACCGCTCCTCGAGCTGTTCCATCAGCGCCCCGATCGCGGCGACGTCTTGGCGCGCGTCGGCAACGAACCGCGCGCGGCCCCCGACGAACAGGTGGTCCGAGGTCTCTTCGGCCATCTCGGACAGGGCCGGCGTCAACGCGTCAAGGAATTCGTGCTCGCGTATGGTCAGGCTCGGATCGCTCAGGCGCGCATCCAGCATGCGGGCGCCGACGCCGATACCGGTCAGCCGCTCGTTGAACACCGCCTTCGCCCATTCGACGAGCCCCGAATCGACCGGACGTTCGAAGGCGATGATGCGCTTGCTGACCGACCCGGTCGAGGTGATCACCACGACGGTCACCAGCTGCGGCTGCAGCTGCAGCACCTCGACGTGGCGGATCGTCGCGATGCGCGTGACCGGCGCGGTCACGACTCCCAACAGTGAGGTCAGCTCCGAAATCGCATCGGCGAGCCGCTGCAGCGCGCCCTCGACCTCGGTCCGCATCTCGCCCAGATCGACCGCGGACGCGAGTGCGCCGGACGGCACGAGCGCGCCGCCGCCGCGCGGCACCAACCGGTCAACGTAATACCGGTAGCCGCGGTCGGTCGGCACGCGCCCGGCCGACGTGTGCGGATGGCTGAGATAGCCAAGCTCCTCGAGCCGCGCCAGCTCGTACCGCACCGTCGAGGAGGCGAAGTCGATCCCGTAGGTGCCGGCAATGTGACGGCTTCCGACCGGCGTTCCGCTCGCGATGAACCGCTCAACGACCGCACCGAGGATCTGCTCCTGGCGCGGGCTGAGCTCCGCGGGCAGCGCCGCCGATTCCGATCCCGGCGAGGTGGTCATGCGTACTCCATCAGTTCGTGCAGTACCGCATTCTGAACAAACCGACCACGGCGCGTGAGCACGACGCGTCCGGCCGCCGTCTCGAGCAGCCCGCCGGCCTCGAGACGGACAAGTGCCTCGGGGTGGTCCGGCGGTCCGGCCCACGCGGTGTCCAGCGGCCGGTCGAGGCGCAGGCCGAGCATCCACCGCTCCCGGCGGCGGGTGGCCTGGTCGAGCGGTTCGGCGATCCGGGCGGGCACGCCCTGCGCGGCGACCTCGCCGATATACGCGGCGAGCCCGGTGGTGTTGCGCCAGCGCGTACCGTCGACGGTGCTCACGGCGCCGACCCCAAGGCCGAGGTAGTCGCTTGCCGACCAGTAGGCGAGGCTATGGCGGCACTCGTGGCCGGGGCGCGCGAAGTTCGCGGTCTCGTACCAACGGTACCCGCCGGCCTCGAGCCGGGCGACGATCGACTCGTAGGCATCGGCGGCCCAGTCCTCCTCGGGGACCTGGGCACCCATACGCGCGAGCGCCGTGTCCGGTTTGATCTCGAGCTCGTACCAGGAGATGTGGTCGACCCCGAGGGCGGCGACCTCGGCGATGTCGGCCTCGAGCTGAGTCGTCGTCTGCCCCGGCACCCCGAACAGCAGATCGACGCTGACCGATCCGAAGCCCGTGTCCTGGGCGCATGCGATGGCGCGACGAACCTGGTCCGCGCTCGCCTGCCGCTCGAGCGACGCCAACAGCTCGGGTTGGAACGACTGGGCGCCGATCGACACCCGCGTGACGCCCGCCCGACGGAGCTTGCCGAAGGCCGCGCGGTCGACCGTCTCCGGATTCGCCTCGATCGAGACCTCGGCCCCGTCGGCGAGCATCGGCGCCAGGTCGCCCAGGACGTGGGCGATCCGGTGCGGGCGCATGAGGGTCGGAGTCCCGCCGCCCAGGTAGACGGTCTCCAGCGCGCCGAGCCGCGACCGCTCGGCGGCGAGCTCCCCGCGCAGTGCGGCCAGGTACGCATCGCGCCGATCGAGGGCACCCACCTCGACGACGAAGCCGCAGTACCCGCACCGTGACGCACAGAACGGCAGATGCACGTACAGATGGCGGATCATCGCGGCTACTTTCGCGCCCCGTTGCCGTCCGAGCTCGAGCCGAGCGTGAGCACCGACAGAAACGCTTCCTGGGGCACCTCGACGTTGCCGACCTGCTTCATGCGCTTCTTGCCTTCCTTCTGGCGTTCAAGGAGCTTGCGCTTGCGGCTGATGTCACCGCCGTAGCACTTGGCCAGCACATCCTTGCGCCGTGCCTTGATCGTCTCGCGCGCGATGATGCGCCCGCCCACGGCGGCCTGAATCGGGACGTCGAACAGCTGGCGCGGGATCGTCTCCCGCAGCCGCTCGACCAGCGCCTTGCCGCGCCCGTACGCGAGATCCTTGTGCACGATCATCGACAGGGCGTCGACCGGATCGCCGGCGAGGAGGATGTCGAGCTTGACCAGTGGGCTTTCACGGTACCCGGCAAGCTCATAGTCGAGCGAGGCGTACCCGCGCGTTCGGCTCTTGAGCTGGTCATAGAAGTCCGTGACGATCTCGGCGAGCGGCAGGTCGTACACGATCTGCTGGCGCTGCTCGATCGGGGTCATCGTCACGTACTGGCCGCGCCGCTCCTGGCACAGCTGCATCACCGCGCCCACCCCGTCCGCGGGCACGAGGATCGTGCAGCGCACGTAGGGCTCGGTGATGCTCTCGATGTTGGTGGGCGGTGGGAGTTCGACCGGAGATCGCACCGACAGCTCGTCGCCACCGGTCGTCGTGAGCTGGTACTCGACGTTCGGCGTCGTGGCGAGCAGCTCGAGGTCGTACTCCCGCTCAAGGCGCTCGCGGACGATGTCCATGTGCAGAAGCCCGAGGAACCCGCAGCGAAAGCCGAATCCCAGGGCCTGTGACGTTTCCGGCTCCCACTGCAGCGAGGCGTCGTTGAGCGAGAGCTTCTCGAGTGCGTCGCGCAGGTCCGGATAGTCGTCGGCGTCGAGCGGAAACAGCCCGCAGAACACCATCGGCTTGACCTCGCGGTACCCCGCGAGCGGCTCGACCGCAGGCCGACGCGCGAGGGTCAGGGTGTCGCCGACTTTCAGATCGCCGACGGACTTGAGTCCGGTTACCAGATAGCCGGACTCACCGGCGGCCAGCTGGCCGGTCGAGAGCATCGTCGGGGTCATCACGCCAACCTCGTCCGCGACGATCTCGCGCCCGGTTTGCATCGCCGCCAGGCGGTCACCCTTCGAGACGCCCCCATCGACGATTCGCACGAACGCGACGACGCCCCGGTATTGGTCATACACCGAGTCGAAGATGAGCGCGCGCAACGGTGCCTCGGGGTCGCCATCGGGCGGTGGGATGCGCTCGACGATGGCCTCGAGGACCTCGGCGACGCCCTCCCCCGTCTTGGCCGAAATTCGCAGGATGTTGGACGGATCGACGCCGATGAGCTCGGCGACGGCCCCGGCGTGCAATTCGGGGTCCGCAGCCGGCAGATCGATCTTGTTGAGCACGGGAACCAGCTCGAGATCTCCCTCGATGGCGAGGTAGGTGTTGGCGAGCGTCTGGGCCTCGATGCCCTGGCTGGCGTCGACGACAAGCAGCGCTCCCTCGCACGCCGCCAGGCTGCGTGAGACCTCGTAACTGAAATCGACGTGTCCAGGAGTGTCGATGAGATTGAGCTGGTAGGTGGTGCCGTTGGCAGCCGTGTAGAACACGCGCACGGCCTGGGCCTTGATCGTGATCCCGCGCTCGCGCTCGAGATCCATCGAGTCGAGGATCTGCTCCCGCATGTCCCGGTCGGTGACCGCACCCGTCAGGTGCAGGATGCGGTCCGCCAACGTCGACTTGCCATGGTCGATGTGGGCGATGATGCAGAAGTTACGGATCAGGTTCTGTGGCACTCAGTTCATCGTAGCGCCCGGACCAGGCGCGTCAGTTTGCTCAGTTCGGGCATCTCGACCGCCTGGGCCCCGGCCAGGTAGGCGAGGCCGGCGGCGACGGTGGCCACACCCATACTGATCAGCTGTCCGAGCAGCGAGTTGCCGACGATCGCATTGGTCACGCGCCAGACCGCCCATGTGAACGCGCCCATCACCACCCCGGCGAGCAGGCACTGCAGGAATCCGCGAGTGATCGCTCGACGTGGCAGCCCGCCGATGCGTCGGCTCAGCAGCAACATGAGCACACCGAAGGTCACGACGCTCACCAGCGACGTCGACAGCGGAATGCCCGGAGCGCCGAACGGCTGGTAGAACGCGAGGTCCCCGAGCGCGTTCAGCCCGAGCCCGAGCAGTGCGACTTTGGTCGCGATCCACGGCTCCTGCAGGCTGAAGAACGTCCGGATGAGCAACAGGCTCGCACCGTTGAACGCGAGTCCGAGCGTGAACATGAACAGTGCTTGGGAGGTGAGGTGGGTCGATGCGCCGTTGAAGGCCCCCCGCTGGTAGACCAGGCGGGTCGCGGGCTCGGCAAGGACCATCAGGAAGATCGACGCCGGCACGAGCATGAAGAAGATCTGCCGCAGCCCCGAGGTGACCATGTCCCGGACGCCGGCCATGTCGTTGCGGGCCGCCATCCGGGAAATCGCCGGGAACAACACCGTCGAGATGGCCACCGAGAAGACGCCCTGCGGCAGCACGTACAGGCGAAATGCTTTGTCGATCGAGCTCACGGCGTCGGTGCTGACGAGCCCCGCGAACACGTTGTCGACCGATGCGTTGATGTTGATCAATCCGAGCCCGAGCGAGACCGGCAGCATCATCAGGAACACCTTGCGCACCTCGGGAACGCCGCGCCCCAGCGAGAACTTGAACGGTCCCTTGCCGCGCATGTACGGCAACAGCCACAACAGCTGCGCGAGCGTCCCCAGCACGATGCCGACCGCGTAGCCCATCACGCGCTCGCTCGCCGGCAGCGCAACATCGGCGATCCCCAGACACACGATGATGACCACGTTCCAGAGCACGGGCACGAAGCCGGTGACGCCGAACTCCCCGTTGGCCTGCAGGACCGCGGCCATGATGCCGGTGAGCGCCAGCAGCAGGATGATCGGGAACATCACCTGCGACAGGCGCACCGTCTCGGCCTTGAGTTCCGGTGAGAGCCCCAGCGCGAACCAGGGCATGAAGATCGGCGCCAGGACGATGGCCAGCAGCGTGATGGCCCCGAGGACCATCACCACGAGGCCGACGACGGCGCCGACCACCCGGTCGGCCTCCTTCTTGCGGCCGCCCTCGATGAGCTGCGTGTAGATCGGGATGAGTGCCGCCGACAGGGCCGAGTCGGCCACCAGGCTGCGGACGATGTTCGGGACATTGAACGCGATGACGAACGCGTTGATGTTGCCTTGGGTCCCGAACATCGCCGCGGCGAGAATCTCGCGCGCGAGGCCGGCGACCCGACTCAGTCCGGTCCAGGTCGCGAAGATGGCAGTCGAGCGGCCGGTGGGCCGTTCCACGAGGGGGATTTCCCCACGCACACCCTCGTCTGCGCTGACCGTCTCCCGGGCCATGGGGATGTCGTCGGTCAGGTCTCGGATCCTGGCGTCGTCATCCTTCGTGGTGGGTGTCTCGCCTGTCATCTGATCGGTGGTACCATACGCGGCCGTTCAACCGACGGAGGGCATCGCCAGGTGGCGAATATCAAGCAGCAGAAGAAGCGCATTCTCATCTCCGAGCGCCAGCGCGCCCGCAATCTGCGGTACCGCTCGACGATCAAGACACTCACCCGCAGGCTCATCGAGGCCGCCGACGACGGGGAGTCCGACCTGGCGCCGCGCGCCCGCGAACTCGAGCACCTGATCGACCGTGCCGCCGCCGAAGGCGTCATTCACGCCAACAACGCTGCGCGCAAGAAGAGCCGGGTCGCCCGGATCACCGCCGGCGCCACGAGCGCCTAAGCCTCCGCCGCACGCGCACTAGACCAGCGCGGCACCGCGCGCGATCGCCACAAGGTCGCGCGCAGCGGACTCGAGCACGAACAGCGCGCCGCCCAACTCACGCTGGGCCGACACGCGGGTCTCGATCTCCAGACGTGCCACGCGTGCCACGGCGCGCGCGGCAGCACCGCTCGGCATCGCGCGCGCCTGTTCGGCGACTTTGCGAGCCGGAAAGCCACGCATGCCCGTGGCCGCGGTGACATCGTCGGCGGTCACCGCGGGTCCGAGTTCCTGAGCGCGGGCCAGGCCACGGTAATGACGGGCCAGCCCGATGACGATCACGATCGGTTCGGTCCGATCGTCGCCCGATACCAGGTCGCCCAGCCGATCGAACGCCAGCGGCGCGTCACCCGCGACGAGGGCATCGGCGAACTCGTAGACACGTGCCTCGGGATGCTCCGGGGTCATCAGGGCGATCATGTCCCGGTCGATCGGGGCCCCGTCCGCGTAGGCGACGAGCTTTTCGGCCTCGTGGGTGAGCATCAGCGCGTTCAGCCCCGTGCGCTGTGCGTCGGTGGTCTCGCCGCAGGCCCGCTCAACGACCGCGCGCGCCACCGCCGGGGCGACGTGGCCGCCCACGCGCTGGACCTCCTGGGCGAAGTGCGACTCGAGCCACTTGCGCCGTTCACGCGCCGACGCCTTCGGGTCGGGCCCCCAGTGCAGGACCCGCCCGACGCGCTCGACCGCCTGCTGCAGTCGTTGGGGAAGCGGTCCCGCCGAGACAAGCGTGAGCACACTCGCGGGATTGGGATCGTCGAGGTACCCCACCAGCACGTCTGCCTCGGCCGCTCGCCAGGCGTCCGCGTCGAGGACGATCACGCCATGCAGCCCGCCGAACGACAGCGTCTGGCATGCGGCGATGACATCCGGCAGCGGCGCCTCGGTGGCGCTGAGTCGGTCGGGTTCGCCACCGCCTTCGTCGGTGATCCGGCGAATCAGCCGGGCGAGCGCCCGATCGACCTTCGGACGATCTTCGCCCTGGAGCGCGTAGACCGGTAACAGCGGCTCGGGTTGGGTGGCCATTGGTGCAAATCGTACTGGGCAGAACCGTCGCGGGCGTCGTCGCGGACCTATTTGACGACGAAGTTCACCAGCCGGTCGGCCACGACGATCTCCCTCACGATCCGCTTGCCGTCCAGTGCGCCGATGACCTTCGGCCGGGCGCGCACCAACTCCAGTGCCGCGATGTCCGCGAGACCGGCCGGCGCCTCGAGCCGGTCGCGGACCTTGCCGTTGACCTGCACGACGAGCGTCACCTGGTCGCGCACGAGCAGCGCCGGATCGGCGGTCGGCCAGCTGACCTCCCACAGCGCCTCCCCGCCCAGCGCGTCCCAGAGCTCGCAGGCGACGTGTGGCGCAAACGGGAACAGCACCGACACCGCGGTCTGCACGGCGTAGCGGAATGCGACCTGACCGCCGCGTTCCGAACTTCCCTGCTCCGACTGGTGCCGGGCGCAGGCGTTGACCAGTTCCTGGATCGCGGCGATCGCGGTGTGAAACGAGAACCGTTCGCCGATGTCGAGCGAGACCTTGGCGATCGTCGCCTCGGCGCGCCGCAACAGCTCCAGCGAGTGCGGTGACCCGGCCAGCGTCGCCGGATCGGGGCGGTCGACCAGGCTCCCCGGGTCGGCAGAGCGTGCGAGGCCCCAGAGCCGGTCGAGGAATCGACGCGCGCCCACCACACCCCGATCGCTCCACTCGATGTCATCCGCCGCAGGGCCCATAAACAACACGTACAGGCGCAAGGTGTCCGCCCCGTAGGTGTCAACGATGTCGTCCGGCGAGACGACGTTGCCCTTGCTCTTGGACATCTTCGCGCCGTCGCGATAGATCATCCCTTGGGTGAACAATCGCGCGAACGGTTCGCGGAATCCGACCAGATCAAGGTCGTTGAGCACCTTCGTGAAGAACCGCGCGTACAACAGATGTAGGACCGCGTGCTCGACGCCACCGATGTACTGGTCCACCGGCAGCCAGTAGTCGGCGAGTTCCCGCTCGAAGGGCGCGCTCGACAGATGCGGTGCCGTGTAGCGCAGGTAGTACCACGACGAGTCCACGAACGTGTCCATCGTGTCGGTCTCACGCCGGGCCGGTCCGCCGCAGCTCGGGCAGGTGGCGGTCAGGAACTCGGCGCTGGTGGCGAGCGGGCTCTGCCCTTTTGGGGCGTAGTCGTCGACGTCGGGCAGCAACACCGGCAGTTGACTGTCGGGCACGGCCACCGGCCCGCACACCGGACAGTGGATCACCGGGATCGGGACGCCCCAGTAGCGCTGGCGGGAGATCAGCCAGTCGCGAAGCCGGTATCCGACGGTGGCCTGGCCCACCCCGCGCCCGGCAAGCCATTCCGCCGCGGCCTGTGTGGCCTCGTCGACCGCCAAGTCGTCCAGGAACCCTGAGTTGACGAGCCGCCCGGACCCGGCGTAGGCCTGCTCGAGCGGCGCGTCGGCGGCCGTGTCCGGATCGGCGACGACACGCCGGATCGGCAGATCGTGTTGGCGCGCGAAGGCGAAATCGCGCTCGTCGTGGCCAGGTACGGCCATGATCGCACCGGTGCCGTAGTCCATCAGCACGTACTCGGCGACCCACACCGGAATCTGCTCGCCGTTGATGGGGTTGACCACATACCGACCGGTGAACACCCCGGTCTTCGGCTTATCGGTCGCGCTGCGGTCGGCCAGCGACGCACGTGCGGCCGCCCGCGCATAGCCCAGCACGGCGTCCGCCTCTGATCGGCCCTCGACGAGCGTCGCCAGCAGCGGATGCTCCGGGGCGACCAGGAAGAACGTGGCGCCGAACAATGTGTCCGCTCGGGTCGTGAAGACGGGAATCTCGTGCGCACCGTCCTCGGTGCGAAACAGCACCCGCGCGCCCTCGGACCGCCCGATCCAATTGCGCTGCATCGCCAGGACGCGCTCGGGCCAGTCATCGAGGAGGTCCATGTCGTCGAGCAGGGCCTGTGCGTAGTCGGTGATGCGCAAGAACCACTGGGTCAGCTGGCGCAGTTCGACCTCGGTACCGCAGCGCTCGCAGTGCCCGTCGACGACCTGCTCGTTGGCAAGCACGGTCTGATCCTTGGGGCACCAGTTCACCGCCGCCTCGCGCCGCTCCGCCAGGCCCCGCTCGAACATCCGCAGGAAGATCCACTGCGTCCAGCGGTAATACTCAGGGTCGGCGGTCGAGATCTCGGTGTCCCAATCGATCGCGAAGCCGAGTCGTTTGAGCTGATCGCGAATCCGCGCGATGTTACGCGCGGTCACAATCGCCGGATGCTCGCCGGTGCGGATCGCCGCATTCTCGGCCGGCAGGCCGAACGCGTCGTAGCCCATTGGGTGGAACACCGCCGCACC
The DNA here is from genome assembly GCA_017882585.1 of Thermoleophilia bacterium. Classification (GTDB taxonomy): domain Bacteria; phylum Actinomycetota; class Thermoleophilia; order Miltoncostaeales; family Miltoncostaeaceae; genus CAITWD01. The sequence goes on from JADGPF010000016.1 coordinate 34,758, forward strand.
ACAGCGGCGGCGATGATGCGCGATCACATCGCCCATGGTGTAGTTCTTGACGTGACCCATATGGATCTCGCCGGACGGGTAGGGCAGCATTTCCAGAACGTACGACTTGGGGCGGTCCGACCGCTGCGCCTGTGCTCCGTCCCGTGAGATCGTGGCGCCCATGAACGCGCGCCGGTCGGCCCAGATGCGCTGCCAGCGCTCCTCGACCTCGACGGCGTGGTATCGATCCGGTAGGCGGTCGTGTCGTCGTGCCATTGGGGCGCGAGTATATCGGCACATCCTTCGTCTCTTGAGGTAACCCGCTGCGCGCGTCCATCACCATCCGAGAGGTCGAGCTCGACCGCGATTTCCCGGCCATCATCGGGCTATATCGGGCGCATGACTGGAGCCACGCCAACGATCCCGAGCGCTTGCGGACTGCCGTTCGTTGCTCGTCGTACTCGGTCGTTGCGGTCGAGCACGACGCAATCATCGGATTCGCACGGGCGATGAGCGACGAGGCATTTGCCGTCTACATCGCCGACATCCTCGTAGCGCCCGAACGTCAGCGGGAGGGGATCGGACGCGGGCTCACCCAGGCGATCCAGGACCACTACCCGCTGGCGACCTACCACCACCAGGTGCTGATCGCCGAACGCGGCGTCGAGGGCTTTTACCAGAGCCTGGGAATGACGCCTGTCTCGGCGTTCGGCCTGACCGCGTTCATCCGCACCAGCGGCAAGTGAGCTAACGCGGAAACGCCACTTCGGTCGAGAACACCGTCGCCCCGCCACGCCGTTCGAAGATCGTGGCGACGTGGTCCTTGTGCTGCCACACGTGCTGCTTGGCGAAATCGCGTGCGTCCTCGGCGAGGCTGAACACCTCCTGAACCACCACCGCGGCGCCGTCGCGGACCACGACCTCGACACACCACCCGTCCGCTGGCGGAAACGTACGCGTATCCACTCGCATCTCCTTAAAACTCGGGGCGCATCAGCTTATCCGGCCAGTCCCCGAGCCCGCGCATCCCCGGATGAAGATGTCCAGTAGCCCCGCTAGCGTGTCGGGCATGCATTGGCTGAACGCGCACCAACCGCTCGTCGAGACGATCGCGATCGGCGTGCTGGCACTGGTCGCGATCATCGTGCTGATCGCGCTGGTCAAGGTGCTGCGCCAAGGCCGACGCGCCATGTTCGGAGCACAGCCGATCATCGGGCCGACCGAGTTGATCAGCGCGACCGACGGTGGGCTCGTATTGCTGGTTCCGTTCGCGAATGCGGCCGCACCCAACGCCTATCGATTCGTCGCCACCGTGACGGCCGACCGCGTCCCGCTGAGTGCGCAAACCGGGCCGCTGGCCCTGTTCGGCTACGGGGCACATCCGGCCGACAACCGCGTGCAGATTCCGTTCGACTGGCCCGTCGGGATCCTCGACGCCGAGGTCACGATCACCTGGACCTGGCACGACGCGGCAGGCGACTGGGATGGGGCGTGGCGCGGGCACATCCGTGTCCCCCACCCCGAGATGCCCGACGAGCTCGGCGGCGGTTCAGGCGCGTCCGGACCGTTCGTCGAGGATACCGGTGGCCCAGCCCACCAGGCGACCGGGGATGCGCGCGCCGATGCGCCGCCGATTGCCGGCGAGTCCCGCGTAGATCCGCTCAGTCACATCCGGGGCGGCACCGCAAAGCAGGCCCGGCACCCCGAACCCGGGCAGTAGCCGGCACAGCTCCGGGATCGCCGCGCCACCCGAGTACACCCGTCCATCCGGCGCAGCCAGATGCCACGACTGGGCCCAGCGCCCGCGCGGCACGGGCGCGAGCAACTCCGTGATCCGCGCATCCTGGAGCGCCACCGGCGTCACGGACCGGCGCCGATCGGCGCACAACACCAGTGCCGCCGCGACCCGGCACATCCCGCACTCGTGGTCGTAGATCAGCGCCCAACGCGGCCGCGACACCGATGCCGCTCTCTCGCCGGACATCGGCCCTCAGCCGCGTGTCGCGAGCGCCTCGCGTCCGTGCGGCGCGACCAGGTTCATGTGCGGTCCGACCGGGACGATGCGATTCGGATTGATGGTCGGATGAGTGCGGTAGTAGTGGCGCTTGATGTGGTTGAAGTTGACGGTTTCGGCAACCTTTGGCTGCTGGTAGAGGTCGCGCAGATAGCCCGCCAGGTTCGGGTAGTCGGCGATACGGCGCAAATTGCACTTGAAGTGTCCGACGTAGACCGGGTCGAACCGGACCAGCGTCGTAAACAGGCGCCAGTCGGCCTCGGTGATCCGGTCCCCGAGCAGGTAGCGGAGTTGCCCGAGTCGCCGGTCCAACGTGTCCAGCGCCGCGAACAGATCCCGGAAGGCGTTCTCGTAGGCGGACTGGGTCGTGGCGAAGCCGGCCCGATAGACGCCGTTGTTGACGTGGGCGTAGACCGCGGCGTTGACCTCGTCGATTTCATCCTCGAGCTCCGGCGGGCAGAACACCGGTGCGTTGGGATCCGCGACGGCCGCGAACTCGCGGTCGAACATGCGAATGATGTCCGCCGATTCGTTGTTGACGATCCGCCCCGTGACGGTGTCCCACAGGACCGGGACGGTCACGCGTCCATCGAAGCCTGGCGCGCTCGCCTCGTATGCGTCGCTGAGCCACGCGAACCCGTTGACCGGATCGGGCGTGTTGCCCGGTCCCTCGGCGATCGCCCAGCCGTGTTCGTCGCGCTCCGGGTCGACGATCGTCATCGAGATCGCGTCCTCGAGCCCCTTCAGACGGCGGTAGATGATCGTGCGGTGGGCCCAGGGACACGCCAGCGAGACATACAGGTGGTAGCGCCCCCCGACGGCGGGATACGCGGCGCCCGGCTCCGCCTGCACCCAGTCCCGGAACCGCGACGCCTGGCGCTCGAAGCTGCCGTCTTGGGCTTGTTCGCGCGGGAACGCGGCAGGCGGTGCGTCAGGCATCGGAACTCCGGATCAGACTGCGAACTCAGACGATTCCCATCTTCACACGTCCCCGATCCGGGCGCCTCGGTACCGCAGCCTCGGTAGCCTGTGCACGGACGCGCCGCTGTGGTTCGCAGCATCGGCGGCGTCGGTCGCCATCGCCTTCAAGGAGTCGCTGTGAAGATCGAAGTTGGCGTTTCCGGACTGACGCGGCCCCCTGTCGATGCGCTGGTGCCCATGGCGAAGGCCCTCGAGGAGAGCGGCATCGAGGCGATGTGGTTCGCGGACCACTTCCTGCACTGGTACCCGCCGAGCGTGTGGACACCGGACATCTTTGCTCAGGCCGCCACCGAGCCCTCACCGCATACGTTCCTGGACCCGGGCCCGCTGATGGGCGCTGTCGCGACACACACCACGCACATGTACCTCGGCACCGGGGTCACCGACGCGATCCGGCGCCACCCCGCCGTCATCGCCCAGACCTTTGCCACGCTTGACCACATGAGCCACGGTCGCGCACGCCTCGGGCTCGGTGTCGGCGAGGCCGAGAACATCGTGCCCTACGGCCTCCCCTACGACCGGACGGCCTCGCGGCTGATCGAAGCCGTCGAGGTGATCCGCCTGCTGTGGTCGACCACCGACCCCGTCGACTTCGACGGTGAGTTTGTCCAACTTCGCCAGGCGGTGATCGGTTTGGGCCCGTATGGGGAGCGTCCGCCCGAGATCTGGATGCCCGCCCATCGCCCCCGGGTGCTGCGCGCGGTCGGGCGGCTCGCCGACGGCTGGATGCCGATCATCGTGGACGCCGACGAGTACCGCGCGCGGTTGGGCGACGTCCGCGCGGCGAGTCGCGCGGCGAGTCGCGCGGCCGACGCGGTACGCCCGGGCCTGTACGTATGGATCGTCTGCGACGAGGATGGCGCCGTCGCCGAGCGTCTGCTCGACGCGATGGCCCTGCGGCTGATCGCGCTGACCGCACCCGCTGGGTTGTACGAGGCCGCCGGTGCCGAGCATCCATTGGCGTCCAAGTGGGGGTTGTTGGACTACGTGCCGACCGAGCTCTCGCGCGCGGATGCCCTCGCCGCCGCGCGCGCCGTGCCCGACGAGGTGCTGCGCAGCTACTACACCTGGGGTACGCCGGACGACATCGTCGCGCGACTCGAGCCCTTCATGCGGGCCGGCTGCGAGGTGTTCAA
>JADGPF010000094.1 GCA_017882585.1 Thermoleophilia bacterium
CGACGGTCGGCGTCGTAATGCGCACGACGGCGATGAGGGCGGCCCGGCCGGCCGTGGCCGGCCCCGCGATCTGGCTCAGCTCGGCGAAGGTCCGTGAGCCGGGACGCCATACCGCGACGCCGCGACGACCGCCGGCGAGTTCGCCCAGGGCGTGACTCGCCTCGATGGTCAGTATGACCTGATCGCGGCCGGGCCACGAGCTGACGACGCTGCAACGGCCCCCTGGACCGACGCGGATCACGGCGGCCCCCACGAGGCCCAGCCGCATGACCGCATCCACCACCAGGGCCTGGTGCGCATCGCGGTGGGCCACGGCGCCACTGACCGAGGGAGGTGTGCTCGCCGGCGTCACCGGCGCACTCGCGCCGCCGGTGACCGCCAGCCGACGTGAGCGCCGCTGCGTCGGCGCTCACCGCACTGGATCTGACCTGTCACCATTCCCCGTCGCCTTCTCGCAATCTGCAGATGCCGCGGGCCCCCCGTGACGGGAAGCCCGCCGCGAGGGGCATCGGGACGGCCGGATTCGAACCGGCGACCCCCGGCACCCAAAGCCGGTGCGCTACCAGGCTGCGCCACGTCCCGGGTCGTTGGCACACCGTACCGAACCCGTCGCCGGAATTGCGATCGGCAACGGTCTACTTGTCCGCCGAGAGCGAGACCACCCTGCCGTTGCGATCCAGCTCGGCATGCAGCACTTCCCAGGCCCCGGAGACCCGCGCGAGGGTCAGGTGCGCCTCACCGCTGCCGAGCGGGCCAGACGCGCGGGCGGTCACCGGCATCTGGATTGCATCGTTGCTGGCGCCCCGACCGATCCGTTCCGGCAGCTCGACCTTGACCGGCCGGCCCAGCCAGTCCACCACCACGCGGTTCTCGGTCAGGTATCTGGTCACCAGCCGTTCGGCCGCGTTCGGCCGGCGGCGCCAGGCATTCAGGTACGCCACGAAGGCCACGGCCAAGACGGCCCAGGCGGCGATTCCCGCGACGCCGGACAGTGAGCTCTGGCTCCCCCCGCGGGCCTGGAACGTGACCGCGATCACCAAATAGATGCCAAACACGATGGCGGCGAACAGGCCGACCGACTGCCACGGCGGCAGGTTCACGATGCGCTTCATGCGACCCAGATCTCCGCGAGACGGCCGAGGGTGTGACGGTACCGCGCAACCGCCTCCTCACGGCCAGCGAGCAGCAGGCTCTCATAGATGCCGGTCGAGACCCGCTGGCCGGTCAGCGCGATCCGCTGCGGTTCGAGGAACCCGCGCGCATCCTCACCCAGTATGTGCAGCTGGTCCTGCAAGGCGTCCTTGATCGCATCCAGCGTGAACGCCTCAAGCAGCTCGAGGCGGGCGAGTCCGCCACCGATCGCCTGAATCGAGCGGCGCACGTCGCCGGCGAGCGTCGCCCATGCCTCGGGCTCGATCTCCAACGGCCGGAACAGCCAGCCCGCCAACGGGTCGTAGTCGGCGAGGGTCGTCAATTTGCGTTTGACCGCCGGAACCGACTCGCGCGCAAGATCGCGCGCGGCGGCATCCTTGCCATCGAAGAACCCTGTGCGCTCGAGGTGCTCGAGCAACACGTCCGTGAACTCGTCCGTGCTCATCATCCGCAGGTAGCGGCCGTTGAGCACCTCGAGCTTTTTGAGGTCGAAGATCGCCGGACTCTTGGAGATCCGCGCCACGCTGAACTTCTCGATCAGCTCGCCGACGGTGAACATCGTGGTCTTGTCGTCGAAACTCCAGCCCAGCAGGGCCAGCGCGTTCAGCACGGCCGGCTGCACGAAGCCGGCGGCGCGGAGGTCCTCGACCGACGCGGCCCCGTGACGCTTGGACAGGCGCTTCTTGTCGGGGCCGAGGATCAGCGGAATGTGTGCGTACTCGGGGGTCGTGCCCCCAAGTGCCCGGATCACCATCATCTGCTTGGGCGTGTTGGACAGGTGGTCCTCGCCCCGGATGACGTGAGTGATACCCATCTCGAGATCGTCGATCGCCGCGGCGAGGTTGTAGGTCGGGGTATCGTCGGAGCGGGCCACGACGAAGTCCTCGATGGCCGTGTGCTCGAAGGTCACCTCCCCGCGGACATAGTCATCGATGACGGTTCGTCCGGCGAGGTCGACGGCAAAGCGCCACGCCGGACGCCGACCCTCCGCAACGAAGCCGGCGATCTGGTCCTCGGTCCAGTCGCGCCGGCCGCGCACGACCGGGGCACGCCTATTCTGGCGAGCCTGCTCGCGCTGGATCTCGAGCTCCTGCTCGGTTTCCCACGCCGCGTAGACGACGCCGGCAGCCTTGAGGCGATCGATCGATCGCAGATACACGTCCGAACGCTCGCTTTGGCGGTACGGGCCCTCGTCCCAGTCAAGCCCGAGCCACTCCAGCGACCGCAGGATCTGGGCTTCGGACTCGGGCGTCGAGCGCTCGAGATCCGTGTCCTCGAGGCGCAAGACGTAGACGCCCCCGGTATGCCGGGCGACCAGCCAGCTGAACAATGCCGTCCGGGCACCCCCCACGTGGAGGTTGCCCGTCGGGCTCGGCGCAAAACGCACGCGCGCAGGCACGGTGATGTCGCGACGCTGAAATGGAGGCATGGTCCGAAGGATACCCGTGCGACTCGGGTGCGCCCGATTGGCGGCCACACGACACCCGCCCGGCGTCATAGGATCCCCTCATGCGCTTCGGAGCCCACGTCTCATCATCCGGCGGCATCAGCAAGGCGATCGCCCGCGGCCAGGCGATCGGCTGCGAAAGCCTGCAGGTGTTCACGCACAACCCACGAACGTGGCGGCCGATCAACCACACCGACGCCGAGATCGCCGCGTTTCGCGAGCAGGCCACCGCGGCGGGCATGGGCCCATTGGTCAGCCACGGCCTGTACCTGATGAACCTGGGCGCGCCGGATCGTGAGGTGCCCTCGGGACCCCCGGGCAAGCCGGCCACCAGCACACGCAACATCTATCGACTCTCGGTGACGAGCCTCATCCAGCATCTGGAAATCGGCGAGCGGCTCGGTCTCGCCGGTGTGATCCTGCACGTCGGGTCGTCCAAGGGCAGCACCGTCGACGAAGCGATCGACCGCATCGCCAGCGGGATCGCCGAAGCCTTCGCCGCCGCGCCGGGTAGCTGCCAGATCTACCTCGAGAACACCGCCGGCGCCGGCGACACGATCGGCCGTACGTTCGGGCAGCTCAAGTCGGTCTGGGACGGGGTCGGCAACCCGGAGCGCCTCGGCGTCTGCCTCGACACCCAGCACCTGTTCGCCAGCGGCTATCCCGTCCACGAGCCGGGCGGCATCGACCGCGTGCTCGAGGACTTCGACGCGACCGTGGGTCTCGCCCAACTTCGCTGTCTGCACCTGAATGACTCGATGACCGACTTCGGGTCGAACCGCGATCGGCACGAGAACCTGGGCGACGGCAAGATCGGTCCCGACGGGATGCGGTCCATCCTGGGTGCGCCCCGGCTCCAGGGGCTCCCGGTCATCCTCGAAGTCCCGGGCATCACGGGCGAGGGACCCGACCTGGAGAACATGCGACGGGCCCGGACCTTCCACCAGGAGGGTTTGGCCGCCCGCACCGCCGGGAAATCCAGCTAGCACTGTGATGCGCGGACCTGCCCCCGACCTGCCGACCGGACTGTTTCTGGGAGGCCGGTTCGTCGACGGATCGGCCGCGATCGAAGTCCGTAATCCGTACTCCGGCGAGTTCATCACCGAGGTCGCAACGGGCGGGGCTGCCGAGGTGGCGCGCGCCGTGCGCGACGCGGCCGAGCACTTGCCGCCCCCGGCTCCGGTCGAGCGGGCACGCGTCCTCGAGCGCGCCGCACGTCTCGTGGCCGAGCGGTCCGAGCACTTCGCGCAGGTGCTGTGCCGGGAAGCCGGCAAGCCGATCCGCCAGGCCCGCGGCGAGGTCGCGCGGTGCGTCGACACCCTGACCTTCTCGGCCGCCGAGGCCCGCACGCTCTCCGGCGAGACGGTGCCGTTTGGCGCCTCCGCGGCCGGCATCGGAAAGATCGGGCTGGTCCGCTATGCGCCAATCGGCATCGTGGGCGCGATCGCGCCGTTCAACTTTCCGCTGAACCTGGTCGCGCACAAGCTCGGGCCGGCCATCGCCGCGGGGTGCCCGGTCGTGCTCAAACCCGCCGAGAAGACTCCCCTGTCCGCGCTGCTGCTGGCCCAAGCGCTGTCGGATGCGGGGTTGCCGCCCGGCGCGCTGGCGGTCATCACCGGCAGTGGCGAAGAGGTCGGCGGCGCGCTGGTCGACCACCCCGACGTCGCGATGATCTCGTTTACCGGCTCAGGCACGGTCGGCTGGAGCATCCGTGAACGGGCACCGCGAAAGCACGTTGCGCTTGAACTCGGCAACTCGACACCGGTCATCGTCACCGAGGACGCGGATCTCGTCCATGCGGCGGCACGCATCGCCGCCTCCGGATTCACGCACGCCGGCCAGTCCTGCATCAGCGTGCAGCGGGTCTACGTGCACGAGTCCGTACACGATGTGTTCCTCGCCCTCCTCGTGGCTGCGGTGGAGGACCTGGTCGTGGGCGATCCGGCCGACGAGGCGACCGACGTCGGACCGGTCATCACCCCGGCGTCCCACCAGCGCGTGCGGGCCTGGATCGGCGAGGCCGTCGACGCCGGGGCCACGATCGCCACCGGCGGGCTCGCCCACGATGGACTCATCGCCCCCACCGTGCTCGACGGCATCACGCCGACCATGAAGGTCACCTGCGAAGAGGTGTTCGGGCCGGTGGTCGGCGTTGCCGCCTACCGCACCATCGACGGCGCAATCGGGCTGTGCAACGCGACCAGCTACGGACTCCAGGCGGGCATCTTCACCGGTCGCGTCGACGCCGCGATCACGTGGGCCGAGCGCCTCGAGTTCGCGGGCGTCGTGATCAACGAGACCCCGACGTTTCGCGCGGACCAGCAGCCGTACGGCGGGATCAAGGGCAGCGGCAACACCCGCGAGGGCCCGCACTATGCCGTGCGCAGCATGTGTGAGCCACGCCTGGTGATCCTGGACCTCCCCACCGCCTAGCCGATTCGCCGATACGCAGGGGTCCCGTCGTCGGCTGGGATGCCCCCTGCCACCGATGTTCGGACCGGGCCCATGGTGACTGCACGCCGACGCCTCGATCCCGGAGCACTCGTCGGTGACGGCCACCGCCGCGACGGCCCGGACGGCGCCGTGTTCACCGAGTCGGCGCGAGGACTGGTCGGGCCTCTCACACGCACCAACGCCAGCACCACGCGCGGAATCCCCGCGCACGCAAAACGCACAAAAAGCACTGCACGGGTGCTTCAGTTCGCCGGGTCCTCGGCCGATGCACTCGTACATGAGTCCCCCCTCCTCTGCGCACGAAA
>JADGPF010000095.1 GCA_017882585.1 Thermoleophilia bacterium
ACTCGGACGCCGGCGAGCAGGCGCTCGCGCGACTCGGGGCGTCGAATCAGCTGCTGATCGACATGCTCAACGCCGACACCGGCAGCCGCGGCTACGTGCTGACCGGGCGCGGTGACTACCTCGAGCCGTACACGACCGCCGTCGATCGTTATCCCGAAGACCTCGACCGACTGCGGTATCTGGTTCGTGACGATCCGAAGCTCGCGGCCGACGTGGAACGGGCCAACAACAACGCCCAGCTCTGGTTCGCGGACAGCATCCATCTCGTGCAGATCCGCCGCGAGCGCCACGTTACCGCCGCGATCGCACTGGTCAATCAGGGCCTTGCGCAGCAATGGCTGAACGCGTTCCGCGCCGCATCGACCCAGCTCGCAGCCGACGTGCAGATCTCCAAACAGCAGTCATTCGACGCCGCCAAGACGCGCCGCAACATCACCCTCGTGGGCATCATCGCGGCGGCGCTGCTCGCGTTCGCGGTTGTCGCCCTGACCGCACGCCGCCTCTGGCGCCGCGTGGGCATCCCGATCGACCTCCTGGCGCTCGGGGTCGGACGCATGGCGCGCGGGCGGTTCCTCGACCCCGTGCCGGCAAGCGACAGCGCCGTGCGCGAGCTCGGCGAGCTCGTCGACGGGTTCAACACCATGCAGCGTCAGGTGTTCCAGCAGCGCGATGCCGTGGCGGCGGCTGCACGCCGCGAAGCCGGTCAGCGCACCGAGCGCCGTCTCTGGGAAACCGTCCAACAGGGCCTGTTGCCGGCGGGCCTGCCGGGCTACCTGGGCTATCGACTCGTCGCGCGCTACCGGCCTGCCGAACGGGCGCTCCTGATCGGCGGAGACTTCTACGACGCCGAGGTGCTGGCCGACGGACGCCTAGCGATGATCGTCGGCGACATGGCGGGTCACGGGGCCGGTGCGGCCGCCCAGGCCGCCGGTCTGCGCTTCGGCTGGCGCACGATGACCGCGGTCGACCCGGACCCGAAGCGGGTGCTGACCGCGCTCAACACCCAGATGTCGCGCCCCGAGGTCCGCAAGGCCGGGCTGTTTGCCACCGTGATCTACGCGCTGGTCGACCCCGATGGCAACGGGGCCTTCGCCTCGGCCGGCCATCCGGCCCCGCTCGTGCTCGGCGAGGACCACTGTACCGAGCTCGAGCCGGTGGGCTCGGGGCCATTGCTCGGGGGGATGGACGATGCCGAGTGGCCGACGACGACGTTCTCGCTCGGGCGCGGGGAGACGCTGCTGCTCTTTACCGATGGCCTGCTCGAGGCGGGCGCGAGCGACGATCAGTTCGGGATCGACCGGGTACGCGAGGTCTTGCGTCGAGAGCGGACCACGGCGGTCGAGGCGCGCCTCGAGCGGCTGATCGAGGCTGCGCGCCGCCACGACGCCGGGTCATTGCGCGATGACGTCGTCGTGGTGGCCCTCGAACGCATCGCCGTGCCGCCGGTTGCCGTCTGACCGAGCGGGAGCAGCTGGCGATCTGCGCCGTCCGGTCGTGCCCGGTGGACCGACCGGTCGGTGGCCTGGCTCAGGCCGCGGCCTCGGAGCCGACGATCTTGTGCAGTTCGCCGTTCTGGAAGAGCTCGGTGGTGATGTCGCATCCGCCGATCAGCTCGCCGTCGACGAACACCTGGGGGATGGTCGGCCACTGTGACCATCGGCTGAGCACCTCGCGGATGCGCGGGTCGGTCAGCACGTCACGTGCCCCGTAGTCAACGTTGAGGTGATTGAGGATCTGGACCACCTGGTTGGAGAAGCCGCAGCGCGGCATCTCGGGCGTCCCCTTCATGAAGACAAACACATGATTGTCTGCGACCTCGCGCTGTATCTGGTCGAGGATTTCCTGTTCGGTCATGGTGAGCGTGTCGCTCATGACGCCTCCGGTGCACGAGTCTTGAGGGCAAGGGCATGAATGCTGCCGTCGTCCAGGCGTGACTGGACAGCGGCGTAGACCATACGGTGTTGCTGAATCAGCGACTTCTCGGCGAACTGCGATGCCACGACCGACGCAAACAGGTGGTCGCCGCCACCCTGGTCGACGATCTGTACCTCGGCGCCGGGCAGTGCGGTCTCGATCATGGTGGTGAGTTCGGTCAAGTCAGCCATGGTAGTGGGAAGGATAGCCACAGCATCACGCGGCACGCCCCGGGGTCACTTGGCAAGTGCCGCGCGCAGCGCCATCGGCGAGGTCACCGGTGCCTGGCATGAAAAGTGCTCGCACACGTACGCCGCCGGGGCCCCGTCGACCAACGGTCGGCCAGACAGCAGCGGGACGGCCTGTTCCGCCGCGGTGTCGCCCGGCGTTCCGCAGGCAATCACGTCGCCGGGACCGGCGTGGTCGCGCGCGACTTGGACGAGCGCGGCGGTCGCCGGGTCGTCAGCCGCCCCGACGATGGCGATCTCGCGACGCACCCGGGTCAGCCGATCGATGACGCCCAGCGCCGTGCCGAATGCCAGCGGCAGGCGCGCGACCTCATCACCGATGACGGCGATGGTCTGCTCGGCACGCTCCAGGTAGTCGGTGCTGCCGGTCAGCCCGGCCAAGCGCACGAGCACCGACGCCGCCTGCGAGTTCCCGCTCGGGGTCGGCTGGTCTTCGAGGTCCCGGCCGCGAACCAAGAGGCGCGGGGCGTCACTGCCGGTTGCGAAGAATCCGTGCCCCTGCGGATCCGCAAAGAGCGTGATCATCGCGTCGGCAAGTGTCCGGGCGGCGGCGAGCCAGCGCGGCACGAACGTCGCAGCGTACAACTGCAGCAGGCCGTGGATGGCATCGGCATAGTCCTCCAGTTGGCCGAGATGTCGCGCGGCACCGTCCTGGTAGGTGCGATGCAGGCGCCCATCGACGACCAGCTGCCCGAGCACCCGCGCGCCCGCGCGCGCGGCCACCTCGAGGTAGTCCTGACGGCCGAACGCGACGCCGGCGTCGGCAAACGCCGCGATGGCCAACCCGTTCCACGCGGCGATCAGCTTTTCATCGCGTGCCGGCGCCGGCCGCGCGGCGCGAGCCGCGTACAGGGTCGCCGTCGCTTGGCCGAGCAACGGTGCCGGATCGGTGCCGAGCTCCTCCGCGAGCAGCGGCAGCGGCACGGCGGCATGCAGGATCGTGCGGCCCTCGAAGTTGCCGGCCTCGGTCACTCCAAACCGCCGTAGGACTGCGGTGGCCTGGTCTGCCGGCAGTAAGGCGGCGATCTCCGCCGGCGTCCAGACGAAGAATGCGCCCTCGCCTCCCGCCGAATCGGCATCGCAGGCAGCCGCGAAGCCGCCGCCCGGGAGCTGCAGCTCGCGCACAAGATAATCGAGGGTCTGCTCGGCGACCTCCCGCCAACGCGTGTCATCTGCTCCGCGGGCCGCGAGTACGTAGGCACGGGCCAGCAGCGCGTTGTCGTAGAGCATCTTCTCGAAGTGCGGCACCAGCCAGATGTCGTCGACGGCGTAGCGATGAAAGCCGCCGCCGATTTGATCGCGGATCCCGCCATCGGCCATCCGCCGCATCGTTACCGTCGCCATCTCACGCGCGGCACCGACCGTCGCGGGGGCGCCGTCCACCTGGAGCAGGAACTCGAGCACGGTCGACGGCGGGAACTTCGGTGCGCCACCGAAACCGCCCTGTGCGTGGTCGAAATGCGTCACGAGTTCGGCGACCGCCGCCTCGAGTGTTGCTGCGGTGATCCCGGTCTGCGCGGACTGGCGGGCGGCGATCCGCTGAAGGTGCCCGACGATCTCGGTGGCCTGCGCGTCGACGTCGTCACCGCGCTCGCGATACACCGCGGCCATCCACCCGCAGAGATCCGCGAAGCCGGGCATGCTGCCCCGGTTGACCGGCGGGTAATACGTGCCGGCGAAAAACGGCCGAGCGTCAGGGGTCGCAAAGACGGTCATGGGCCAACCGCCCTGGCGGGCAAGCAGCAGCGTCGCCTGCATGTAGAGCGCATCGACGTCGGGGCGTTCCTCGCGGTCGACCTTGATGCACACGAAGTGCTCGTTCATGATCGCTGCGATCGCGGGATCTTCGAAGGACTCGTGGGCCATCACGTGGCACCAGTGGCAGGACGAGTACCCGATCGAGATCAGCAGCGGCTTGTCCTCGGCGGCGGCGCGCGCAAGGGCCTCCGCACCCCATGGATACCAATCCACCGGGTTGTTGGCGTGTTGGCGCAGGTACAGGCTGGGCTCGGCGGCGAGTCTATTCATCGTGGCGAGGATACCCGCCGGCAGCTGGCGCTACCCTGATCCCGTGCGTGAGGATCTCGTGACGCGGGCCGGCAGAGCACCGGCGGCGGGGGAGTCCGGCCGGTGGCGCCAGGTCGCGCTGCTCGGCACGGCGGCTGCGCTCGGAGGCGACGCGGGCGTGCGCGCTGACTTGGCGGCCGCCCTGCACGCGCTGGACTATCCCGATGCCGCGCTGCACGTCGCACGCGAGGCCGGCGGTGACCCCTGGGCGCGCTGGTGGCTCGCGCTGGCGGCTGGTCAGTCGCAGCCGGCACTGACCGTCACCGACGTCCTCGATGGCCTCGAGGCGGGCACCGGACCGGACGCCCGCGAGGTGGCGCGCCGGCTCGACGACCTCCACGAGGAACTCGAGGACATCGCGTCGGGGACCGGGCGCGGCCGCTTCGGCCTGCTCGGAGCGACCCTCGATGCCCCGCGACGGGCACTGCTGGTGGGACGCTCATCGGCGGTGTTCATCGTGGTCCCGGCCTGGGATGCAGTTGAGCTCATCCGCCTCGGAGCGTCGGACGGCCCCGCGGGCGGCAATCGTGCCCACGTCACGCTTCCGGAGATCGTCATGCGCATCCGCCGCGGCGAGCGTGGAGCCGAGCGTGCCGTGCCGCCGGACGCGCCCGCGCCATTCGATGCCGCACGGTTTGTCGATGGTCTGCACGAGGACCGCGGAGCACGCGATCGGCGCCTGTTGGAGCTGGCCGATGAAGTACGCGAGGAGCGGGCGCAACTCGCCCAAGACCGGGCCAAGCTGCGCACCGAGAAGTCCCAGGTCGCCGCGATTCTGCGCCAAGTCGCCGCGATGCGGGCCCAAGGCGTCGCCGGAGCAACACCGCTACCGACGTCCCGTGCCGACGCGGCGGCGCTGCTGGAGGTGGCGCCGAATGCGCCCGCCGAGGAGATCGAGCGCGCGTTTCGCGCGCAGATCGTGCGCTGTCATCCCGACCGCGTCGCCGACCTGCACCCCAACATCCGCGGTCAGGCCGAGGGACTCACGGTGGCGCTGAACGCCGCCCGCGAACTCCTGCTCGGCACGGGCTCCCGCACGCGCGGCCGCTAGACCGATCCGCCGCACCCGGCGTGGTCAGCCGTCGTCCCAGTCGGGCTCGTCGACCAGCGATGCATAGGCGCGCCATTCGCCCAGGATGCGGCGAGCGATCCGCGGGGAGACGTCCGGGAGCGCGGACTTGACCAGCTCGAGGGCCAGGGCGTTGCTCGAGGCGGGTGGTGGGTCGCCGAACTCATTCAGGACCGCCCAGACCTGACGCTCGTCCAGCTCCGGGCGCTCTCCGAGGATGTAGGCGGCGGCCTCCGCGAGATCCAAATCGTCGTCCATGGCGAACAGGATATGCCCGGGCACGGGCGCGGCACGGGGTGACCGAACATTCAAGGCGCCCGGGCGGGGCGCCGATGGGGATGCAGATGCCGGAACTGCGACTCGCCGAACCCTTGCCTGACCACGCCCGTGACTGCCTTGTCCGCGCACTTACCGCGCTCGATTCCCATACCGACGCGCCGCTGCGCCTGTCGGGTCATTTGTCGGACGGGTCATGCGAGGTATTCGAGCTCCAGGAGGAGTTCGAGTTCGGCGCGGCGGGACGCCGGTTCCTGCTGTCCATCACCGCGTCGGGACGGGACGCGCTGTTGATCCCCCTCGACTCGACCACCCTGGAGGAGAAATGACCCCCCCGAGCCGTACCGTCGTCCCGCGAGGGGTGCCCACGGTGGAGGACGTCCAGCAGCATTGTCATCGCGTCCGCTCGGCCGGCTCCCCAAACGCGGTCGCGCGCCCGGCGCTGGCGACCCATTACCGCCGCCTGTGCGAAGGGCTTGGGGTCGAACCGCAGCCCACGGCGACCAACCTGGACCTGCAGCGCGCCTCGGCGGCGCTGTTGCGGATTGCGGCCCTCGCCGAGCAGGCTGCGGCGCGGACCCGGTATACGCGACACGCACCGCACTCGGCCTAGCGGCGACGCCCACCCACCGGCGTCTGTCGGTGCACGGGGCATGTGGTAGCCTGCCTCTCCGTTTCACGACCGAAAGGCTGGCACGTGCCACCGGGACAACGTCTCGCGATAACTCTTGCTTGCCAAGAGTGCAAGCGTCGGAACTACCAGACCAACAAGAGCCGTCGCAACACGCCCGATCGCATCGAGCTCAGTAAGTACTGTCGCTGGTGCGGACGTCATACTGCGCACAGGGAGACCCGCTAGTTCGTCGCGCCGTCGGCGAGGCGTCTCGAAGGGTCGTAGCTCAACTGGTAGAGCACCGGTCTCCAAAACCGGGGGTTGGGGGTTCGAGTCCCTCCGGCCCTGTAATCATTGTGGACTGAATGGCACGCATTCGACCCGCACGCAACGATGGATCATCGAAGGACGACGGAGGCGACAACACACCGCCCTCGCCGCCCGTTCGTGCGCGCCGAAGCAAGGGGGAGGCAAGCAAGAACGCGCCGCAGGCCCCGCGCCCAAAGCCCGCATCACAGCGCGCCAAGACTGGGTCCGTTACCAAGGAAGTCCAGGATCAGCGGCGCGGGTCCCGCTTCCTCAGCGACGTCATCGCCGAACTGCGCAAGGTCCAATGGCCGACGCGCGCCCAGCTCATCCAGTCAACGGCGGTCGTGATCCTGGTGGTCGCCATCGTCACGATCTACCTTGACATCGTGGACACCATCGTCGGTCGCATCGTCCACGCGCTCTTCTAGCCCCGTCCGGTCGTCGAAGGGACGTATTCGCCCGTGTTTCGTTGGTACGTGATCAACACCTATTCCGGCCACGAGAAGAAGGTCAAGGCCAACCTTGAACACCGCCTTGTCTCGCTTGGCCAGCGCGAGAACGTGCGCGAGATCGTCGTCCCGACCGAGCAGGTGGTCGAGACCAAGGATGGCCAGAAGGTCCAAACCGAAAAGCGCACGCTGCCGGGCTACGTCCTGGTCAACATGGACATGACCCCGGACGCGCTGTGGGTGGTCAAAGACACGCCCGGCGTGACCGGCTTCGTCGGGTCCTCAAGCGACCCGGTGCCGCTCACCCAGGCCGAGGTCGACCGCCTGCTGCGCACGCATTCCCAGCTGCGTCCCAAGGTCCGCGCCGAGTTCAGCGTGGGCGAGTCGGTCAAGGTCATCTCCGGGCCGCTGTCGGACTTCACCGGCGAGATCGCCGAGATCAACGCCGAGGCGGGTCGGGTCAAGGTGCTGGTGAGCATCTTCGGTCGCGAGACGCCCGCCGACCTGTCGTTCGATCAGGTCAAGAAAGTCACGTAACTCCCGCGAAACCGTACTTCCGCCCCGCCTCGCGCGCGGGGTGGCTACAATGGCCGTCCGCCGAGCCGCGCCAGATGGGCGCACCGCCTTGGCGCGACCGCAGACACGACAAGCAAGAAAGAGCCATGGCGAAGAAGGTCCTGCAGGTCATCAAGCTCCAGATCCCGGCCGGGCAGGCGTCTCCGGCGCCGCCGGTGGGACCGGCCCTGGGTGCGGCCAGCATCAATATCATGGAGTTCTGTAAGGCGTTCAACGCCCAGACTCAGGCGGCCAACGGGACGGTGACGCCCGTGGAGATCTCGGTCTATGAGGACCGATCATTCACGTTCATCACCAAGACTCCGCCGGCGCCGGTGCTCATCCTCCAGGCCCTCGGGATCCCGAGCGGCTCGGCCGTGCCGCAGACCGACAAGGTCGGCACGCTGACCAAGGATCAGGTGCGCCAGATCGCCGAGACCAAGATGCCGGACTTGAACGCCAACAACATCGAGTCCGCGATGTCGATGATCGCCGGCACGGCACGCAGCATGGGCGTTCTGGTCGAGGAGTAGGCCCTCCGGGCCGCAGATGACTGGCGGGGACGGCCGGCGATCGCTAGATTGCGCGGTCGGCGCCCAGCCGATGAGGGAGGAATCGAAGTGTCCAAGCGCGGCAAGCGCTACGAGCAAGCCAAGGCCGAAGTCAGCGCGAGCGAGATTCACTCGCCGCTCTCGGCCATGCGCCTGATCAAGTCCCAGGAACTGACCCGGTTCGATTCGACGGTCGAGGTCCACATGCGCCTGGGCGTCAACGTGCGCCACGCCGACCAGCAGCTGCGCGGCACGATCAGCCTCCCGCACGGCACCGGCAAGAGCGTGCGCGTCGCGGTGTTCGCCCAGGGCGACAAGGTGCGCGAGGCCGAGGAGGCCGGCGCGGACATTGTCGGCGGCGACGACCTTGCGGCCAAGATCGAGGGCGGCTTCACCGACTTTGACGTGGCGATCGCCACCCCGGACATGATGGGCACCGTCGGCAAGCTCGGCCGCGTGCTCGGCCCGCAGGGCAAGATGCCCAACCCGCGCAGCGGCACGATCACGTTCGAC
>JADGPF010000096.1 GCA_017882585.1 Thermoleophilia bacterium
CAGGACCACGTGCTCACGCAGACCGCGCGCCTGCAGGCCAAGCGGGACAAGACCGTCGCCGCCCTCAACGCGATCGACGGCATCGAGTGCCTGAGCCCCGACGGGTCGTTCTACGTTTTCCCGGACATCCGCGGCACTGGCATGACCGCCCAGCAGTTCGCCGACCACCTGATCGAGAACTTCCAGGTCGGCGTCGTGGCAGGCACCTCCTTCGGTGACCGGGGTGAGGGACACATCCGTCTCACGTACGCTTGCCCGGACGACGTCCTCGAGGAGGGTCTGGACCGGATCCGCCGCGGGGTCGAGAACCTCTAAGCAGCACTCCCCTTCACACCTAACCAAGGAGCCGAAGCGTGGCCGAAACTCGCTTGCTGTGGGAAGATCTAACCACCGGGGACGTTGCGATCTCCGCAGGTCGCACGATCACCGAAACCGACGTCGTGAACTTCTGCGGCCTGTCCGGTGACTTCAACTGGTTTCACACCGATAAGGTCGCGGCCGAGCAGTCGGTGTTCGGCCAGCGCGTTGCCCACGGCATGCTTGTCGCATCCATCGCGACCGGGCTGCAGGTCGGCCAGATGGAGCCCAAGGTCGCCACTGCGGCGTTCATGGGCCTCGAGGATTGGCAGTTCCGGGGGGCGGTGTTCTTCGGCGACACGATCCGCGTCAAGCGGACGATCGGCGAGAAGGCCGAACACCCCAAGAACGCCGCACAGGGCTTCGTGATCTATGAGTGTGAAGTGCTCAATCAGGACGACAAGATCGTTCAGAAGGGCAAGTGGAAGATGCTCGTCCGGCGTCGCTTGGCCGACACCTGATCGAGTGCACGACGCCGGCGGGCACCGCGCGTGCCCGCCGGCGTCGTGCACGGCGGCGGGCGACGCAGCGGGCGTCGTCCACCTCGCGGCCCCGGATCCGCCAGCCGCACTAGCAGACTCGACCCCTCGAGCTTGCCGTCATCGCGAGCATGTCCCGCACCACCGACACATCGAGCTGCTCCGGGCGCCGATACCGCACGCATCCCTTGCCCAGACTGAGCCCGGCGAGCATCGCCCGGTGGGCATCCAGGACGTCCGTTCGAAGGATGTACAGCGAGATGTACTGCTTCTGGGACGCGAATCCGACCTCGACGACATCGTCGCGGACGTAGCCCGGCATGCCATAGCGCAGGGTTTCGGTGAATCCCGTCAGGTGAGTGCGACACAGCTCGCGAATCGTCGCCAGCGCCGGACGGCGACTTGCAGTAGCCGCTTCGATGTAGGCCTCGACGCGCGCGTCGCCGGTGTTCACCGTTGCCCGCCCTCGCTCGTGGGAGCCGACCGTGCGGGGCCCCGGACGAGACCCCCGCACGATCGGCTCTTCAGATTCCGAGCTCGCGACTGATGATCAGCTGCTGGATCTCGCTGGTGCCCTCGGTGATCGATGCCAGCTTGGCATCGCGGTAGTACCGCTCAACCGGGTACTCGACGATGTAGCCGTACCCGCCGTGGATCTGCACCGCCTCGCGGCAGACGTAGTCGGCGACCTCGGCCGAGAAGTACTTGGCCATCGAGGCCTCCTTGACACACGGCTTGCCGCTCGCGTAGAGCCAGGCTGCCTTGTAGGCAAGGCTTTTTGCGGCCTCGATCCGGGTCGCCATGTCGGCGAGCTTGAAACGGATCGCCTGGAATTTTGACAGCGAGCGACCGAAGGCCTCGCGCTCGGTGGAGTACTTCAGCGCCGCCTCGAACGCCGCCTCGGCGATCGCCGCCGATTTGACGCCGTGGGACACCCGGCCAGTAATCAGCGCCTCCATCAATGCGCCGAAGGCGCCTTCCTTGCCGCCCAGCAGGGCCTCTTCGGGGACCTCACAGTCCTCGAACACAAGCTCGGCCGTGTCGGACGAGCGGTGGCCCATCTTCTCGAGCTTGCGCGTGACCTCGAAACCGGGTGTGGTGCGGTCGACGATGAACACGCTGATGCCGTCGCCGCGCTGGCTCTTGTCCGTGTATGCCGCGACCAGGCAGAAGTCACAGATCGTGCCGTTGGTGATGAAGTTCTTCCGGCCGTTGATGACGTAGCCGCCGTCCTTCTTGTCCGCGCGGCTCGCGAGCCCTGCGGCGTCGGATCCGGTGTTCGGCTCGGTGATCGCGTACGCGCCGATGATCTCTCCGGCGATCGCCCGAGGCAGGTAGGCCTCACGTTGGGCGTCGGTGCCGAACTTGTAGATGGGGAACGCCGCGAGGTCGGCGTGGGCATTCACCGACGCGGTGATGCCGGCGCACACCTTGGCCATCTCCTCCACGAAGATGCACTCGGTGATCTTGTCGGCGCCGATGCCGCCGTACTCCTCCGGGAACACGATTCCCAAGAGACCCAGTTCGCCCAACTTCGGAAGGAGGTCGACGGGGAACTTCTCGTTTCGCTCGGCCTCTTCAACGAGGGGAAGAATCTCGGCGTTCGCGAACTCGCGAACCATCTCGCGAAGGTCGTTCTGCTCCTCCGTAAATTCATAACTCAGCGCCATCGTGTTGTGCCCCCCTGGGCTGGAATCCTCTCGGATCTATCGCGGTCGTTGACGGGAGGAGTTTACCGCGACCGGACCGGTAGACTTGCGGGGTGCTGGACAATCCGTACCGCCTCGACGATCGCACGATCATTGTCACCGGTGCCTCCCGCGGGATTGGCGCCGCCGTCGCACGGACCGCCGCCCGACAGGGCGCGAACCTGGTGCTTGTCGCCCGGTCCAAATCCGCCCTTGAGTCGCTCGCCGACGAGCTGCCCACCACGATCAGGATCGTGGACGGCGACGTATCCGACACCGAGACCGCAGAGCGAGCACTCGACGCTGCCGAGGAGATCGGATCCCGTGTCTGGGGCCTGGTCAACAACGCCGGTATCAACCCGTACTACGGCCCGATCGTTGAGACGCCGCTGCACGAGTGGGACGACGTGCTGCGCGTAAATCTGCTCGGTGCCGCGGTCTTCGCCCGCGCCGTCGGACGCGTCATGATCGAGCACGGCGGCGGGCGCATCGTGAACCTCGGATCGATCGCCGGCCTGACCGGGTTGCCGAACATCGGGCCGTACAACGCCTCCAAGGCAGCGATCGATGCACTGACGCGGACGCTGGCCGTCGAGCTCGGGCCGAGCGGCGTCTTGGTGAACTCCATCGCACCGGGCACGATCCGTTCCGAGATGGTCGACGGGCTGCTGACGGCCAACCCCGCGCTGGCCGAGCGCCTGGTCGCGAAGGCGCCGATCGGCCGCGTCGGCGATTGCCAGGAGGCGGCCGAGCCGATTGTGTTCCTGCTCACGGATGCCGCCAGCTTCATCACCGGCCACGTGCTTGTGGTCGACGGCGGACGCCTGGCCGCCGGTTAGACCGACTACACCGACGGAGGCGACGAATGCGGGTCGTGATCTGTGGGGCGGGAACGGCGGGATGCGTCGCCGCCGCCCGCCTGAGCGAAGACCCCGGCACCGAGGTCGTGCTGCTCGAGGCCGGACCGCACTACACGCCGGGAACCTGGCCGAGCGAGCTCGCGCACGCGTTTCGCATCGTCAAGGAGAGCCACGACTGGGACTACTTCGCCCAGGCCGGTGCGTCGCCCCGACTCGTCCACGTTCCCCGCGGAAAGGTCGTCGGCGGCTCGTCTGTCACCAACGCGACCATCGCCCTGCGCGGGCTGCCGAAACACTACGACGAGTGGAGCGACTACGTGGACGGCTACGACTGGCAGTCGTGGCTTCCGTGGTTCTGCGCGATTGAGCGCGACCTGCAGTTCGGCCAACGGGACTACCACGGCTCCGACGGACCGATCCCGATCAACCGTTACCCGCGCGAGGATTGGTACCCGATCTTCGAGCGATTCGCCGAAGCCGCCATCCGCGCCGGCCACGCCTGGACCGACGACCACAATGCGCCCGACGCGGACGGCGTCGGCCCGACGCCGTTCAACATGCTCGACGGCAGGCGCCAGACACCGGCCGACCACTATCTGGATCCGGCGCTCGCGCGCCCGAACCTCACCCTCGTGACCGGGCTCGTGTGCGACCGCATCCGGCTCGAGCAGCAGACGGCCGTTGCGGTCGAGGCGGTCGGCCCGGACGGGCAGCATGTCGCGATCGACGCCGACCACGTGATCGTGTGCCTGGGCACCTATGCGAGCCCTGCATTGCTCTTGCGCTCCGGGGTGGGACCAGCCTCCGCACTCGCCGCGCACGGCATCCCGGTCATCCACGAACTCGCCGGCGTCGGCTGCGGCATGCAGGACCATCCCAAGATCTCGTACCGATTCTGGATCGATACGCCCGTCCCGACGTGGCCACACCCATGGATCCAGGTGCTCCTGACCGCCTACGCAGACGTCGACGGGGATCCACGACTGTTCCAGGTCATGCCGTACGTCGGCCAGGACACCGCCGGACACCGCTTCACCGAGTTCAATCTGCAGGTCGCGGATTCTCGTGGGAGGACCGGCTCGGTCCGGCTGCAGGGGCGGGACCCACGCCTACAGCCAGTGCTGAAAATGGGGTGGCTCGAGGACGCCGGTGACCGGGCGTTGTCGATCGTCGGGGGGGCGGAGCTGATGCGCATTGCCCGCACCCGGCCGCTGGCGGATGTGATGACGCCGTGGCCCAACCAGGACGATCCAGACCACGCGTTGCGGACCGTCGAGACCTTCCACCACGTGGTCGGATCGCTCCGCATGGGACGGCCCGACGACGCCACAGCCGTCACTGACGCGGCCGGTCGCGTCCTCGGGCTCTCGGGCATCTCGTGCTTCGACGCATCGGTGATCCCGCGCGTCCCGTCGGCCAACACCCACCTCGCCGTCATCGCCCTGGCTGAACGGCTGGCGGCGGACTTCCGGGCGGCCCTCTCGGCGGCGGGGTCCTGAACGGCCGCCGGGCGACCGAGCCCGAGTGCCCTGCATCGACGCGGTTTTCGCCCGCAGACTGGATGCGAGGTACTAGTCTTTGCTCCACCAACTGCTGCCATCGATGAGGAGTCGATCCCTTGCCTAGCCTGCCGCCACCCGCGGATACGTCCGCGAACTACGTCGCCTCGATCGAAACCGACGCCGGTGTCGTCGAGATCGAGCTCTGGCCGGACCTCGCTCCCCAGACGGTGGGCAACTTCGTCGGGCTGGCCGAGGCCGGCTTCTACGACGGGACCATCTTTCACCGCGTGATCCGCGGGTTCATGATCCAGGGCGGCTGCCCGCGCGGCGACGGCCGCGGCGGTCCGGGCTACCAGTTCCAGGACGAGTTCAATGAGCGCAAGCTGGTCCGGGGCGTGCTCGCGATGGCCAACGCCGGTCCGAACACCAACGGCAGCCAGTTCTTCGTCGTCACGGCCCCGGCGACACCGCACCTCGACGGCGCCCACACCGGCTTCGGCGACGTGATCTCCGGGATGGATGTCGTCGACGCGATTGAGGGCACGCCCACCAGCCGCGGGGACCGTCCCGCCGCCGACCAGCGCATCCTGGGCGTCACGATCGCAAAGTCCGAAGCCGCGTAATCGCGGCTCCGACGCCATCGCCTCGCCATCAAGTGAGCGGTAGGGACGGCTCGATGACCACGGTGTCCGCACCAGCCTGGGAGGTCACGTTCTTGCGGCGTGACCGGGGCTCGTCCCGGGCTCTGATCGCGGGTCGCCTGGTCCTCTACGCACCCGATCTCGATCACGCGCGCCGCGCCGCCGAGCAGGCGCTGACCGAGCGGCGCGAGCAGACGCGCCGGAGCGGGGAGAACTCGGTGTGGTCGCTGGGCCTGTTGCGCCCGCTCACTCCAAAGGCGCCCGGCACCAAGCGCTACCGGGTGTCCTTCGCCCAGTGGGAGGCATTCGAAGACCATTTCGAGCGCAACGACGTACATGAGCTGGAGCTATGGGCTGCCAACGCCGCGGGCGCGCGCCGACTTGCCCAGCAGGAGATCCAGCTGCTGCGCAACTACCGACCGTCCTGGCGCATTCGCCGTGTCGAGGCCGTGACAGACGCAGAGACGGTGAACGGCGGCGGCGCCTAGCTAGGCGGTGTGCACCCGGCGGGCGTAGACGAGCTGCTCGAGCTTGGGGCGCGAGCCCCCATAGCCGCTGTCCCGCACGCCCCCGACCACCAGCTGCGGGTCCTGGTAGAGCGGGCTCTCGTTGATCAATAGGCGTGCCACCCGAAGTGCGTCACCGATGCGCCGGTGGTCCGCCGGGTTGCCGCCGAACACCGATGCACCGATGCCGAACCGCGTGTCGGCCGCCAGACCGATGGCATCGTCGGTGTCCTCGATGAGGGCGACTCCCCGTACCGGGGCGAAGATCTCGCGCCGCCACAGGTCGAGCTCCGCCAGACGCTCGCGCGGCAACAACACGAGTCGCGGCTCCGTCTCGCCCGGTTCAGGCACCCGACCGACCACAAGTTCCCCGCCGGCCGCCAACGCCGCGCGAAACGCCAGCTCTGCAGCCGAGTGGTCGCCGGTGGTCCGGCGGGGGAGGTCGGTGTCCGGATCCGATGGATCCCCAATGACGATGGCCGCGACCGCATCCTGGAGTGCTCCGCGGAGCTGCTGCCACACGGATCGGTGTACCAGGATCCGCTTCGCCGAGAAGCACAGTTGGCCCGCGTTCGCGAACGCACCGACCGCGATCGCGCCAGCGGCGGCGGCGATGTCGGCGCCCGGCAACACCATCAGCACGTCGTTGCCCGACGCTTCGGGAATGTAGGGGCGCAGCACGACGTCGCTCGCGTAGGCGTCGGCGAGCGTCGCCAGATGCTGCTTGCATATCTCCGTCGACGCATGGGCGACGACGGCATCGATACCCGGCGCGACCAGCAGCGCCTGGGCGCCGGCCCGGTCGCAATCGGCGATGGCAAGCGCCCCGGTGGGCCACGCAGTCGCAAGCGCGTCGAGGACGAGCTGGGTCGTGCGCCGCACGCGGCTCGACGGCCTGCAGACCACCGCGTTTCCGGCGACCAACGCCGACATGCTGACGACCGTCGGTACCCAGATCGGCGAGTTCGCCGAGTGGAGACCGAGCACCACGCCGTACGGCCGCCATTCGAGCACCGTCGTTCCGGACGTCGCCGGCAGGGCCCGCGGGCGCAGCGCCTCGGCGAACTCGGGCAGGGCATCGAGCAACTGCAGCGCGGAACGCAGCTCCCGCTCGGCGAACTTGCGCGGCATCTGCGCCTCACGCACCGCCGACTCGACGATCTGCGGACCCGCCTCGCCGAGCCGCGCTCGGCTACGGTGTGCGCGACCCAGCCGCTCATCGAGCGTGAGCGCAGCGACCGCAGGTTGCTGCCGGGAGGCCTTGTCGACGCACCGTGCCAGCCACTCTTCCATCGCATGAACTCTAACGATCTGCTGCCGCCCGGACTCACGGTCCACGGCGACCCCGACGACATTGCCGCACACTTCGCCGCGGTGGCGCTCCTGCAACCCGTGCGGCGGGTGCCGGCCGGCGTCGTTTGCGCGCCGCGCGCGGCACCCGACTTGGCGCGCAGCGGGCGCGGCGCGTGCCCCCTGGTGATCACGCCCCTCGCGGAGCCGCCTGCCTGGCCCGACCCGCCCTCGGTGACAGCCGGGAACTGGTTCATCCGAAGCCCGGTCCATATCGGCGCGCCGCACGGATTCCACGACCTGGTCCAGGTCCCGGGTGAAGGGTTCGGCGCGTGGCCGCACCCGACCACGCTGCTGTGTCTCCGCGCGCTCGACCGGCTGCCGCGGGCACCGGCGATCGATCTCGGCTGCGGGTCGGGGCTGCTCAGCCAGGCGTGGGCCGCAACCCATGGGCCGATCACCGGCGTCGATCTCGACGCGCGCGCGATCGCTCACACGACGGCGTCCCTTGCGCATGCGCGGCCGGTGCACCGGGTCGAGGTCTGCCACGCGCCGATTGCCCGAGTCCTGCCAACCGCAACCCAACCGGTCGTACTGGCCAACGTCCCCCCGGTCACCCATCGCGAGATTGCCACGGCGATGACACCCGCCGCCCGGATCATCGTGATATCCGGGGTCCGCACCCGCGATGCCGGGCAAACCCTTACGGTATATGCACGCCTCGGCTTCGGCGTGTCGTCATCCTCAGACGCCGACGGGTGGGGCTGCTGGGTGCTCGTGCGCGGGTGATCGCCAGTCGGAGTGGGAGCGGGGACACGGCGAACCATCCCCGCTAGGCTCATGCGGATGGACTCCGCCCCCGATATCGAGCGGCTCCAGCAGCTGATTGCCGACGCTGAGCGGCCACTGGTCCTGACAGGCCTCGGCTTTGGACAGGATGTGGACGTCGAGCTCAACGCGGGCCAGAGCGACTGGGCCGATCACGCCAGCCTTGAGACGCTGCTCGTTGAACCGGCGCGGTTCTGGTCCTACTATTACGCCGCCGCGACGGAGATCTCCAAGCGGGAGCCGTCGGCGGCGCACATCGCGCTCGCGCGGCTACAGGCCGCGGGGGTGATCTCGACGATCATTGCGCAGTCGGCCGATCATCTCGCCGCAAAGGCCGGCGCCTCGGACGTCATCGAGATGCACGGCAACGTGCTGACCGCAACGTGCGAGCGCTGCAACGAGCGCTACGGGCTCCCAGAAGTGGGCGCATTTCTGGAACAGGCCGATGACGGGGTCCCACGCTGCACCAACCCCGGTTGCGGCTATCCGCTGCGCCCGTCCGGCACGCTGTGGGGCGAACCGCTGGCCGACGACGCGGTCAGCCGGGCATGGGAGCTCGCCGCGAAGTCCGATGCGTTCATTTCGGTCGACTCCGCGCTGCGAACGATTCCGGTGTCGCTGTTGCCCTCAGTGCCGCTGACCCGCGGGGTACCGCTCGCACTGATCGGCCGAACCCCGACCCAATACGACCGCTACGCCCAGGTCGTGATCCGTTCCGCGGGCGCCCCGATCGTCGAGGCGCTCGCCCAACGCATGCTTGGTGATCCCGCCAGCGGCCGGATCGCACGCTAAGCGGTCCTAGGCGGCGGCCGGGTCGACGACGAACTTCTGGCTGTAGTAGATGTCGCCCTCGTGCCCGAGCTTCATGCGACGCAGTGTCGCCTTCACGCGCGTGCCAACCTGAACATCCTCGAGCGCGGTGTCGACCACCGGTGCGGGCATGAGGACATCTTCGTCCATCGTGATGTGCCCGACCACGTAGGGCTCCTGCCCGAGGAAGTCGCGCGGCGGGTAGTACACGACCGTGTAGTTGGTCAGCGTGCCGCGTCCGTCGAGAAAGACCTCGGTGAGCTTGTCGTTCCCGCACTTGTAGCAGTGAAACTTCTCCCACCACGGGCTGATCCCGCCACATCCGCTACAGCGCATCCCGTACAGACGCAGTTTCGGCGGACCGAGACGCGAGAACTCAATTGCGGAAACGGTCACCGCTACTCTCCTTCGAGGCGCTGGTAGATGTGGATGGCACCGACAGCGCCCGGACCGCCACGACAGGCCGTGATGCCGATCTCCGGGTCCTGCGCCTGGATGCCTTCCGGCGCCGTTCCGCGCAGCTGCTCGATGATGTCGACCGCCTGGGTGGCGCCGGTCGCGCCGAGAGGGTGCCCCTTGCACAACAGGCCGCCCGAGAGATTGACCGCGACCCTGCCGTCGATCCATGTGGACCCGTCCGCCGCGCCCTTCCAGCCCTCGCCGGGCTCGGCGAACCCGAGCCCCTCGATGCCGAGCGGCTCCTGGATCGCAAATGAGTTGTAGATCTCGGCGACGTCGATGTCGTCCGCGGTGACCCCGGCCATCGCATAGGCACGCGTGGCGGGCTCGTTGAACAGCCGATAGGCGTCATCGAGCGTGTCGGTCGACGCGTACCAGGTGCCCGTCGCCATTTGGCTGGCGGTGACGTAGACCTGCGGCTTGTCGGGCTGGTCCCGCAAGATCTCCTCGCGACACAACACGAGCGCCGAGCTCGCGTCGGTCATCGGGCAGACTTCGAAAAGTTTGAGGGGATCGGCCACCTTGGCCGACTTCATGACTTCCTCCACCGTGCACTCGAAGCGCAGATGCGCATACGGGTTCCGCGCGCCGTAGTGGTGGTTCTTGACCGATGTGTGAGCGAGGTCTTCCTCGGTCAGGCCGTAG
The DNA here is from genome assembly GCA_017882585.1 of Thermoleophilia bacterium. Lineage (GTDB taxonomy): Bacteria > Actinomycetota > Thermoleophilia > Miltoncostaeales > Miltoncostaeaceae > CAITWD01. The sequence goes on from JADGPF010000096.1 coordinate 10,066, forward strand.
ACCTGCATGTACTTGCGGGCCGTCAGGGCGACGCCCGACGGGAAGGTCAGGCCGGAGAAGTATTCCTCTTTGGAGTCCGCGGCCTGAGCGATGATCGACGTGGCCTCGACGGTGGCCAGGTCGTTCATCTTCTCGGCGCCGACGACCATCACCGTGTCGTACAGGCCCGAGGTAATCGCGACGACACCGAGGTGCAGCGCCCAGGCACCGGTGCCGCAGGCGGCCTCGACGCGCACCGCGCCGGCCGGCACCACACCGAGGTGGTGGGCGGCCATCAAGCCGGTCGAGTTCTCATAGTTGAAGCCGACCGAACCCACGTTACCGACGTACAGCATCTGGATATCCGACGGCGAGACGCCCGCGTCTGCGATCGCGCCCCGACCCGCCTCGACGATGAGGTCGCGAAGGCTCTTCGAGTGCTGGATCTTGTGCGGGGTTTTCCCGATTCCCAAAACACCAACGCGCATGAGAATTCTCCTAGTGCGGTTCTGCTTGCCGGCCCCGAGTCCAACGGTAGTACGTTCCGAGATCGATGGCCTCGCCAGCGAGCCGGTCGCCAATCCCCACCGCTGGCGGTGCCGCGATAATGTCGATGCCACGCGCGATGGCCTCGCCGGCGCCGTAGCTGATCGCAAGCACCTTGTCGCCCTCGCCGGAGTGGTCGAAGCTCAGCGCGAGCGCAAGCCCCAACGATGCCACGCCCACGTTGCCGATGTCGGCGACGAAGCTCGTATGGGCGAGCTGTTCGTTGCTGACCCCGGCCTTGCCCAGGCCCCGAAGCACCTGCGGATGGGGCTGGCTGGCGGCGATGTGCCGGTAGTCCGCCGTGGCGGTACCTGAGGCAGTCTCGAGGCCCTTGATCGCGTCGCCCATGACCTTCGGCGTCGTCTCGAACAGCACCTCGAGCCGGTACCGGGGCTCACGCTCACGCGCCAGAAACCAGACGTCGTAGACGTCCACCGATGCTTTAGCGGTCGCACCGAGTCGGGCAAAGCCGCCCGATCCGGTCACCAGGAACGCTGCCGCGCCACCCGCGGCAAGCGTGTCGCAGACCCGCTCTTCGAAGCTGACGATGTAATCCGACGCAACCACGAGCACCGAGCCGACCGATGTGACCAGCGACTCGGCCAAGCCGAACGCATCGCTCAGGCTACCGGGGTGCCCCCCGAGGTCATAGGTCGCCGTCTGCGCCGGCAGTCCCAACGCCTCGACGACGGTCGACGACACCTTGCGCAGCCCGAACGGCGGGGACAAGGTGACCGCGATAAGCGCTCCGGGGGGACGGGCCTCATCGCCCAACGCCTGATCGGCGGCCTCGTAGGCCATCGTCAGGGCGTCCTCGTCGAGGGCGGGGATAGAGAGGGTCTTGGAGCGTGGCCGCCCGGGTCGGCCGAAGAACTTTTGGACCTCCCCGAGGGGTACGCGATATTTCGGAAGATATGCGCCGTAGCGCGAGATCTCGGCCAATGCCGCTCCCCTAACGCTTGACCACGATGCCCGCCGCCTCACGATCGAAGGTGTCGGCGGTGATGCCCTCATCGCGCAGCTTCACCTTTTGGACACGCTCGGTCGGGGTCTTGGGCAAGGTGTC
>JADGPF010000097.1 GCA_017882585.1 Thermoleophilia bacterium
ACCCCTCGCTCGCCCCGCAGGCCGGCGCCCGCAACCTCGACATCGCAGCCGGACTGCGTGCCGCGGCGCGCGCAATCACCCCGACATTCGCCAGTTGAGCCCGATGCGCGCCCGCCTGACCGCGATCTGCATCGATACCGCAGCCGTCGTGGGGTTTGTCGCGCTGGGACGCGGCAGTCACGCCGAAGGCGAGGCCGTCGCCGGCATCGCAACCGTGGCGGCGCCGTTTCTGATCGGGCTCGCCGTCGGGTGGATCGCGATGCGCCGCACAACCCTCCCCGCCGGCCGTCGCACCGGGACAGTGGTGTGGGCGTGCACCACCGCCATCGGGCTTGCCGTACGCGGGCTCGCATTCGGGCGGCCGACACCGGTGGTGTTCATGCTCGTCGGCGGCGCGTTCCTTGCCCTGACGCTGCTGGGCTGGCGGGCGGCCTGGGGGCTGATCGTCCGCATGCGGGCGCGCGAGGACGGCGCCTCGGAGCCCTCGGCCCCCTAAGGGCTCAGTCGATCGACGTTGCGACGGTCTCGACGTCCTGGGGGTCGACCGGTCCGGGTGCATCAAGCTCCGGCGCCCACGCGCGGGCGAGCGCCCACCCGATCAGCACGAGCACGATCATCATCGCGGCGGTCGCGCCGAACAGGATGCGCGGGCCCCAGGCCGCATAGAGCGGGGCCGCGATGAACGCGGTCAGGCCCGCGCCCAGGAATCCGATCCCACGAGAGAGGCCCTGGCCGGCGCCGGCGCGCACAGGTCCCGAGGCCCTGGCCATCGCGGCGGCCGTGCCGGGCCCCGCCAGCGCCTGCCCGACCGACTCGATCAGGCTGACCATGATGATCACGATGACCGAGCCGATGAACCCGTAGGCCAAGACGATAACCGCGACGATCAGCGTTCCCCACACCGAACCTTTCAGCGGGCCGACACGATCGACAAAACGCCCTGCAACCGGCGCGATCACGATGAAGGGCAACGTGAAGATGGCAAGGCTCACCGCGATCACGAACCCGCTTGCTCCGCGATCGGACAGGAACTTGGCCCACATCGCGCTGTAGGTGCCCACCGGTGCGGTGATGGCAAGCGAGAGGATCAGCGCGACCCACACGGCCCGGTTGCGCAGCAGCCCGAACGACAAGCTCGATGGACGCGCGACATCCGGCGCGTCGCCATCACCCCCGGCGGCCTGGGCGTGGACCGGCACCCGCACCCCGAGTACGACGGGGATCAACAGCAGCGATAAAAGGCCCGCGATCTCCAGGCCACGGGTACTGCCGAGCCGAGCGAGCAGCAGCGCGCCGATGAACGGACCGGCGGCGAATCCGGCGAACTCGGCAACCTGCAGGCGCGCGAGCCGCTCCCCCACGCCCTTGGGGTCGGACCGGATCACGATCGCCGAGGCGGCCGGCACGAACAGGCCGTAGGCGATGCCCGCCAGTCCCCGCCAGAAGGTCAACAGCAGTACCGAGTCGGCAGCGCCCGATCCCGCGAGCGATATCGCGGCGATCACGACGCTGACGATCAACATCAGGCCCTCATGCCCGCGATCGGCCTGTGGGCCGAGAAACAGCTCAGTCGCGACGCCAACCAGCAGCGTGACGCCGGCGATCAGCCCAAGACTCGCAACGGGGAAGCCGTGCGACTCCTGAATCACGGGAATCATCGGCGCGATAACCAGCACCGCGCAGCTCATCAGGAACATGGCTACATAGAGCCGCACGCAGCGACTATAGAGACACCGCGCGACGGTCTCCGGGCCTCGGCCCGACGCAACACCCGTTGCAGGCTTCGCCCCGCGGCACGCAATGTTGCGCGTGGGGGTCGATCGTGACCGCTGACGCATCCTCGGATCGACGGCCTCTGGTCCGGCGCCGTCCGGACTCACACGATCGCAACGTGCCCACGGAAACTCGCACGATGCATTTCACACTCATCGCGGCACCGCTTCTAGCGTGAGTAGTACCGAGTCGTTAGCGAACCAGCGAGGGCGATCTATGTCCGCGCCACGAATGGAATCGACGGGTCGCTCGGATCGGTGGAACAGGACATGTCCATGATTGGAGTCGGATTATGCCCAAGATCTGGTAGACCACCCGACCGTGCCTAGCACGGTCTTGGCAACATTCGCCGGGATTCGTCTCGCCCGGCACGGCGTTGAGCCGATGCCGGGAGAATGTTGCCGCGGACTCGGGGTCGCATGACTGCGGCCCCGACACCCGCACCCCCATGCCGGACCCCACGGCCGCGGCGCGCGGTACCTGACAACATGACGCGCATGACGCGCCGCGTGGTGATTACCGGACTCGGCATTGTAAGCCCCCTTGGGTCCTCGGTCGATACCTTCTGGAACGCCCTGATGTCCGGGGCCTCTGGTGCGCGCCGGGTGGCGCTCGACGGCATCGCTGACGTCACGGCCTTCCCCGTGGACGGCGTCGACGATGCAGCACGTGCGCGTTTCGGCCAACGGGAGATCCGCCGCATGGATCGCGTCGGACGCCTCGCGACCCTCGCGGCCGCGGCGGCGCTGAGCGACAGCGGCGAGCACGGCGTACCCGCGGAGCGGATCGGGGCGATGGTCGGGTGCGTGCACGGCGGGGCGCAGACACTCCACGACGCGGAGGTCACGCTGGCCACCCGCGGCGCCGAGCGAGTCAGCCCGCTGGCGATCCCACTCGGGCTCACCAACTCGGCGGTCGCCGCCGTCGCCCGGACCCTTGACCTGCGCGGGCCCACGGGGGTCACCGGAACGGCGTGCGCCGCCGGCACGGACGCGGTCGGGGCCGGGGTCGAGCTCATTCGCAGCGGTCGCGCCGACCTCGCACTTGCGGGCGGTGCAGAGGCGCCACTTGCCGCACTGCTGGTCACGGGGTACCGCCAACTCGGTGCGCTCAGCCAGACACAGCGGCCCCCGCAAGAAGCCTCACGCCCCTTCGACACCGCGCGCGACGGCTTCGTGATGGGTGAAGGCGCGGGCATCTTGGTGCTCGAGGAGCGCGAGCGGGCCCTCTCGCGCGGGGCGACCATCTATGCCGAGGTCGTCGGACACGCCAGCACGTGTGACGCCGGCCATCTCACGGATCCGGACCCGGAGGGTACCGGCGCGGCGCGGGTCATTGCCTTGGCGCTCGCCGATGCGCAGGTCGCCGTCGACGCAGTCGGGTATATCAACGCGCACGCCACCTCCACCCGGGCCGGCGACGCCGCCGAGGCACGGGCCCTCGCCGCGGCCGGGCTCACGACCACACCGGTCTCGGCGACCAAGGCGGCCCACGGGCATGCCCTCGGCGCGGCCGGCGGCATCGAAGCCGTCGTCACGGTGCTCGCCCTCGTGCACCAGACGCTGCCCGCCACGCTGAACCTCGAGACTCCCGATGCGGAGATCCCCCTCGCACACGTGCTGGCGCCGCGGCCGGCACCGATCGAGATCGCGATCTCGAATTCGTTCGGCTTCGGCGGCCACAACGCGTGCCTGGTGATGCGGGCGCATCACCCCCCCGTCTAGCGCTCGGGCGCGTTGTTCCGGTCGGCCTCGCGCTCATGCCGCGCGTGCTCCTCCAGGGCACCATCCACGAAATGGGTCGATGCCGGGAGCTTGTGGCCGGCGATCATGTCCAACAGCGACTGCGCGCTGGCCGCCGGATCCGGGAGTGGTCCGGCACCCTCGTGGACGAGACGGTCGATGTCGAGCGGGAGCGGCGATCCGACGGACCCCATTCCCAGCTCGTGGCGCAACGCGGATCGCTCGGCCTCATGATCGCTCGAGTCGCCCACCCGCTTGAGATGTGGATCGTTGTCGTTCGCCACCAGGGTGCCTCCCGCCGTGTTACAGAAATGTTACCGCCCGGACCCGGCGGATAGACCCCGCTCGCGGTTGGCGGCCTCGGGCGCCTCGACGGCACCCGCGGTCGGCGAGCCGCGTCGCGTCCAGATCTCCACCACGACGACCGCCACGGCGACGGGGACCGTCGCCGGGAACTCGGTGACGCGAAAGAAGGCCAGATCGCCCGCCACGGCGAGAACGATGACCAGCAGCGCCGCGCGGTTCTGCAGCCTGCGGTTGCGCGCCAGCAGCGCCCCGGCGAGCCCTGCCACAAACAGGTCGCCGTACCCCATCAAGGCCGTTCCGAACACGACCGATTGCAGTCGCGGCAGCTGGGCCACCGGATGTGCCGCGCCGAGGACCGAGTTGGGTCGCTGCAGCTGATCATTGACGACCAGGGCCACGTCGACTGCCGCCATCGCGACGATGCCGAGCTTGACGACCCCGGCCGGTGCGAGCCCGACGAGAATCACGCCGAGGCTGACGCACGACAGCGCGGTCAAGGCCAGAGCCGCGGCCTCACCGGACAGCCCGCTCGGCTCGGCCCACGCCACCGCGAACAGGGGAACGACCGCGGCCGCGAGCACCGGACGTGCCCCGCGCATCGACCAGCCGAGCGCGACCGCCGCCAGGACGGGCACGGCCACGAGCGCGAGGTAGGTCAGCCCCTGGGGCGCGTCGGCGACACGGGTCAGGCCGTAGGCCACACCCACCAACGAGGCGAGCGGGAGGAACGCCCACCACCCGGAGCGAAACCGCCGCAGGCGCCCCTCGGCCCATGGCCAGGGTGCGGGAACGGCGACCAGCGCCCCCTGGATGACCGACAGGATCCCGATCGACAACCAGAACGGAAGCTGCCCACCCATCACGGCGCCACCGGCGTGTAACGGCTGGTCATGACGTGATTGGGTCCGTTCATGCTGTCCGCGATGACCTCCCCGGTCGACGGCACGATGTCCAGGACCATCCACAGGGGTGTTTGGGCGACCGCGCCGGCGATGCGGATGGCCCGAACGCCGCCGACCGTAACGCTGCCGAGCACGACGGACGCCTGGATTCCGGGCACCACCCACTCGAAGCCGGAACGCCAGCCGGGCCACGCGAACCGCTGCGCCCCGAAGGCGCTGCGTGAGGTCACCGTCGACCCGGAATAGACCGTGACGACCGCTTGCGCCGGCACGGTCAGTGACCGCCGCCCGAGCGTCAGTTCACGCACGCCGGCAAGGCCAAGGGTGCGCTGACGCGCGCGCGCCAACAATGCAGCGGCCGA
>JADGPF010000017.1 GCA_017882585.1 Thermoleophilia bacterium
GCCACGTCTTCGCGCGGACATCCTCGAGGCCGCGGCGCGTGAGCCGCGGACAGTGACGGCACCGCCGGCGATTGCCGCGCGTCCACGGCGGGCCGCGTGGGGGGGATGGGCCGGCTGGTCGGCTTGGACACCGCGGGTCGCAGTCGGTGCAGGGGCGCTGGCCGTGGTCGCCATCGCCGCACTCGTCGTCACCAGCGGGTCGCCGGCGACTCATGCGATCCCGCTCCACGGGGTCGCCGGCAGTGTCATCGTCACCAACCAGACGGCCGCGCTTGAATCGACGAAGTTCGCTCCGTTGCCGAGCGGCCGTACCTACGAAATGTGGGTGATTCACGACGGCGCGGCACGCCCGGCGGGGCTCTTTACCAGCGCCGCCGGGATCGTCCCGGTCACCGTCCCGGTCGCCCACGGCGACACCGTCGCGGTGACCCAGGAGCCCGCCGGCGGATCGTCGCAGCCGACCACGACCCCGGTCGCCGCCGCCGCCGTCTAGCTGGCCGCCATACCGAGGGTGCGACCCGCGGGGTCGTCCGGCGAGCGCCACCGTCCGACGACCCCGCACCTCGGCGTTGCGCCGCATGGATCGGGTGGGATGCATGGCCGCCGGGGGTCAGGTACCGTTGTTACGCGCACTCCTGAGGTACCCATCAGAGCCGTCGGTCGCCGTCGTGCTGCCGGGTCAAGGTGACCTCCAGAGCATCCATGCGACGCCGGGTCGGTGCGCGGGAAACGCGAGATGAGCCGGAGGGGCCGACCGTGGTGACGCCTGACGAGATTGGGCAGATCGATCTCTTTGACGGGCTTGCGCCGGCGGTGCGTGAGCAATTGGCGCGGGTCGCGGCCGACATCCGGCTGACACCAGGCGAGTTTGCCGTGCACGAGGGCGATCCGCGTGCCCTGTTGGCGGTGCTGGAGGGGCGCGTGGACACGATCCGTCGGGTTGACGGGATCGAGCGGGTCGTCGGCGGTCGCCGGGTCGGCGAAGTCTTCGGTGAGGTCCCGCTCACCCTGGCAACAGTGTTCCCCCTCGGGTTTCGGGCCTCCGAGCCGACGCGCGTCATTCGCATCGAGGCGCAGGACTTCTTCACGGTCGTCGGGACTGTGCCGGAGCTCGGGGTCAAGCTCGGCGCGCTTGCGGGCCGGCGCATCGGCGGCCTACAGGGAATCGCCGCAGATCGGCCGCCGGCGCGGGCGTTGGTCGTCGGCAAGCGGTGGGAGCCCGCCTGCACCGAGGTGCGACGCTTCCTCGATCGCAACCAGGTGAGTTTCGAGTGGATCAACGAGGAGACGCCCGATCCCGCCGGCCGGTGGGGCGGCCCACTTCCCTCGCCGGAGGACTGCCCGGTCATACGGGTCGTCGGCGGCAAGACGGTGGTCCATCCGTCGATGCGCCGCATCGCCGAGCTGCTCGGCCTGGCCACCGAACCCGTGCACGCCGAGTACGACGCGGTCGTCGTCGGCGCGGGTCCTGCGGGGCTCGCCGCGGCCGTCTACGGCGCCTCCGAGGGCCTCCGGACGATCGTGATCGAGCGCGAGGCGCCCGGGGGGCAGGCGGGGACCTCGTCCCGGATTGAGAACTACCTCGGGTTCCCGTCGGGAGTCTCCGGCGAGGAACTCGCCAGCCGGGCGCTCCTGCAGGCGCGGCGACTGGGGGCCGAGATCCTCGTGACGCGGACGATCACGCGCATCGATGCGGCGACCCGCCAGGTTCATCTCGACGGCGGCGATGTCCTCGCGGCGCGCACGATCATCCTGGCGTGCGGGGTCTCCTGGCGGCACATGGCGATCGACGGGTTCGACCGGCTGGTGGGCAAAGGCATCTCCTACGGCGCCGCGCGCAGCGAGGCGGCCAACACGCACGGACGCGACATCCAGATCGTTGGGGCCGGGAATTCGGCCGGTCAAGCGGCGCTGTTCTTCGCCAGCCATGCACGCAGTGTCACGATCCTGTGTCGTGGCGATGGCCTTGCAAAGAGCATGTCGCGATACCTGATCGACCAGCTCGGCACCCACGCCAACATCGACGTGCGGTTCGGCGCCGAAATCGCAGGCGTGTTCGGCGACGCCGCGCTCGAGGCGATCGACGTGCGCGACGTCGCCTCCGGGGATGTCACGCGGCTCGCATCGGGCGGTGTGTTCATCTTCATCGGCGCCGACGCGGAGACCGGCTGGCTTCCGCCGGAGGTCGCACTCGACCGCCATGGGTTCGTGCTGACCGGCGCCGACGTCCGAGCCGCCGGGCGCTGGGAACTTTCGCGCGACCCGTATCTGCTGGAGACGAGCGTTCCGGGGATCTTCGCCGCCGGGGACGTGCGCTTTGGACCGGTCAAGCGAGTGGCCGCGGCAGTTGGTGAGGGCAGTATGGCCATCGCGTTCGTGCACCAGTACCTCCGGCACGAGGACACCACGGCCCCAGTCTGAGTCGTCCGCGGCCCGCGGCCATGCCGGCTGCCGGGCGGGCGATGGACGGATCGGAATTGCAGTCGGCGGTGCCCGGCAGCGGGCACATCCCGCCTAGGCGTCCGCCGCCACGGGCTCGTCATCGATACGTCCGTTTTGGGGATACCGTCGCCGGAACATGATCCACGCGCCGAGCCCGATCGGCATCGGCAGCCAGTACGAGAACAGCCGATAGGCGAACGTCGCCACGACGGCATCCGCGCCCCCGATGCCGGCGAGCGCGAGGGTCGCCACGAGGCCGGCTTCGACGATGCCCAGACCGCCCGGGGTGATCGGGACGGCGGCGAGCATCTGTGAGATCGCAAAGGCGAGCAGCACCAGCACGGGATTGGGGTTGGCGCCGACCGCGGTCAGCGCTGCCAGGAGGGTCAGGTAATCGAAAAGCCAGCGACCCAGCGACGCGATGATCGCGTAGAGCGCCTGGCTGCCGAGCGCCCGCAGGAGCGCGTCACGTTCGGCGATCAGCCGTTCCGGCAGGCCGCCGTGCAGCGGCCGCTTCGGACGCACGCGGGCCATGGTCCTTTCAACCGCGTGCCCGGCCGCGACCAGCGGGCGGTCGCTGCCCAATACCCACCAGCCCAGGGCGACCATCACGGTGAAGATCGCAAGCCCGAGCCAGGCCGCGTCGGCGAGACCGTTGGGGACGGTGCCGCCTGCGATCAACACCGGCACGCTGACCACGGGCAGCACGAACACGGTGGCGAGGGTCAGCAGCGACGCCGCCGTCAGTCCGGACGCGACGGATCCGGCCGGCACGCCCGCGCGCACCAGCATTGAGTACTGCATCCCGGCCGCCGCCGCGCCTCCTCCGGGCAGCGCGCGACTCACCGCACCCCCTGCCAGCTCGGCGGTGATGATCGCGAACCACTCCTTGCTGCGCATGGCCATCGACTGCAGCCAGATCAGGCTCGCGTTGGCCGCGATCTGTGCGGCCGCCATGCCGATCAGCCAGAGCCATGAGATCTGCTCAACCTGTGGCCAGGCGTTGAGGGTCGCCAGCACGCTCGGTCCGAGCACGTAGACGCAGACGGCCAGCAGCGTCAGGACCAAGATGCGCTTGATCACCACGCCGCGGGAGGGGGCAACCGCACGCCGCAAACGCTCAAGCTGCGCGGCCTCGGGGTGCGACGGTGGGATGGGGGCGGCGGTCATGGGACCCCGACACTTTCCCAGAATCCGCGCATCGGAATCGCCTGGTACGGCGGGCGCGCTATCCTCGGCGGCCCATGGCGTCCCGCGAGAACCCCAATTTCCCTTCTGCGGACGAGCTCGTCGATCCGCGCAACCTCATCGACCACTTCAAGTACTGGCGCCACGACGCGATCCTCGCCGCGCTGGACGCGCGCCGACACGAGTTCGTCGTCGTGCTCGAGAACTTCGCCTACGACTTCAACATCGCGACGGCGATCCGCAACGCCAACGCGTTCTTGGCGCGCGAGGTGTGGATCGTCGGGCGTCGACGGTTCGACCGCCGCGGTGCGATGGGAACCCACCGCTACCAGCACGTGCACCACACTAAGGACGAAGCGGCGCTGTTGGCACGGCAAAAAGGCAACGGCATGCGAATCGTCGCCGTCGACAACGTGCCCGGCGCCGTGAGCCTCATCGGCTACGCGTGGCAACCGAACAGCGTGCTGGTATTCGGCCAGGAACAGATCGGGGTGGCGCCACACGCGCTCGCTGCAGCAGACGACATCGTCTACATCCCCCAGTACGGCTCGACCCGCAGCATCAACGTCGGGACGGCATCAGGGATTGCGATGTTCAGCTACGCGGCGTCGGTGCTCGGCGAGCCGCCCGGATGGGATCACGACACCGGCGCGGCGATCGACCAGTAGGCGTCGTTGGCGACCGGGGTAGCGTGTGCCGCCGAGTCGGCCAGGCGCTGGCCGGCAATCGCGACATCGATCTCCATGATGCCGGCGATCTCGGCGGTCGCCAGGGGATATGGCGCCCATGCCAGCACCTCTTCGACGCGCTGTGGCTCGGGTCGCGGCTCGAGTTCGGGCGCCAGGTTGGCGATGATGACCTCGTACACCCGGGCAGGTTGGAACCCCGGCGCGTCGAGCGTGAGCTCGCCGCGTGAGATGCGGTAGCTCGGGCACGTGTAGCGCCAGATCCCGTCGAGCGTGGTGGCGAGCCGCTCGCGCATGGCCAGCGCGGCTGCGCTCGGATTCCGCGCGTCGGCCATGTCGTGGGCAAGTTCTTGATCGGTCTGGGGCTCGGCGGCCCATCGCGCGACGTCGACGTCATCAAGCCCCGCGGTGCGGGCCGCGGCTGCGATCGTCTCGGGGTCGTCGAGCTCGACCGGGGTCGACAGACCCGCGACCCGGAGAGCGCGCAGGAACGCATCGACGTGCTCCGGCGCGTGCAGGCGGACGCCGACCACGGCGCGGCATGCGACGACGGTCACGGCGAAGCGTTCGGCGGGCGTCGTGTCGATCGGCATCCCGAAGCGGTCGCGGATATAGGTCCGCCCACGCGCGAGGTCGCCCGGCGCGAACCCGCGGCGTGCGTACTCGTCGGGTGTGGAGGACAGCCCGACCATCCTGTGCCGCCAGCTGAGGGCATCCCCGTAGCGCCAGCGCAGCCGCAAGCGCGCGCCCTCCGCGGAGAAATCCCACGGGCAGGCGGGATCGCCGTACGCGTCGATGTGGACCGGTGCATCACCCATTGCACGATTAGCCTAGTCGCGGCGGCTCAGGGCCGCCCTGGCGCTGGTCGCCGACCTCGGGCACGCGTCGCCGACCGGGCCATCGGTGACGCCATCGAGATCCTCGGCGGACTCGACGCCGTGATGTGCAGCGCGGGCGCCGTCGCGTGTGGGCCGGCGTCCGAGCCGGACGATGCGGTCATCTCGGCACTGTTCGTCGTCAACGCCGTCGGGGCCGATCGGCCTCGTGCGCGTCGCCGCTGGCGGGCCTGGCGCCACGGCCGGCGGCAGAACGCGATCCGGTACGGTCGCCGCGGCGCCTGGGCAAGTGCTCTTCCGCGATGCGGACGAGGTCGCCTGCTAGGCCTGCGCGCCGGAGACCGGGATGGCCATCGCCTGGGCCGCGCCGATGAGATCGTCACCCGACTCAAGCGGGTACCAGCAGGCGAGCTGACGCCCGTCGGCGTCGGGACCGAGCGGCGGTCGCTCGCTGCGGCAGCGCTCCGGGACCCGATGAGGATCGCCCGAGATCAGGCGCGCCTTCGGACAGCGTGCGTGGAACGCGCAGCCGGTTGGAAGGGTTATCGCCGACGGCGCGTCGCCGGTCAGCACGATTCGTTGGCGTGTGGTGCCGGTGCCGGTGCCGGGTTGGGCCGGTGCCGCGGACACGAGCGCGGCCGTGTACGGATGCCTCGGCGCGGTGATCGCGGCCGCATCGGCAAGCTCGACGATTCGTCCGAGGTAGATGACTGCGACGCGGTCGGCCAGGTGCCGGATCACCCCGAGGTCGTGCGAGATTACGACGTAGGTGATGCCGTGCTCGTCCTGGAGATCGGTCAACAGGTTGAGGACGTGCGCCTGTACCGAGACGTCGAGCGCCGAGACCGGCTCGTCAAGGATCATCAGGGTCGGGGAGAGCGCCAAGGCCCGGGCGATGCCGATCCGCTGGCGCTGGCCACCCGAGAACTCGTGCGGGTAGCGCGCGGCGTGCTCGGGGTTGAGCCCGACCCGCTCCAGCAGCCCGGCGACGTGCGCGCGCCGGTCTCCGGGGACATGATGGACACGCAGCGGCGCCCCGACGATCTGCCCCGCCGTCTGGCGCGGGTTGAGCGACCCATACGCATCCTGAAAGACCATCTGGACCTGTTGGCGGAGCGTGCGCAGGTCCGCCCCGACGAGCCGGGTGATGTCCGTGCCGTCGACGGCGATCGTGCCGGAGGTCGGATCGATCAGCCGCGCGATCATGCGGGCGGTGGTGGACTTGCCCGAGCCTGACTCCCCGACGATCCCCAGTGTTCGGCCACGCGCCACCGTGAATGTCACGTCCTCGACGGCGTGCACCGCGCCGCGGGAGTGGGCGAAGATCACCCCGCGCGTCAGCGGGAAGCGCTTGGTGAGTGACTGAACCTCGAGCAGCGGCCGAGTCCGGGTGCCGTCGATCATGCCGCGGCCTCCTCGCCCGGGGGTTCCAGACGATTTCGGCGGGCTCCGCGCCCGGGCACCGGGAGCACGCACGCATCGGCGTGACCACCACCGCGCTCGACGAGCTCGGGCAGGTGCCGGGTGCACGCATCGAACCGGTAGGCGCAGCGCGGGGCGAAACGGCAGCCGGGGGGCGGATCGATGAGCGAGGGCGGGCTCCCGGGGATCGGCACGAGCCGGGAGCGCTCGGCACCCAGGGCGGGCACGGTATCGAGCAGACCCCAGGTGTACGGGTGGCTGGGGTGGGCGAACACGGCCTGGCACGGACCACGCTCCACGGCCCGCCCGGCGTACATGACCGCGACCGTGTCGGCGACGTCGGCGACGGTGGCGAGGCTATGGCTCACCAGCACCACTCCGATGCCGAGCCGGGTACGCAGGTCGTCGATGATGCCCAGGATCTGCGCCTCGACGGTCGTATCGAGCGCGGTGGTCGGCGCGTCGGCGATCAGCAGGTCCGGCTCGAGAATGAGCGCCATCGCAATCATCACGCGCTGGCGCATGCCACCAGAGAGCTGATGCGGGTATTGCCGGGCGCGTTCATCGGCGTTGGGGATCCCCACCTGGGCGAGCGCGGCGACGGACTGCGCCCAGGCGTCCCGGCGCCCGACATCGCGGTGCGCACGCACGGTCTCGGCGATCTGATCTCCGACCCGTAGCAGCGGGTGCAGCGCCGAGAGGGGGTCCTGGAAGATCATCCCGATCCTTGGCCCGCGGATCTCGCGCATCTCGCGGGCCGGCAGCGTGAGCACATCGACGCCGTCCAGCAGTATCCGCCCGTGAATCTCCGGGCGGGATCGCTCCAGCAGTCGCATGGCCGCCAGAAACGTCACGGTCTTGCCCGACCCGGACTCACCGACCACGCCCAGGGTCTGACCGCGCTCGAGGCTCAGCGAGAGGCCGTCGACGGCGCGCACGGGCCCCGCGGCGCTCGGAAAGTGCACCGTCAGGTCGTCGATCTCGAGAAGGGGCGGGCTCATTCCGGGCGGACGCGGGGGTCCATGTAGGCATAGAGGATGTCGGCCACCAGGCTCAACAGGCAGACGGCCACTGTCGCCACGAGCGTCACGGCCAACGTCACCGGCAGATCCTGGTTGAGCGCGCCGTAGAGGACCCAGCTGCCCAGCCCCTGCAGGTTGAAGACCGTCTCGACGATCACCGTCCCTCCGACCAGCGTCGCGATATCCACCGCCAAGAGCGTCACGATGGGGACCAGGCTCGCCCGCAGCGCGTGGCGGGTCACGATGCGGCGCTCGGGCAGGCCCTTGGCCCGCGCCGTGCGGATGTAGTCCTCGCCGAGGGTGTCGAGCATGTTGCTGCGCACGATCCGGGCGTAGATGGCCGCGAAGGCCAGCGACAGCGTGATCCATGGCATGAGCATGTGGGCCGCCCACTGGACCGGGTCGGTCGTGAAGGCGACGTACCCGGTGCCCTGGAGCCAGCCGAGCGTGCTCGAGAACAGCCACAGCATCAGCAGCCCCAGCCAGAACACGGGTGTCGAGATGAAGACGAGCCCGACGAATAGGCTCGCGCGGTCGAAACGACTCCGCGGTCGCAGCGCGGAGTACACGCCGACCGGGATCCCGATCAGCATCCACAGGACGGCCGCACCAAGCACGAGTTGGATCGTGATCTGCGCTCGCTGCCACAGCTGCGGCGCGATCGCCGCGCCCGAGCTGTAGGAAAAGCCGAGTCCGGGCCAGCCGTAGCGGTCGCCCAGGAAGAGCCGCTTGAGGTACAGCAGGTATTCGACGGCCACCGAGTGGTTGAGCCCGAGATCGGTACGGACCTGGGCGAGCACCTGCGCGGTCGGCTCCTTGCCGGCAAACCTCAACGCGGGGTCGCCCGACGGCAGCACGTAGAAGATCACGAACGTGATCAACGTGACGATGATGACGACGACAACGGTCCACATCAGCCGGCGGAGGATGTAGCGACCCATGGCAGAGACCTGTTCGCCGCGCCCGGACCGATTCCGGCCCGGACGCGGCGACGGTTGCCCGCTAGGACTGCTTGGCGGGGTTCACCGCGACATGCGAGTACGCGGTGGTGTCGCTGGACTGGTCGTAGTCCCAGGTGGTGACCGCAGGACTGATCATGTGCACCTGGTTGAGGCTCAGGTACGGCACCCACGGCACGACGTTTTCCATGAGGTACTTGTCGAGGTTGATGTAGCACGTGGTCCGTGCGTTGCCGGTCGGGATCTTGCCGCAGGCGGCGGCCTGGGCGTCGACGCTCGGGATGACGTCGCCCTTGGGGATCGTGACCCCGAGCTGCTGTGCGAGCGCCGGGGTGAGACCGACGAGCGACGCGTTGACGTTCCCCGTCGGTGCGATGCTCGACGACTCGAACAGGACCATGAACGTCGACGGATCGGCGTAATCCTTGGCGAAGCCCTGGCTCAGCGCGAGCGGCACGTTCCTGCTGACCGTGCTGACGACCCCGGATGCGGCCGACGGCGTCAGCTGTCGGATATTGAGCGTGATGCCGAGCTTGGCGAGCGCGCTCTGGACGACCGGGATCTCGTTCAGGTCCTGGCTGGTGTTCACCGCGATCGTAAAGACGTTCTTGCATGCGGACGTGTCGCAGAGCCCGTCCTGCTTGGGGTCGTACTTCGACTGGCGCATCTGCGCCTGTGCCGCGGCGAGGTCACCCGCGTTGTTGGCCGACGGGTAGGGGTTGTAGCCCGTGATCGCCGGGTCGTTGTTGTACATGGTGTCGGGGACGATATGGGTGGCAATCAAACCGAACAGCGGGCCGCCGTTGGCTTGTTGTAGCCCGGCCTTGTCCATGATCAGGTTGACGGCCTTGCGTACGTGGATGTCGTCGAACGGCGCCTGGGTGAGGTTCATCGAGATGTACTTGGTGGCGTCCGCTCCTCCGGTTTTGATGAGCTGCTTCTGGTTACTGGCCACGAGCGTCGCGACCGCACTCGCCGGTGGTGCGTTGAGCGAGTCGTCAGCCTGGCCGGCCTTGATGCGGTTGAAGATGTCGGCCTGGTTGGAGTTGATCGTGAACGCGAACTCATTCGGCAGCGCTGTGCGCATCGAGGTGCTGTCGGTCGAGGGGTTGTAGTTCGGGTTGCGGACCATGATCAGCTTGCTGGACGGGTCGAATCCCGCCATCGGCTGGATCGTGCTGCAGCTGGCGATGTTGACCTTGTCACTGCCCTGGATCATGTAGGGGCCGCTTGAGACCACATCACGTCCGTAACCGCCCGGGGTCGTGAAGCACTTGCTCACTTCCTGGGGAATCGGTCCGGCCGCCGGCAGGCTGAGCCGGTACAGGAAGTCCGGGGTCGGCGTGGTCAGGTGGAAGACGACCGTCTGGTTGTTGGGGGTGGTGATCCCCGAGATGGTCTTCGCCTTGCCGGATGCGTACGTGTCCATGCCGGCGATCGTCGTGTAGTAGAAGCCGTACTGGGCGGCCAGCGCCGGTTTGGCGATGCGCTCAAAGGCGGTGACGATGTCGTGCGACGTGATGACCCGGTTGACCGGGGGTGCGTAGCGCACGCCCGACTTGAGCGTGAACGTCCAGGTCAGCCCGCCGTCGGTCGCCGTGGGGACGCTGGTCGCCAGGTCGGGGACCAACTGGTTGCCCGCAGCGCCGGCGGTCATCTTGTAGCCGACCAGCGTACGGATCAACAGGCCGCGGTACATGCCCCAGGCATTGGTCGTGTACTCGCCGGTCGGATCAAAGTTGTTGGAGAAACCGAAGTCCGTGGCCTCGACGCGGTAGGTCCCGCCGCGCGTGCCCGAGGAGGTGCTCGAGGACGAGCTCCCGCACGCGGCGAGCAGCACCGCAGCACCGCCGACGCAGAGCCCCAGTCCGAGTGCCGTCAAGCGGGATTTCATCGGTCTCATACTCAAGCCTTTCATTACCGGGTCATTCCGAGGCCCGGGGGTCGAATGCGTCCCGCAGTCCGTCTGCGACGACGTTGAACGCGAGAATCGTTGCGAGCAGGAAAATGCCTGGAAAAACCATCAACCACCATGCAACGGTGAACAACTGGCTCGCCTGATCGAGCATCCCGCCCCATGACGGGGTCGAGTCGGGCACGCCGAGGCCGAGAAACGACAGATAGGCCTCGAAGAGAATGCTTTGGGGAATCAGCAGCGCCGCGTAGACGACTACCGGTGATAAGAGATTCGGCAGAACTTCTCGAAACATGATGTTTCGTTCACGCATTCCGATTGCCCGGCTCGCCTCGATGAACGTTGACTCGCGCATCGAGAGGGTCGTCGCCCGCACGATCCGGAACATCGCCGGCCAGGAAAAGATCGCGATGATGACGATCACGAGGTTGACTCCGGGGGTCAGCGTGCCGGCCACACAGCCCTGCGGGGTCGTCGAGCATGCGCTCGAGATTCCGATCGCAAACAGCAGTAACGGCATCGCGAGCACGACGTCGGACATGCGCGAGAACAACGTGTCGAGTGCGCCGCCGCGGTAGCCGGCGATCAGTCCCAGCACGACGCCGATCACGACCGCGATCGCCGTCGCGACGACGCCGACCAGCAGCGACACGCGCGCGCCGTAGATCACCCGCACGAACAGGTCTCGCCCGGCGCTGTCTGCCCCGAACCAGAAACTGGCGTTTGGGCCCTTGGGAAGCCCGTAGATGTCGACCATGGTCGTTCGGTACAGGTCGTTGGGACCGTGGCCGACCAGATCGGCGACCAGCGGTGCGGCGATCGCCAAAGCGGCCAGCGCCACCAGGAAGACCAGCGCGACCATGCCGCCACGGTTGACCCGAAAGCGTGCCCAGACCATGCCCGCAGGCGAGCGCACGCGGGCATCGGGCGGGGGATCGGTGGATTCGAGGGTGCGGATATCGACGCTCATCGGGGCCGCCGGCGGCATGGCGGATGCGCGCATCTCGGGGCCTGGCCGTCCGGCTGTCAGCAAGGTTCGCCGGGTCGGCGGCGGGTCCTGCCAAATGCGCCCGCAGAATGGTGCCCGGCGACTGGCAACCGCACGAGGGGACTCTGTAGCGTGTGCCACGAAGTCGACCGGGCTGGCGCGCGACCCCACGCGGTCTGCGCGGCGCCCCAGATGGGTCGGGAGGCGGAGTGAGCCAGCGAGCGGGTCGGGGCGAGTGGAGCGACTGGTACCGGCGGGAGAACCCCGAGGACTGGGTGCTGCCGAGCATCCTTCGGACACGGGCCGAGGAACACCCCGACCGACCCTACTTCCGCTTCCAGCACGGCGAATGGATCAGCTACGCGCAGATGCTTGGTCGCAGCAACCGCGTCGCCAACGCGCTTGGCGCCCACGGTCTGGGTCTCGGCGACGTCGTGGCCACGCAACTGCCCAACATGGAGCCTCACCTGGAGATCTGGTTCGGGATCCTCAGTTCCGGCGCGACCCAATGCCCGATCAACACCGCGTATCGGGGCGACTTCCTGTCCTGGGCGATCAGCCTGCCCAAGGCGCGGATGCTGATCATCGCGGACGCGTTTCTCGCCGAACTGGATGCAGTCATGGACGACCTGCCGTTGCTCGAGCGTGTCGTGGTCGTGCCGACCGAGGCCGCGCACGGGCCCGACCCGCGCCGCCCGTGGGAGACCTATGAGGAATTCCTCGGCAACGTCGACGACCACGATCCTGGGATCGTGCTGAGCTGGACGGGTGATGCACGGATCATGTTCACCTCGGGGACGACCGGCCGCAGCAAAGGCGTCATCAAGCAACACGCCTCGGACTACTTCTCCGGCCGAACGTACTGTGAGGTCTGCGAGGTCACCGCGGACGATGTCCTGTACTCCTGCCTGCCGCTGTTCCACTCCAACGCGCAGGTGCTTGGGGCGTTCCCGGCGATGATTGCCGGTGCCCGGATCCAGTTCGACACCCGGTACTCCTCGACGCGGTTCTGGACGTCGGTGACCGAATGCCAGGCAACGCTGTTGAACACGGTCTCGGCGATCAACTACTTCATCTGGAACACCGAGTCCTCGGGCCTCGATCGCGCACACAAGGTCACCAGGATCATGGCCATGCCGGCGCCGAAGGACATCTATTGGGACTTCCAGGAGCGGTTCGGGATCCGCTTCATCGAGGGATACGGCCTGACCGAGACCGGGATGGTGACCTATCACCCGCCAGGTGCCGAGCCGCGTCCGGGAAGTTGTGGAATCGCCACACCGGGCTTTGAGGTCACCGTTGTGGAGCCGGGGACCGACCGACCGCTTGCGAGCGGCCTGCAGGGCGAGATCGTCGTGGACATGAAGCTGCCAAACATCGTTATGCGGGCGTACGTCGGCATGCCCGAGAAGACGGCCGAGGACTTCCGAAATCTCAAGTTGCACACCGGCGACCTCGGCGAGATGGACGACGAGGGCTACCTGTACTTCAAGGATCGCCTCAAGGACTACATCCGCCGACGCGGGGAAAACGTCAGCTCGGTCGAGGTGGAGCGCACGGTCATGTCGCACCCAGAGGTCCTGGAGGCCGCAGCGATCGGGGTCCACGCCCATGAGGGGGCATCGGCCGAGGATGAGATCCTGATCTGCGTCGTGACGCGCTCGGGCGCCCTCACCCCGCGGGAGCTCGCGAACTACCTCGAGCCCAAGATGCCGCACTTCGCGATCCCGCGGTACATCCGGTTCATGGAACACCTGCCCAAGACGCCCACCGAGCGCGTGCGCAAGGTGGAGCTGCGCGAGCAGGGTGTCACCCCGGACACGTATGACCGCGGCATGGAAGGAGCGGTCGTATGAGCGCTGTGCTCCCGCGCCACGGGCTGATCATCGACGGGGCCGAGGTCGCAACTGCCGAATGGATGGATGTCACCGACCCCGGTACCGGTGCGGCGTTTGCCCAGGTCGCCGCGGCGTCGCCGGGTGACGTCGACCGCGCGGTCCATGCCGCCCGGGCTGCCGTGGCCGCGTGGCGCGCCACGTCGCCGGTCGAGCGCGGCCAGGCGATCGCCCGGTTCGCGCGAGCGCTCGATGCCGAAGCCGGGCGGATCGCCGAGCTGATTCACCGCGAGGAGGGAAAGCCGCTCGGCGAGGCCCAGGCCGAGGTCGCGCGCGGGTGCGAGGTCGTGCATCACTTCGCCGGCGAGGCCGAACGCCTGTGGAGCGCCTTCCTACCCGCCGGCGGGGGCGGACGCGGCAGCGAGGTCCGACCCGACGGGATCGGGGTCGTCGCGGCCATCACGCCGTGGAACTTCCCCGTGGCGCTCGTGATCTGGAAACTGGCACCGGCGCTCGCGGCGGGCTGCTGCGTCGTCGTCAAACCGGCGCAGGAGGCGCCGCTGGCCGCACGCGCGGTATGCGAGGTCGCCAACCAGTCCGGTCTGGGGCCCGGGATCGTCAGTTGCCTGACCGGCGATGGGCCGCTCGTCGGCGAGGCGCTTGCGACCCATCCGGGCGTCGACAAGGTCGCATTCACGGGCTCGCGCCGGGTCGCCGAGATCATCGCGGGATGGGCGTCGCCGCGATTGAAGGCCCTCAGCCTTGAGCTTGGTGGTCACGGTCCGCTGGTCGTCATTGACGACGCGGATCTGGAGATCGCGGTCGACGTCGCCATCTCACAGGGCTACGCGAACGCAGGCCAGGCGTGCTATTCGGTCAACCGCGTGCTGGTCCCGCGGGCCCTCGAGCAGGCCTTCCTGGAGAAGTTCCGGACCCGGGTGGCCGAGGTCGCCCTCGGCCCGATGGCCACCGACCGCGGTCTGGTCCGTCACCGGGACCTGCTGGCCGACGCGCGGGCCAAGGGCGCCACGGTTGAGGGGGGCGAGGACCTTGGGGGCGCCCGCGTGGCGCCTGCCCTCGTGACCGGAGCCGGTCCGGGCGTACGACTGGTCGACGAAGAGCCGTTTACGCCGATTGTCGCGGTGATGCCGTACGCGGCGCTCGACGACGCGATCGCCGAAGCGAACCGACCCGACTACGGGCTGGTGGGATACGTCTGCGGCCACGATCTGCGCCGTGCGATCGACGTCGCCCACGCCATCGAGTGTGGCACCGTCGTGATCAACGGCTGGCGCGTGGTCGTCCCGTACGCCCCGTACGCCGGCTGGCGTGGGTCGGGCATCGGGTGCGAGCTCGGCCGTCCCGGCCTCGAGGCGTTTATCCGCTGGCAGCACGTGCGCGTGCTCGCCTGATGGACCGCCTCGTCCCTGCGGGCGCCGCACCACCGGATACGCATCGAACAAGGAGCACGAGGTGAATCGCGCGGAGATCGGTCGCCGGGAGTTTTCGCGTGCCACGGCGGGGAAGGGGCCCGTCGCGACCGGACGGGTGCGTGAGGCCTCGCCGGTGCTCGCGGCCGGCGTCGAGCAGTTCATCTTCGCCGACGTGTTCTCGCACTCCGGCCTGCCTGCGCGCGAGCGTGAGCTGCTGACAGTGGCGGTGTTGGCCGCAATCGGAGGTGCCGACAACCAGTTGGGTGTGCACGTCCCGGCGGCGTTGGCGTGCGGGGCGGATCCGGAGGAGCTCATTCAGCTCTGTGAGCAGGTCGCCCCATATGCGGGGTTCCCCCGGGCGCTCAACGCGCTTCGCGCCGTCCGTACGATCCTCGATGAGCGCGGACTGCCGTTGCCGCTACCGGCCATTGAGGTCGGGCTGGCAGACCATGACACGCTGGTGGCAGAGGTCGGGGAGGGTGCCGACGGGACCTTGTTCCTCCACGCGCCCGAGCTTGACCGACGCATGTGGCGTGACCTGATGCGGGAACTGCCGGACGGCCACCACGGCGTTGCGCCCGATCTGCGGGGCGCGGGGGCGGCCGTCGGCGCACCTGCGCCGGCCGGTGTCGACGATCTCGTCGCAGACCTGCTCGGCGTGCTGGATGACCGTGGGCTGGCGCGGGTGGAGGTCGTCGTGCAGGGCTCCAGTGCGGCACTCGCCTGTGCCCTTGCCGACGCCCACGCCGATCGCATCACGCGCATCACCTTTGTCGGGCCGCGGCCGGTGGAGACGGGACCGGTCCCCGGCGCGGACGTCCTTGCGCGCCAGCTGCGGGCGGTGACGCTCGCCGCCGACACGTGGGCGGCCCGCTATGCGCGCGACCGGTTTGCGCGGCTTGACCACGAGGGCTGGACAGTCCGCGCTGCGGTCCTCGTCGACGTCGCGCTGGCGCGCACCCGCGGGGTGGACTGCCGTGTCGTCGTCGGGGACGCCGATAGCTGGGCAGACCCCGGGCTGGTCGGCCAGGTGTGGCCGGACGCATCGGTCACAACCGTGTCCGCGGCCGGCCACCTGGTGCCGCTCGAGGCGCCCTCGCGGCTCGCGGCGGCGATTATAGCAGTGAGCTAGCGAATTGTCGCGGATTGGCCACCGCATGGGTGCGTGGACGGTCCGCCGCGGGAACCGTGTGGCAAGATCGACGCAGGCGGTAGCGACAGTTCCGGCCGGCGACAGATGTGGATCGCGTGGTGAACGACTTCTACTTTCAGCCCAACGGGCGCGTGCGCATGCGCCGCATGGCCATCACCATGGCGACGCTCATCTTCTTCGCCATCTTCGGCACGGGCTTCATGATCTTCATCGAGTTGTTCACCAACAACTCTGGGCTCAAGGTCGCGTGGCTCGTGATCTTCGTCGTCCTTGCGAAACTGCCGCTGATCGGGTTCTGCTGGTGGCTGATCGCCCGGAACATGGAGATTCCCGGCCGCCCCGTCGTCTGGAGCGCCGATGAGACTCGGGAGATCCTGCAGGCATTGACGAGCCAGGCACGCCACAGCGTGGACATGCCCGACAGCGGCGCGCGGCTTGCGTATCTGTCGCGGGAGTCGTGGCACGTCGCCGATAAGGCCGTCGGGGAAGTCAAGGCCGACGCGGTCGGCGTCGCCCTTGAGATCGATCGGCTCGCGTCCCGGCACAAGCACCGCCGCGGGGCCTAGGCGGATGCGTCGCCCCCGTGCGCGGCGGGCCGCGCGGTCTCGGTGTCCCGACGGAGGATCCGCCAGGAATCCCAGGTGACTTTGATCAACACGCACGAGATCGCGAGACCGATCAGCGGGTCGGCGATCGGGATCCCGATCGCCACGGCGATCGCGCTGGCGATCACGCCGGCCGAGACGAGACCGTCGACGCGCGCATGCTTGCCGTCGGCGATCAGCGGGGCGCTGTTGATCCGCCGCCCGCCGCGCAAGCGGAACTGGGCGGCGATCTCGTTTCCCGCGACTCCCACGAGACCCGCGATTGCCAACGCGAGAAGGTGCGTCGGGTGCTGCGGTGAGATCAGGCGCTGAATCGCCTCGAACCCGGCGATGATCGCGGACGTGAGGATCACCGCGACGATGGTCAGACCTGCCCAGCGCTCGCCGCGCAGCGATTTGGTCGCGAATGCGATGCCGAGCGGAACCGCCGTCAGTGCGTCGCCGAAATTGTGGATGAGGTCGGCAAGCAGGGCCACCGACCCTGAGAGCCAGAAGACGGCGAGCTGGATCAGCGCCGCCACCGTGAGGACGCCGAGACTGATCAGCACGGTACGGATGCCGTCACGGGAGCGCAGAATGCTGGGATCGATCCGTCCGTGCGAGTGCCCGTGACCCCCGTGGCCATGCTGATGCCCATCGGGCCGGTGCGCAGGGACATGGACGGAGCCGTCGGCATGCACGTGCCGCCGAGGGTCCGTGGGTTCTTCGCTCACAGCGCATAGGCTATCGCCACCGTCACCGGCGTCCGCGGGGCCGTCACCGTGCGCCAGTGGGCCACACCACCAGTCCGGGAGACCACCACCATGGCCGACGACCGACGACACCCGACCAATGTCGAGCGTGAAGCCGCAGCCCGCCCGACGGTCGCCGCACTCGTGCGCGCGCTGGCGATGCGCGATCCCGACGCGATGGCGGCGCTCCTGCGCGATGACGTCGCGTGGCTGTCGGCCGAGGGAACCGAGGACGGCGATGCCGCCCTCCGGCGCGCGCGCGCCTACTTCGCCGATGACCAGGGCCGGCGCTGGGCGGACCCCCAGCAACGCGGTGCCCATGCGGTTCTGCGCTGGGGCGACAC
>JADGPF010000098.1 GCA_017882585.1 Thermoleophilia bacterium
AGGCCGCCGTGCTCGACCAGCTCGAGGAGGCAACCCTGGAGCAGGGCAAGCTCGAGCGCCGCGACAAGGTCGCCGACGTCCGCGTCGCCGCTGCCGAGGCCGTGCTCGGCGAGGAGCCCACGCCCGAGGATCGCGCGTCGCTGAATCGCGCATTCGACCGCTTGGAGAAGACGATCATCCGTCGCCGCATCGCCGTCGACAAGCACCGTCCCGATGGGCGCTCCAGCGATGAGATCCGCCCGATTTCCGTCGAGGTTGGCGTGACCCCGCGGACCCACGGCTCGGGGCTGTTCACCCGCGGTGAGACGCAGGTACTGACCGTCCTGGCCCTGGGCACGCTCAAGGACGCGCAGCGCATCGACGGCATCGGCATCGAGACGACCAAGCGCTACATCCACCACTACAACTTTCCGCCGTTCTCGGTCGGCGAGACCGGCTTTATGCGCGGGCCCAAGCGCCGCGACATTGGCCACGGCGCGCTTGCCGAGCGGGCCCTGGTACTGATGATCCCGGACGAGACCGAATTTCCGTACACGCTGCGGCTGGTCTCGGAAACCCTCGAGTCCAACGGATCGTCGTCGATGGCATCGGTGTGCGGCTCGACGCTCGCACTCCTGGACGCCGGCGTGAAGATCACGCGGCCGGTCGCCGGCATCGCGATGGGCCTGATCCGCGAGGGCGACGACTACGTCATCCTCCCCGACATCCAGGGCGACGAGGACCACCTCGGCGACATGGACTTCAAGGTCGCCGGGACCGAGTCCGGCATCACCGCGCTGCAGATGGACATCAAGATCAGCGGCGTGACGTTCCAGATCCTTCAGGACGCGCTCGAGCAGGCTCGCCGCGGTCGGCTGCACATCCTCGGGATTATGGAGACCGCCATCTCCGGGCCGCGCGAGGAGCTCTCGGACTTCGCGCCCCGCATCACCGCGATCAAGATCGATCCCGAGCGGATCGGCACGGTCATCGGCAAGGGCGGGGAGACCATCCGTGGCCTGGAGGCGGAGTACAACGTCGAGATCTCGATCGAAGACGACGGCACGGTCAGCGTGTACGGCGTCGAAGGTGTCAAGGCCAAGGCGTGCGTGGAGATGATCCGCGCCATGACCAAGGACGTCGAGGTCGGCGATGTGTTCAACGGCGCCAAGGTCGTCAAGACGACGACCTTCGGCGCGTTCGTCGAACTCACCAAGGGCGTCGACGGCCTGCTGCACATCTCGAATCTGTCCAGCGGCCGCGTCGACAAGGTCGAGGACGTCATCAACCGCGGTGACGTGGTCGATGTCCGGGTCGTCGAGGTCGACAAGGCCCGCGGGCGCGTCGGCCTGCGCATCATCGGCCTCGAGGATGTCGGCGAGCCGGTGCCCGGCGACGGACTCGACGCCGGCGAGGAAGATGCCGTGATCGAGGCGGGCCAGACGCGTCCGCCTCGCCGCCGGCGCCGTCGGCTGACCGAAGAGGAATAACCGTGGCCGGCGACCGTCCCCGTTTGGATACGACATCCCGCGGTCTGCGCGTCGTCAGCGAGCCGATGTCGGGTGTCCGCTCCGTGGCACTCGGCATCTGGATCGGTGTGGGTTCACGGTTTGAGACGCCCGCTCAGGCGGGCGTCTCGCACTTCCTTGAACATCTGCTGTTCAAGGGCACCCCGCAGTACACCGCCGAGCAGATTGCACAAATCTTCGATGGCTTCGGCGGCGAGGTCAACGCTGCCACCGGGCGCGACTACACCGTGGTCTACATCCGCGTGCTCGATGAGATCCTCGAGCGCGGCGTGCCAGTCATCGCCGACATGCTCGTGCGTCCCACCTTCGCGGAGCTCGATCAGGAGCGCGAGGTGGTCTGCGAGGAGATCGCGATGTACGCCGATGATCCCGAGGATCAGGTCCACGACCTGCTCGCCCGCGCGATCTTCCCGGACCAGCCCCTCGGTCGGCCCGTGATCGGTACCGCTGAGGTCGTGGCGAACATCCCCAAGCCGGAGATCGCCTCCTACCACGCCAACCACTACCGCGCGCCGAACATGGTCGTCGCGGCCGCCGGCAACGTCGACCACGACGCCCTCCTCGCGCTCGCCGATGCGCTGTTGGCGGACCTACCCGGAGGCGGGCCGCCTGAGCCGCCGGTCCCGGCGCATCACGCTGGATCGCAGGTCGCCCTGCTTCAGAAGCCGACCGAACAGGTCCACTTGTGCATTGGGGGGCCGGGCCTGACGCGGTCGGATCCGCGCCGGCACGCTCAGGCGGTCCTGGACACGATGTTGGGCGGACTCATGAGCAGCAGGCTGTTCCAGGAGGTCCGCGAGAAGCGCGGGCTTGCCTACTCGGTCGGCAGCTATACCGCCGGCTACGCGGATGCCGGACAGGTGGTCGTGCATCTCGGCACGCGCGAAGACAACCTGGCGACCTGTTGTTCGATCATCCAGACCGAGTTGCGCAAGCTGCGCGACAACCCGGTCGCTGATACCGAGTTGCGACGCGCGAAGGACCACCTCAAGGGACGGCTCGTGCTGGGCACAGAGTCTCCCGGCACACGCATGAACCGTCTCGGGCGGGCGGTCGTCACGGACACGGAGCTGCTGACCATCGACGACATCATCGAACGCGTCGAGGCAGTCCAGGCGTCGGACATCCAGGCGCTTGCGGGCGAGTTCTGGCAGCCTGACGACATGAGCGTTGCCGCCGTGGGACCCAACGTTGATCTGATCCGCGCCGGCATCGCGAAGGTGACACCGCACCTAGCGGACGCGGCGCCGCTCGACCTCGACGCGGGGGCGCTCGCGCGATGATTCGCGTGATGGTGGCGGGAGCCGGCGGGCGCATGGGTGGTGCGGTCGTCGCTGCGGTGACCGCAGCGCCGGGGATGGAAGTCGCTGGCCGGGTCGATCCGGCCCTCGCGCGCGGACCCGGCACGTTTGTCGATGTCGCGTCGGCGCTGGCCGCGGGTGGCATCGACGTCGCCGTCGATTTCACCCAGCCAGCGTCGGTATTCGCAAACACCTGCGCGTATCTGGCCGCCGGGGTGCATGCCGTCATCGGAACCACCGGCCTGACCGACGATCAGCTCGAGGACATCCGCGCGCGCGCCGTGGCCGGGACCGCGAACGCCGTGATCGCGCCCAACTTCGCCGTCGGAGCGGTCTTGATGATGCGCTTCGCCGCCGAGGCGTCGCGTCACATGGCGCGGGCCGAAATCATCGAGCTCCACCATGACCAGAAGCTCGATGCGCCGTCGGGCACCGCCCTGCGCACCGCCGCGCTGATGGAGGGCGACCCGGTCATCCATTCGGTGCGCCTCCCCGGGCTCGTCGCCCACCAGGAGGTCATCCTGGGTGGGCTCGGGGAAACGCTGACGATTCGCCACGACTCGCTCTCGCGTGAGAGTTTCATGCCTGGGGTCATCCTCGCCGTGCGCAGCGTCGCCGATCGACCCGGCCTCACACGTGGCCTTGAACCCCTGCTGTTCCCGACGGAGGACTCATGACCGGCCCTTTGGCATCGCGCCGCCCGCTCGGCAACAGCGGGCTTGACGTCTCCCCGATCTGCCTGGGGGGCAACGTGTTCGGCTGGACGGCCGACCTCGACGCGTCGTTCGCCGTGCTCGACAGGTTCGTTGAGCTCGGCGGCAACTTCATCGACACCGCCAACAACTATTCCGGATGGGTGCCGGGAAACGAGGGTGGCGAGTCCGAGACGATCATTGGCCGCTGGCTTGCCGAGCGCGGGACCCGGGACCGCGTGGTGATCGCGACGAAGGTCGGAATGGCCTCGGGCGCGTTTGAGAAGGGCCTGTCGCGAGACCACATTCGCCGCGGCGTCGAGGGGTCCCTGTCCCGGCTGCAGATCGATACGATCGACCTCTATTACGCCCACGAAGACGATGCGGCGACGCCGCTCACCGAGACGATGGCTGCGTTCGACGAACTTGTCCGCGAGGGGCTCGTCCGCGCCGTCGGATCGTCGAACTACAGCGCCGAGCGTCTGGGCGCCGCCCTCGACGCGAGCAGCGCGCAGGGCCTGGTCGCGTTCTCGGTGCACCAGCCGCATTTCAACCTGCTCGACCGCGACGACTACATAGGCCCACTCGAGCAGGCGTGCCGTGAGCATGGGCTCGGCGTCGCTCCGTACTTCGCCCTGGCGCGCGGCTTCCTGTCGGGAAAGTACCGGCCCGACCAGCCGATCCCGACCAGCGGTCGCGCGGCGGGCGTGGAGCGCGACTACATGAACGCACGCGGATGGGGAATGCTGGAGGTCGTCGACCGTATCGCCGCCGGCCACGGGGTATCCCAGACCCAGGTCGCGATCGCCTGGCTGCAGCACCGGCCCGGCATCTCCGCTCCGGTCGTCAGTGCGACCTCGACCGCGCAGGTCGCCGAACTTGCCGACGCCGCCGCGGTGCGCCTGACCGACCACGACATCGCCGCCCTTGATGCCGCGGGAGCGCGATAACGCGATGTGCCATCTATGGGGGTCCCCGGTACGCCGATGACCGAGGCCCTGCTGCGCCTTGTCCGGCGCGTCGCCACGCAGCTCGGCCCGGATGCCGCCGACGCGTTGGTGCGTGCGGCGCGTGCGTGGCTCACCGACCCGGCCAACGCGGCGACGCGCGCGCGCCTTGTCAGCGTGCTTGCCGATGTTTCGCGCCGCGCCGGGGGCGTGACGGCTGCCCTGGCCTCCACGGCTGCCGCCGGCGTCCAACGCTATCGGCGCAGTGTGGGCTCGTGGGAGCGCGAGCTGATGGCGGCCCGCTACGCGATCCCGCAGCACCCCTCCGGTGCGTTGCGTGCCGCCGCGCTCGAGACGTACCTGGGCCTGACTGACGCCGCGCCGGGACTGGTGGGAGCCGCCACGAGCCCCGAGCAAGCGCGGCGGGAGGTCCTGACCGCGCTTGAGCTCGAGTCGCGGATGCTGCGTACCGAGGCCCTGGGGCCCGGCGAGCGCCAGGCGGCGCTGGCGGCGAATGCGCGGGCACGCGCAGCGGTGCTCGATCGCCACGATGTTCCGCTGTCGGCAACCAGCACGGACGGCGCCGGGCCAGCGTAAGGGTTTGCGGGCCGAATGCCGATGATTGACTCGAGACCGATCTCGAGGAGCCGCGCACGATGCCCGACCATTACCGCGAACGCCGCCGTTCCTCCCGGCGACGGATGGTCGTCATCGCGACGAGCCTGGCCGTCGCCGTCGTGCCGCTGACGCTCGTCGGCTCCGGCGCGATCGCACTGGCCAAGGCGAAGCCGAAGCCCAAGCCCAAGCCCGTCAAATACGCGCCGTTGTCGACCGTCACCTCCTTGCAGTCCAAGGTCACCTCCCTGCAGTCCAGCGTACGATCGCTCACGGGTCAGCTCTCCGGCGCGTCGCAGCAGATCCAGGGCCTGAACGCACAGCTGGGGGCTGATGCCGGACTGCTGACCAACCTCCAAAACCAGGTCCTGACGATGGGTCAGGGGTCTGGGGGCGGGGGCGGGGGCGGGGGCGGATCAGGCTTGATCGGACCGACGGGGCCTGCCGGCCCCCAGGGCAACCCCGGGTTCCCGGGCCCGCCCGGGCCCACAGGGTCGAAGGGGAGCGCAGGCAATACCGGACCGCCGGGGCCAACCGGCACCAGCGGCCCGGCGGGACCGACCGGACCGCCGGGACCGGCCGGCTCGGGCTCGGCGCACGTCACCACGCACCTGGTCTCGGACTCGTTCCAGGGTGCGGCCGGACTCGAAGTTAGCCAACATGTCGTCTGTCCGGCCGGCGCGGCGACCGGCGGTGGGGGACGCATCCTCGACCAATCCCAGGGCGTGGTGATCGGGACCGAGCCATATCCGTCAGGCGACAACATCGCCCCAACCGGCTGGACGGTCCACTTCCTTGCGTCGGGGTCCGGGATCGTCTCTTACGAGATCTTCGTCGAGTGCATCACCTGACGTTGGCGAGCACGTAGCAGGCGATCGCCGCTGCGGCGCCGAC
>JADGPF010000018.1 GCA_017882585.1 Thermoleophilia bacterium
CGCTCGCTGTTCATGTAGCGATCAGTCAACGCGACTTCGTCCGCGAATTTCCCCATCTGGCGCCCCCAATTGCGTTTTGTCCTGCGGGGATTGTAGAGAGGTGCGCTCGTTCTCGCGCGCGTCGGCCCCACAGCTCGGGTTTTGCCCTGCACCTGACCGGAAACGCCCCCGCGCATGGGGGTCTGCGACGTGCGATGACGCGTCCCGCGGCGACCCACCCCTGAGCTGGTCCTCACACCTGCGAAAGCGGGGGTTGCAGGGGAATCCGCCACAATGGCGGATCTGTCAGGTGTGCCGGATGAGATCGACACCCGCCATCGGCTCTGGACGGCGTCGACCGCGCGGATGTGGCGGCCTACGGTCCTGGGCTACGATTGGGCATGGAGATGAACGAGCGAGAGCCAACGCCGCCGTGGGCGATCGTCTTGGTCGTCGTTGGCGCACTGGTCGCGGTGTGGATCATCGGCCACGCCTTGGGCGGCGTCATCATCCTGTTCGCGGTGTCGGTGGTCCTGGCGATGCTGCTGAACCCGGCCGTCCGCCAGCTGCGCCGGTTGGGGATCAGCCGCGGGCTCGCGGTGTTCGTGTTGCTGTTCGGCGTCGTGGTCGTGGTCGGGGGCGCGATTGCCTTGCTGGTGGACCCGATCCGCAGCGAGGTGCACGTCGTCCAGCACAATCTGCCGACCTACACCACGCAGGCAAACCACCGGATCGACAGCATCCAGCACTTCTTCGATTCCCACGGGATCAAGATCAAGGTTCGCCAGCATCTCAACCAGGGGGTCGCGGGCCTTCAACACTGGGTGAACCGGCTCTCCAACAACGTGCTGTCCTACAGCCTGAGCGTGCTGAGCTTCCTCGTGTCGCTGATCGTGGTTCTCGTCGCGACGATCTACATGTTGCTCGACGCGTCGCGGATCGTCAGGTTTGCCGAGCGCCTGGGTGGCCCGGGCGCCTCGGCGCTGCTGCGTCGGACCGAGCGCACGCTGGTCTCGTACATCAAGGCACAGGTATTGATCTCCCTGATCATCGGTGTGTCGTCCGGAGTGGCGATGTATCTGCTTGGGGTCTTCGGGATCTTCCCGCCCGGCGAGACGTTTGCCGTGATCTTCGGCGTCTGGGTCTTCTTTGCGGAGTTCATCCCGTATGTCGGACCGATTCTCGGCGCGCTCCCGCCGGTGCTTCTCGCGCTCGTGACCTCGCCGATCGCGGTGATCTCGGTGGTGATCGCGTTCGTCGTGATCCAACAGCTGGAAGGCCATGTCGTCGTCCCGAACATCATGGGCAGCGCGGTTGGCGTTCACCCGCTCGTCGTGATCTTCGGGCTGTTGATCGGTGAGGCGGTCGCCGGAGTCGCCGGCGTGCTGCTGTCGATCCCGATGGTCGTGATCATCAAGGAAATCGTGACCTACGCCGCCGAATACCTCCACGGCGACCCGCTTCCGCCGGACGTGCCCACCGACGAGCCAGCCCCCTCACCGCCGAAGCAGTTCGCACCGCACTGATCTCAGGAGATTCTCAGTGAGCCCCGCAACAGTTTTGGGGTACGCGTGATTGTCGCCGGGAAAGGGCGGGGCAGATGGCATGGGAGGAACAGCGGCGCCTACGGGGCGCCCAGCACCACGACACGGTCGAGCTTGCGGGCCTGCCCGCTGGAGCTGGCGCGGCGCCGGCCGCAGTCGACGTGCCGGCGGCGGCTGCCGGCCGCGGCGCCCGGGTCGAAGCCTGGGGCGAGCGGTTCGGCTGGATGGCGGCCGTCGCGCTGTCGGCGATTGCGCTGGTGCTGGCGATGCTCGCGTTCGCGAACGTGGGGACGACGCTGCCCGCGGGATTCGGGCAGGGGCGGGGGTTCGCCACCCCGCACGGCGGACATGGGGGACCGTACCGGTACGGAGACCCGGGTCCGTCGTTCGGACGGCGGCAATAGCGGCGGGTCAGGTAATCCGGCCGGGAACTTCGGCGACCAGGAGGGCCGCGACGAGGACGATCGCGACGGCGATCGCGAGTTCGAGCACGGCCGCATTGCGGACCGTCGCGAGCGCCTTGGCCTGAGTGGCCGTGCGGCGCTCGATCGTCAACGTGATGCGCCGATTGCGTAACGCCACGAGGCCAGCCACCCCGAGCAGCCCGACCTTCAGGAGGATCAGCTGTCCGTAGGTGGTCGTCCAGAGCTGGTTCGGCGCCGACAGCTCACCGAAGCTGCGGATCATGCCGGTGAGCACCACCGCGGCGACGCTGACCAGTGCCACGCGCGAGAACCGGGCGAGCACGTCGGTCGCCACCGCCACCCCGGCGCCAGGGACGGCCTTAGGGAGTCGCCAGACCACCAGGAGCGTCAGCGCGAGTCCGCCAATCCAGATCGCCGCTGCGCCGAGGTGGACGACGTCGGCCAACTCCTGGACGAGGTGCGCCGGCGCCTGCGAGGCATGCCCCTGGGAGGAAAGCCCCCACAGCACCCCGATGATGGCGAGCGCCATCATCGCCCCGGGCAGCGGCTTGCCGGTCGGCGAGGGCGGACGCGGCGTCGCTGAACTGCCGAACTCGTCGAGGAACTGCCAGGCCCCGAGCGCGAACAACACGAACAGCAGGGCCCCGCGATACTGGATCAGCGACCCAAACCGCGTGCCGGACAGCACCGTCCCGATGCCGGACGTGTCGTGAAGCGCCCGCAGCACACCGGTGCCCAGGGCCGTGGCCGAGTAGACGACCAACAGGTAGCCCTCGGCGATCATCGACCCGACCGCCAGCACGCCGAATGCCGTCCAAAACAAGTCCCGGCCCCAACCGAGAGCGGCCTCGCGGTCGGCGGCCCCGAACCCCCGCTGGCGATGTTCCGGACCCCATGCCGGACGCCAGATGAGCCACCGGAACGCGAGTAGCGCAAACAGTCCGCCGAGTCCGACGAGTTCCGCAAAGCGCGCGCTGACCTCCCACGCGCTGGTCTCGCTCGGACCCTGGCCGGGGCGATTGCCGAGGTACGGCAGTCCGACCGGTCCGTGGCCGACGGCGAACGGGAGCGCCGCCCCGACCACATGCGAGTCGGAGCTGACGACCTGGTACCGGACGGTGTAGGTGCCCGCAGCGATGCCCGGGGTGAGGGGTGCGTCCAGTTCGCGCACGTTGCTCGGATTGACATGGCATGGCGCCGACTCGATCGAGGCACCGGTCGAGTCGACGACCTGGCAGTCCTGGGAGGGGTTGAGCAGCGTCACCGCCTCGGAGAACTCCAGGCGCAGGACCGCAGGGGCGACCGGGGTGACCGCACCAAGCGGTGGGTTACTCGCGATAAGGATCGCGTGCGCGCTCGCGGTCGCCGGGATGACGAGCAGCGCAAGGCCGACAAGCGCGGTCACGAGCGTGCGCCACGGGCGCCCCGCGAGGACTCGGCCGTTCACCTGGATCGCGGTGCCGGGTCGTCATCGGGCAGCCGTACCGGACGGGTCGCCCACAGCAGCCCCGCCGCCGCGGCTGCGCCCAATGCGATGACGATCGCGACGATCCCCAGCCAGATCGCCGCGTCGGAACCGGAACCGCCCGTCCCGCCGCGCGTCGACGTCGACGCGGCTGCGGTCCCCGCCGGAACGATCACGACCGCGCTTGTCGGCCCTGGCTGGGTCGGACCGGTCTCGGCCGAGACGGCCCCGGGTTTCTCGACGGGGCCGTTCCAGGGCTTGATCAGCCCGTCCGCATAGGTCTGGTAGGCGGGCCACAGCGTCTGTCCGCTCGCAAACGGGGTTCCCAGAAAATGGAACGCCTGGTATTGGCCCGCCGGGATCGTGCCGCGGAACACGGCACCGATGATCGACTGGTTCTTCGCCAGGATCGCTGTCACCGTGAATCCCGACGGCGGCACCCGGAAGCTGTACACCGAAACTTGCGGGGGGAACATGACCCGCACGGCAGTCGTTGGCAGATTGCGCTCGGTCGGGACCTGCAGCGTGAAGTCGGTCGGCGTGCCCTCCGTGGCGATCGACGGCACGACCACCACGTGCGCGCTTGCGGGTGCGACGATCGTGAGGGCAGTGGCCGCGACGGCCGCGCGCACCGCCCACGCTGGGAGCGGTGCGCGCGCCGCCGCGCGCCGAAGCCAGTGGCGTATTGGGCTCACGAGTCGGAGTCCTGGGACATGTTGTCGCGACGGCGTCGGAACCAGAACAGGACGGCACCAGCCGCGATCAGCACGACGATGACAGCGCCGATCGTCGTCACAAGTGCGATGTTCGACGACGATGAGGATGCTGGGTTCCCCGCGGAGGCCTTGGCGGCGGCGATGCCACTCGTGCGCACGGTGAACACGAGCGGTGCGCCCTCCTCGGACACATCGCTGCCGTCGTTCGAGACCGCATGTCCGTCAGATGCCGTAATCGTCCAGGTGACGGTGTATTTGCCGGCGGTCGTCCGGTCCTTGGTGGTGATGACCAGCTGTTTCGCGTTGTTGGGGTTTTGCACCGCGGTTGCGACATGGTCAAGCCCGGTGGCGTCAAGGACGCGCGCGACGGGCACGCTCGGGTCCGCGGCGTTGCCGGCCTGGCGGAACGTGTCCTGGAAGTTCACCAGGATGGTTGTAGGCAGTGCACCCTCGACAACCGAGCCGTTGGCAGGGACATAGGCGTTGGTGACCGTGAGCGGATCGTGGGCGAGTGCCGCGGTCGCGCCAAGCGCGAGCAGCGCGGCGGTATCGAGCGCGATCGCGGCGATACGCGCACGCGACAAGCGTGGCCGAGCGTTGAGTATCGACATACGGACATGACCTCCAAGGGCAGGAGCGATGCGTGGATGCCGGGTTGGCGGCACCCAATCAAGAGCTGCGATGGCGTCGCGTGCCCGCTGCGGCAGCGTTCCGGAACCCCATGGCGCGTGCCATGCGCCCCGCCGGCCTTGGCCGCGGTCCGTGCGTTCGCCATCCGCGTGCACCCCACCGATCCGGCGTGTCCGCGACGCCAGATCGTGCGCCGCCGGCTAGACCAGTGCGGTGCGGGGCGGAGCGGGGGGCCCTCGAGCGGGGTGTGCATCGCCGGCGACCTGCGTGCGCGGGAGCGGCGTGCCAAGCGGGACCCGCCTGGCGGCCCGCGGCCAGTCCCTGGAAGGGTGCCCTGTCGCGACGATCCAGCGCACGATGGCCACCGCGCGAGCGATGACTCGATCGGCGATGACCAGCAGGATGCCGAGCACGAGGGCGGCGACGAGGTGCGGCGCCAGCGCGTCGAGGCTGACCATCCCCGATCCTGACATTCGCATGCTGGAGCTCGCGATGCCGAGCGTCCACGGG
Source organism: Thermoleophilia bacterium (assembly GCA_017882585.1). GTDB lineage: Bacteria > Actinomycetota > Thermoleophilia > Miltoncostaeales > Miltoncostaeaceae > CAITWD01. The sequence continues at coordinate 5,270 of JADGPF010000018.1, forward strand.
GCGAGGCTGGCGAGGATGTGCAGTCCCAGCTGCGCGCCGATGAGCACGCCGAACATGCCGGGGACGCTGCGTGGGGCGTAGACACGCGCCCGCGGGCCGCAGATCACCGCGACGGCGATGAGCCCGCACCAGATAAACGGTGCGATGGCCAACACCCGCAGTCCGTCACCGCCCACCGCACTGGCGTGCGCGAGCAGCGTGGCGGCCAGGCCCGCACACATGATGGCGGCCCGGCGCAGGGCGTGCGCCTGTGCGTTATGCATCGTGGACTGCATCCTACCGGCTCGCTCGGTCCACCGACGCCGTGCGGGCGTATCCTGTGCACACGGACTCCAAGAGCAAAGGGCGGGCATGGGCAAGACGTTCGACGTGTCGGTTGATGTCGCGTTGACGAGAAACCAGGCGTGGGCCGTCATTGGCGATCCGTGTGCGGTGCGTCACGTCTGGATCTGTCCTTGTCGTGTTGGCGCGGGGGTGTGTCCCAGTGGCTGAGCCGTTCTTCGTGTCGGTTGATGTCTCGGTGCCACCTGACCGCGCGTGGTCGGTCATCGGCGACCCATGCGGCATTACGAGCTGGTACCCCACGTACGTCTCGTGCGAGGTGGATGGCGATCGCCGGACGCTGCGGCGCGCCGACGGGGCGAAGCTGATTGAGCGACTTCTTAACCGCGATGACGACCGGCGCACGTACAGCTACATGGTTGTCGCCGGCCTGCCGCTGCGATACCACCACGCCCGGTTCAGCGTGGATCCGACGCCCGACGGCTGCCGGATCGTCTGGGAGACAACCGCCGAGCACCACGATCCACTCGTCAACATGCAGGAGCGGCTCGCCGGTCGCCAGCGAGAGGCTCTTGAAGGACTCAAGAGGCTGTTGGAGGCCGGCGAACTCGGCGGGTGACGGGCCCATTGGGCCTGGATTCGCGGGTTTGCCGACCCCGCGAGGTTCGTGCCGGACGACGGGCGTTCGGCACGTCAGAGGGCCACGTCGATCCTGTTCCCAGACGGTCCACGAGGATTCCGACATCGACATGACGGCGCGGCTGGCCGATCGCCGGCGCGAGGCCCCGAGGGCATCAAGTGGCTGCCGGTGACCGGTCCCATCTATCCGCCAGGCGCCGGGCCCGGCCCGCGACGCGTTGGGGCATCGGGGCGAGGGTCCGCGCGGCGCCGTCGCGGACGGCTGTGGGACCCGCGGCCGCTTTCCGGGTTTCTTCCAAGTGCTGGTCTATCGTCGGCGACAAGGTCGAACTGCAGCAAGAGAGGGTTGTTGATGTCATCGCTTCGTACAATCTCGTCACGTCGGTTGATCGCCGGAATCGGCGGTGTTGTGGTGCTGGGTGTCGCCGGTGTCGGCGTCGGCTCGGCGTTGACCGGCGCGAATCCGCCCGCGCCCCAGCCTCTGGCCGATGCGCTGCATCAGGCCGCCACCGGCGCCAAGCCGACGGGTATCACCGCGGATGTCACGTTCACCAACAACCTGCTCAGCTCGTCAGGGATCACGGGGACCGACCCGCTGATGTCCGGCGCGAGCGGGCGGCTTTGGATGAACGCCAACGGAGACGTGCGCATCGAGCTGCAGACGACCGGCGGCGGACTCGACTCGCAGATCGTCGCCAACGACACGTCGGTCACGGTCTTCGACGGGTCGCAGAACACCGTCTACAAGATCGCTCTGCCGGCCAAGTCGTCGACGACCACCACCCATCGGACCGGGACGATCCCGACCGTCGAACAGATCCAGTCGAAGCTCAACGAGATCGCCGGACACCTCAACGTCTCCGGCGCGATCCCCGGGACCGCCGGGAACGTGCCGAGCTACAGCGTCCAGATCTCGCCCAAGCACGACGGCGGCCTGCTCGGCGACATCCAGCTCGATTGGGATGCAGCCAACGGTGTGCCTCTCGGCATCGCGGTGTACTCGACCCAGGACCCCTCCACTCCGGTGCTGGGCCTGAAGGTCAACGACATCAGCTACGGCCCGGTGTCCGCGAGCGACGTCACCATCGCCCCGCCGGCGAACGCGAAGGTCGTTGATGTGCCGCTTCCGGCAAAGCAGTCGACCTCGACCACCCCGACCAAGACCCCTCCGGTTACCGGCCTGCCCAACGTGCAGAGCCAGGTGAGCTTCACGATCGCCGCTCCGGCGACCGTCGACGGCTTGCCGCAACGTCAGGTGCGGCTGGTCGACTGGAAGGGTGAGAAGGCGGCACTGGTCACCTACGGGCAGGGCCTCGGCGGCATCGCCGTTCTCGAGCGCCCAGCGGGGGGCGCCACACCGGCGAGCTCCCCGCTCGCGCAGCTGCCGACGGTCTCCGTGGCGGGCGTGTCGGGCCATGAGCTGACGACGCCGCTGGGCACGGTTGTGACCTTTACCAAGGGCGGCGTCAACTTCACGGTGGCAGGATCCGTGACCCAGATGGCAGCAGAGACCGCAGCCGGTGAGCTTTCGTGAGCGACACTCCCGTCGAAGCACGGGGGCTGGTCAAGCAATACGGACGGATCACCGCGGTTGACCACGTCGATTTGACGGTCAACCGCGGTGACGTCTACGGGTTCCTCGGCCCGAACGGAGCAGGTAAGACCACGGCGCTGCGCATGATGCTCGGCTTGATCTATCCGACGGCGGGGTCGGTGCGCCTGTTCGGGCGCGACCCGATCGGCGAAGGCGCAGCTGCGCTCGACGGGGTCGCCGGATTTGTTGAGGCTCCGCGCTTTTACCCGTACATGTCCGCACGCACGAACATGCGCATGATGGCCGCCTACGACGGCGACGAAGCACCGGAGCGCGTCGAGGAGGCCCTCGAGACGGTGGAGCTGACCGGTCGTGCCGACGACAAGGTCGGCGGGTACTCGCATGGCATGCGTCAGCGGCTGGGCATCGCCGCGGCCTTGCTGCGGCGACCCAACCTGCTGCTCCTCGATGAGCCGGCGACGGGGCTCGACCCGGGTGGGATGCGCGACATGCGGACCCTGATCCGGCGGCTCGCCGACGGCGGGATGACGGTGTTGCTGTCGAGCCACCTGCTGGCCGAAGTCGAAGAGTTGTGTGATCGCGTCGCGATCATCCGCGCCGGACGCATCGTCTACGAAGGCGCGATCCACGAGCTAAAGGCAAGTGCAGCGAGCGCGTATCGGCTGCGCACCAGCGACAACGCGACCGCGCTCGGAGTCTGCCAGGCCCAAACCGGCGTTGCCGCGGCACGGATCGAGGGCGCCGACATCCGCATGGAGGCGGGCGAGCCGACGATCGCCGAGCTCTCGGTGGCGCTGATCGAGGCGAAGCTGCAAATCACCGCGTTGGTCCCGGAGGGCGCGACGCTCGAGGACCTGTTCTTCCGCCTGACCGAGGGGTCGACGCCGGGTGAGATTGAGGTCCCTGACCGACCCGCCGGCGTCGTTGGGGGGACCGCATGAGGCCCGGCGTACTCACGGTCTACCGCTGGGAACTGCGCAAGTTGATCGCGCTCAAGCGGACCTACATCGGCCTGTTCGCCGCCATCGGCGTGCCCTTGGCCTTCACGATCAGCCTTGCCCTGCGGAGCGGCCGTCCCAATGACGTGCCATTCGGCGCATACGTCCACCAGTCCGGCCTGGCGATCCCGCTCGTGCTGCTGACCTTCGCGTCGGCGTTCCTGCTGCCGCTGATCACCGCGCTGGTCGCCGGGGACATCGTCGCATCCGAGGATCAAAATGGGACCCTCAAGACCATCCTCACGCGTTCGTTGCAGCGCGGGCAGGTGTTCTTCGGCAAGGTCCTGGCCGCGCTGACCTACACCTTGGTGTCGATGGTCCTCCTCGGCGGCGTCGCGATCATCGCGGGAGCGATGGTCTCCGGATTCAACTCACTCACCACGCTCTCGGGCACGACCGTGAGTGCCGGATCGGCCCTTGCGCTCGTACTTGCCAGCTTCGGCGTCTACCTGATCCCGCTGTTTACGGTGGCGCTGATCGGGGTGATGCTGTCGGTCGTGACGCGCAACAGTGCCGCCGCGGTCGTCGGAACGCTGGTTACGGTGCTTTTGATCGAGCTGATCGGCATCCTGCCCGGTCTTGAGTCCCTGCAGCCCTATCTGCTGACGCGCCAGTTCGACGCCTGGCAGGGCCTGTTGCGCCAACCCATCGACTGGTCGCCGATCGCGCATGCCGCGTGGGTCTGTGCGCTGTATTGCATCCCCGCGCTGGTCGTCGGATTCCTGGTATTCCTGCGGCGCGACGTCGCCGGCGGCTGACCCCGGTCCGATCGCACACCGCGATCGCAGAGTCCATAGTTCACGGCGTGAGCGAACGAATCCTGATCGTCGATGACGACGCGCCTGTCCGCCGGATGCTCGCGCGCACGATCGCTGCCGAGGGGTACGCGGTCGACGAGGCGGGTGACGGTGCGGCTGCGCTCATCGCCGTCGACCGCGCGTCGCCGGATCTTGTCGTGCTCGATGTCGCCATGCCCGGTCTCGATGGCATCGAAGTCTGTCGGCGGGTGCGGGCCAAGGGACTCTCGATCCCCGTGCTGCTAGTGACCGCCCGGGACGCGGTGGCCGACCGCGTCGCGGGACTCGATGCCGGCGCCGACGACTACCTGACCAAGCCGTTCGACTCGGACGAGTTGCTGGCCCGGATCCGCGCCCTGTTACGCAGGGGCAAGCCGGTCGGCACGATCCGTAGCGTCGGGACGCTCAGCCTGGACATGGCCTCGCGCCGAGTGAGCGTGGGCGAACGCGAGCTGGAACTGACTGCCCGCGAGGCGGCGCTCCTGGAACTGTTGATGCGTCGGCCGAACACGGTCGTCACCCGTGAGCTCGCCCTCCAGGAGGTCTGGGACGGAGATGCCGGCATCGGGGTCGTCGACCGCTACGTGGCGTTCCTGCGCGGCAAGCTCGGCGACGCGGTCGAGATCCGCACCGTGCGCGGCCTTGGCTTCACGCTCGTCGCGTGATGCGCATGAGCCTACGCGGTCGCATCGTTGCGGGGACGGTCGCCGCGATCATCCTGGCGGTCGCCGGGCTCGGGCTGACCGTCGGGGTGTTGGTTGGCCGTGATCTGCGCGGGTCGCTCGACCAGACGCTGCATGACCGCGCCATCGACATCGTGCGGCTGAGCGTCTCGACGCCGGCGCTGTTGACGGCCCCGGGCGCGCTGGCGTCGCCGACCGGGGGTACCGAGGTCGACGTGGAGGTGTTTGATCGGCACGGGAAGGTGATCGCCAGCTCGCCGGCGCTCGGCGGCCGGCGCCTGCCGGGCGACGCGCTTGTTGCGCAGGCGCTTGCGTCCGGGACCGGCGGGTATGCGACGGGCACCTTTGCCGGCGCGCCGATTCGGATGTACGCGGCTCCGGTCGCGGACGTCGGCGGTGCAGCCGCGGGGGGTGCCGTCTTGGCGGGCTCCTCCCTGGGTGCGGTGACCAACACGCTCGGACACGTGCGTGCGGTCATCGCGCTCAGCGCGATTGCCGCCGCGGTGATCGGCGGGCTGCTGGCCGCGTTGGTCGCCGGCCGCGGGCTGCGCCCCTTGCGACGCCTAACCGTCGCCGCGGGGGCCATCGAGCACACCGGCGACGCGTCACAACGACTGCCTCAGGTCGGTTCCCCGCGCGAGATCGCCGAGCTCACCGGGACGCTCAACGGCATGCTCGCCGCACTCGAGCACTCACGCGCCACCGAGCGGCGCTTCCTCGCCGACGCCTCTCACGAACTGCGGACGCCGTTGACCTCGCTGCGGGGGAACGCCGCGTATCTCGCAAGACACGGGGAAGACCCGGAGGTGCTCGCCGCGATTGAGGCCGATGCGGTGCGCGTCGGCCAGCTCGTTGATGACCTGCTTGCCCTTGAACGCGCCGAGGCACAGGAGGCGCCGCGCGAACGCGTCGACCTGGCGGCACTGGCACGCGAGGGCGCCCGCCGCGCAGGTGCCGAACTGGACGGATGCCACGCGGCGGTGGTGTGGGGTGACCGTGCCGCACTGGTCGGGGCACTGGGCAACCTGCTCGACAACGCCCGGCTACACGGGCCTCCGGGCGGACCGATCAGCGTGCGGCTGGACGTGGACGCGCCCTGGGCGCGGCTCAGCGTTTCGGACGCCGGACCCGGCCTGGCGCCTGAGCAGGTCGAGGCGGCCTTTCGCCGGTTCTGGCGCGGACCGGAGTCCGGCACGACGCCGGGCAGCGGGCTTGGCCTGGCAATCGTCCGGGCGACGGCGACCGCCCATCGCGGGCGGGTCGAGGTCGACGGCGCGCAGTTCACGCTCGTGCTGCCGCTTGCGCACGACGTTGCCGCCGAGGTGGCGGCGTCCTGCTAGGAGTCGCCCGACTCGCGCTCGCGCAAGAACCGCTCGAGCTCGAGCGCGAGCTCGTCGCCCGACGGCAGCGCTCCCGGACCGAAGGCGAGGTCCTCATCGCTGGCGTTCTCCAGCTGCCGCACGAGCTCGGCCAGGCGCGGATCCGACTCGACCGCGCGTGAGACCTGCAGCTCGTAGGCTGCCGACGAGGCGTGCAGTTCGGTCAGGTCGACCGAGATGCCGGTTGCGGCCTCGAGCGCGCGCACGAGCGCCAGGGCCGCCTTCGCGTTGGTGATGCCGGCGGCGTAGTGGGACGCCGGTGACCACAGCGACAGTCCGGTCAAGCCGCGTTCGACCGCCATCTGATGGAGCACGCCGACGATGCCCGAGGGTCCCCGGTAGGCCGGTTCCTGCAGCTGCATGCCCGCCAACAGCTCCGGGTCCGACGACATGCCGGTCAGGCGCGGCGGCCGGGTATGGGGCGTGTCGGCCAGGAACGCGCCGAGCGTGACGAGCGTGGTCGCGCCGGCGGCGATCTCGGCGTCGATGATCAGGTTGCAAAAGGTGCGCCAACGCATCGAAGGCTCGGCGCCGGAGACGAAGATCACATCACGGTCCGGCCCATGGCCCAGATGGATCTCGACGTCCGGCCAGCTGAGCGTGTGCTCGCCCTGGCGGGTGAGATCGACCATCGGGCGGGTCGACTGGAAGTCGTAGAACTCCTCGGGGTCGATCGTGCCGGCGAGGCTGGCGTCGAGCTTGCCAGCGACATATGCCAGCGCGGCCGTGGCGGCCGATGCGGCGTCGTTCCAACCACGAAAGGCGCTGACGACGATCGGGTTGCGCAGGTCAAGCAGCGGGGTCGTCCAGGTGATTTCGGTCATTCCGTACAGCATTGCGTACTCCGGGCGTGGATGCGACCGGACCTGGCGGTCCACATGGCGCCGCTAGGGGGCCTCCCCGGCGCGTCAGCCGTCGGCGGGGTCCGGTGCGGGCTCGACCACGGTCACCGCCGCCGCGATGTGCTCGAGCATGCGTGGGAACAGGACCCGATGAAACGGCGCCACCGCATACCAGTAGGCCCGTCCCCAGAGTCCGGCCGCGGCGAAGAACGCCGTCTGGCGGATCTCCGCTCCGACGCCCCGCGGGGTGACCACGTATTCCAGCCACGCCGTGCCCGGCAGTTTCATCTCCGCTCGCAGTCGCAGCCGGCGGCCGGGCTCGATGGACTCGACCCGCCAGAAGTCAATCGTGTCGCCGACCGAGAGTTCGATCCGGTGCCGCCGCCCGCGCCGCCGTCCGACGCCACCGATGATCAGGTCAATCGAGCCGCGCAGCCTCCACAGACGGTTGCCGTAGTACCAGCCGGTCTGCCCACCGATGCGCTGGATCGGGGCGAAGGCCTGCTCGGGCGAGGCGGGTACCCATCGCACCCGCTCGTCGACGAAAAGCTGGGTCGGTGCGGCCACACGCGATGCCCATGCGCCAGCCGTCGAGACGGCATCCGACCAGCGCGTCGGCGCATCATCGCGCTCCAGGGTCGCCTCGGCGATCGCCTGAGTTACCCCACGCGGCGCGAGTTCCGGAAACGCATGTCGCGCGCGATCGTCGCGGACGACGGTCTGGTTGCGCAGACCATCGATCATCTTGCGTGCGACCCGGGCGTCGACGGGCGTCACGAGTCCGAGCCACAGACTCGACAGCCATGGCGACAGGATCGGGACGGGAATGATCGTCCGGCGCCATCCACGTTGGCGTGCGTAGTCGGCCATGAGCCCGCCGTACGACAGGCGATCAGATCCGCCGATCTCGTAGATGCCGTCGAGATCGCGCGTCATGTCGGCACCGGCGACGAGGTAGGCAATGACGTCGTCGATGGCGATCGGCTGGGTCAGTGTGCCGACCCAGCGCGGAACGATCATGATTGGAAGTTTGCGCACCAGCGCGCGCATCGCATCGAAGGCGCGGCTTCCGGAGCCGATGACGATGCCGGCCCTGAATTCGACCGTCGGGACGCCGCTGGCGGCGAGGATGCGGCCCACCTCTTGGCGGCTGGCGAGGTGGTCGGACAGGTCATCGCCGGACCCCAGCCCGCCGAGGTAGACGATCCGGGACACGTCGGCGGCGCGTGCGGCCTCCGCGAAGACATGCGCCGCATCGCGGTCCTCGGCAGCAAACGCCCCCGTCGATCCCATCGAGTGGACCAGGTAATACGCGACGTCGACACCGTGCAGTGCCGTCGCCACGCGCGCACGGTCCCGGATATCGCCTTCGGCGATGTCGGTGAACGCACCGACCCGCCCACGCAGCGCCTCCGGCCGCCGCGCCAAGCAGCGCACCCGGATCCCCTGGAGTTCGAGTGCGCGTAGGAGTCGCCCGCCGATGTAGCCGGTCGGTCCGGTCAGCAGGGTCAACGGGTAGGGCGCGGGTGTCTGCACGATGTCCTTCGGTGTGACGTGCGGTTTGCGACGTTGCCTAGAGCGTAGTCGGGCGAGCGCGGACGCCCGGGGTGACCGGTCGGCCGTGGGGGCGCCCGGTCAGGCGGCGAGCGGCCCCAGCGCGTGCCGCGCGTGCCGCCCGACAAACCGCGCGACGTGGCGCGTCGTGGGTGAGTGCTCGGTCGACGCGGCGCGCATGCGCCCCGCTACAATCCCCGTCGCCCCGGGGAGGCGCAGGATGCCCATCATCACCCCCGGGGCGTGCTCGATCACCGCCTTGGCGACCCAGGCGCTTGCCGCGTGCGGTTCGAGCGCGGCGCCGAGGAGCGTCGGGTATGCCGACAGGTCCCGGGCGTGCCCGCCGAGCAGGTCGGCGATCGTCTCGGCTGCGATCTTGCTCGACAGGAAGGCCTCGTAGATGCCGTCCCCGCTAAACGGGTCGACGAGGCCTGCTGCGTCGCCGACCAGCAGCGCGCGCGGGGTCGCCACCGGCGCCCCGGTGCGGCGGATCGGAAGACGGTGGCCGCGCAGGTGTTCGAGGTCGTCGATGGCGATGCCGTGCGCCGCACAGAGTTCGGCCAAGTGCTCACGTAGGCGCGGGCCCTCGTCGAGGTACCCGCCGACGCCGAAGTTGCAGTGGTCGCCTTTCGGGAAGATCCATCCGTAGCCGCCGGGCACGGTGTCGAACTCGAGCAGCGCCGCCGTGTCGTACTTGGCATCGTCGAAGTCGGCGCCGCCGCGCGGCAGGTTGCCCTCGAGGGCGACCGCGTACGACGGCTCGGGGGCTCCGAGTGCTCTGCGCGTGACACCGTTGGCGCCGTCAGCACCGACGAGCACTTCGGCAGCGACGGTACCGTGGTCGGTGTGCACCACCACCCCGTCGGCGGCGATGTCGATGCCGCGTACCCGCGCCGCGTCCCGGAACTGCGCGCCGGCGGCAACGGCCTGTTCGATCAGGAAATGGTCGAGCCGGCGACGCTGGGTCATCAGCACCAGCGGGGCCTGGGCGACGACGTCGCAGCGCGGTCCGTGGTGGCCCATCGTGACACCGATGCGGTCGACAACGCGCTCGACAACCGGATCGATCGCAAACGGCAAGAGCCGTGCGCCACGGATCGTGACACCGCCGCCGCACGGCTTGTCGCGGGGGAATCGCTGGCGGTCGAGCACCAGCACCGAGGCGCCGTCGGTGGCCAGACGGAAGGCGGCCGTGGAGCCCGCGGGTCCGGCGCCGACCACGATCGCGTCGAATCGTTCAGTCATCGCCGGCGAGTTTGACACGTCACCGGCCCCTGCGACCAGCCGCGTCGGTGCGACAGGTTGGCACGAGCTGTGCAGGGAAATGCCGGGTGAAAGGTGAATCAGGTCCCGTATGCCGAATCGCCGTGGCCAGATCGCGATCACCTGCCTGTGTCTCAATCAGTCATGACCGCACCACCGTCCTCACCCGAGCAGCGCAGCGGCGCACGAAAGCACGTCCACCGCGCGTCGGATGACCAGGCTCCTGCGCCCCTGAGTGCCCGGCTGGGCTTGGCGCGGGCGGTCGATGCGAAGGACCCGTCGACCCGTCGCCATTCCGAACGTGTCGCCGACTTGTCGTGGGCGATCGCCGGCGCACTCGGGTGGAAGACCGAGCGCCGTCGACTCCTGCACGAGGCGGCGATCGTGCACGACGTGGGCAAGATCGCGATTCCCGATCAGATCCTGTTCAAGCCGGCCAAGCTCACCAACGGCGAGTACGAGACGGTCAAGGACCATTCGCGCATCGGGGCAGAGATGCTCGAGGGCGTCCTGACGGTTGAGCAGGTCGCCTGGGTGCGCAGCCATCACGAATGGTGGGCCGGCGGCGGCTATCCGGACGGTCTGGTCGGCGAGCAGATCCCGGACGGCGCGCGCGTGATTGCCGTCGCGGATGCCTGGGACGCGATCACGTCGTGGCGCCCGTATGGCACGCCGCGGTCGGTCGAGCAGGCGATCGCCGAATGCCGTGCGCATATGGGCACGCAGTTCTGGGCGCCGGTGGTCATCGCGCTCGAGCAGGTGATCCGGGACGCGCCCTAGGTGTAACCACTCACAGGGTTAGTAACGGCCCTTGACCGGGTGAGGACCCCGGGGCTGTTGTGGAGGTGTCTAAAGCCATCCACACC
>JADGPF010000003.1 GCA_017882585.1 Thermoleophilia bacterium
CACGTCACGTGCCCCTCAGGGTGCATCCCAAGTGCCGACCGAGGGGCGCCACGGAGCACACGGAGCACACGGAGCACACGGAGCTGTCCTCTCACAGACAGGCCCCGCTGTAAACGACCTTCGTCAGTTTTGGACCGACTCAGGCGGTTTCCAGCGGTCCTGAGCGGATCGAAGTCCGGCGCTTTCCGTGCACGAGATCGCGGCAGTCATGCCGAAAACGGCCTTAGCAAGTCAAAAACCGCAGCCATGCGGAAAACGCCCGGCGCGGTCCGGGTCACCGTGCCCTTTGCGATCGGCGAGGTGAAGATCCGCGCGCTCGGGGTCCGTCGGCGGGCGCGTCGGCTTGACCTGGGTGCCCACATCATCGAACATATGTTCGATGATTGTTGCGATCGCGCTCCCCCGCTTCCCCCTTCTGGTAGCCATGCTGGCCAACGGCATCGCGCTCGACACGCCGGCGGCGCTCGCCCCCGCGCCGGGAGCACCACAGCTCGTGGGCATGTGCACCCGCGCGGCGGACGTCTGTGGCATACGCCCGGGCCTGCGCGTCGGCGAGGCCATTGCGCGCTGCCCGGACCTGGTGCTCATCCCGCCGGACCCCGATGCCGTCGGCGAAGCCCATGAACGGGTTCTGATCCGGCTCGAGGAGCTCGGCGCCGGCGTGGAATCCCATGCGCCCGGCGACGCGTGCTTTGACGACACCGGGCTGGTGCGGCTCCACGGGGGCCAGGAGAACGTGCTGCGCCGCGTGCGTGCGGCGCTCCCTGTTGGCGCCAACGGGCGTATCGGGGTCGCGCCGACGTGCTTTGCCGCACAGCAGGCCGCCCGCCAGGCCCATCCCCGCACGCCGCTGGTCATTACGCATCACGAAATCGACGCATTCCTCGCACCGCTTCCGGTGGGACGCCTTCCACTCCCCCAGGCGGTTATCGACGCCCTGTGGGATGTCGGGATACGCACCGTCGGAGCCGTCGCCGCGCTGCCGCGTGCGGCGGCGCTGGAGCGCATGGGGTTCGATGGCCTGCGTGCCTGGCGCATCGCGCGCGGGGAGAGCGATGGGCCGGTGCGCGCCCGTACCCCGCCTGAACCCCTTGAGGCGCATTGCTGCTTTGACGAGCCGGTGGGCGTCCTGGGCACGATCGAGGTCGCCGTCCGACTGCTGCTCGCCGAACTCGCCGATACGGCACGTCAGCGCGGCGCATCGTTGCGCACCCTGCACCTGCGCGCCCGGCTCGCCGACGGCGGCTCCTGGACGCACAACATCGCGCTCCGCGAAGCCACCACCGATCCCGATCGCCTCGCGCTTGCCGCATTCGGTTCGCTCGGGCAGATCGGCGCGCCCGTCTCCGAGCTCGCCATCCGCACCGACGCCTCCGGCGGTCAGGCCACGCGCCAGATGACCCTCGAGCGCCCCGAGCACACCGAGCGCCGGCGGCGCGCGCGCGAGGCCATCTCGCAAATCCGTTCCACGCTCGGCGACGACGCCATCATGCAGGCGATCACGCTCGAGCCCTGGTCACATCTCCCCGAGCGGCAATGGGTACTGGTCCCTTACGACATCTCGCTGTCCCACGGCCCGCGCGCGTAATCTGCACCCCCGCCGGCTTACCCCATGCCATCGAGATCATGGGGCGGCGTCGCGGGGTTGTCGACATCCGTGACGAGTGGATCGTGCAGGACCGCTGGTGGACCGATCAGCCGGTCGAGCGGCATTTCTTCGAGCTCGTGGTCGAGCCGGGACGCGTGGTCACCGCGTTCTGTGATCTGCGCGACCACGAGTGGTATGTCTACGGAGGGCATGACCGCGTCAATGGGATCGTCCGGAGCCTCGACGCTCGCGAACCCTGAGCGCTTGGCAGACGCCAAGCCACCCTCCGGCGTCAGGGACGCAACGACCGACTCGCGTGCCATCGGGCGGCCGAAGAAGTAGCCCTGGGCGGCGTCGCACCCCAGCTCGCGCATGCGCTCCCACTGCGCAGCTTCCTCGATGCCCTCCCCGATGACCCGCAGTCCCAGCGCGTTGCCCATGCGGATCATCCCCTCGGTGATGAGGGCCTGGTTGGCGTCCATGAACACGCCCTGAACGAAGCTGCGGTCGATCTTGATCCCGCTGATCGGCAGGGAGTGCAGGTACGCCATCGATGAGTAGCCGGTGCCGAAGTCGTCGATGTCGATCCTCACACCGAGCTCACGCAGCTCCTGCAGCTGCGCCCGGGCAGCCTCCAGGTCCTTGACGACGGCGGTCTCGGTGACCTCGAGCGTCAGACGCGCCGGATCGATCCCGGCCTCGTCAAGCAGTCGCCGGATGATCCGCACCAACCCCGGGTGCGTCACCTCCGACGCGGACAGATTGACGGCGATGCACAGCGGCGCCGGGCAACGTTCATCCAGCCAGCGCAGATCGGCGAGAGCCCGCGTGAGCACCGCCGCATCGAGCGTGAGCGCAGCACCGGTGGACTCGGCGATCCCGACGAACACCGGCGGCGGGATCTCCCGTCCGTCGGGCATGGTGAGCCGTGCAAGCGCCTCCAGGCCCTCGACGCGCCCGGTGGTCAGATTGACGATCGGCTGGTAGACGACCCGCAGGCGGCCGCTGCGGATCACGCTGCGCAGATGGCCCAGGATCTCGAGTCGATTCTCGGATTTCGCGCGCATCCCGGCGTTGAACACACGCCAGGTGCTGCGCACCTCCTTGGCGCGATACAGCGCGACGTCGGCATCGCGCAACAGGTCCGCGGGTCCGACCTCGGTATGGGCGCTGGCGGTCAACACCCCGACGCTGGCGGTGACGTTCACCTCGTAGCCGCCAAGCTGGAACCGCTCCGACAGGAGCGTCACGACGCGGGCCGCAAGGCGCTCGGCGTCGCTGCTGGAGATCTGTGGCGGACAGACGATCACAAACTCGTCACCGCCGAGCCGCACGACCCGATCGCCCGAGCGCACGCTGCGCCCCAGGCGGTCGGCCACGAGCCGCAGCAGGTCGTCTCCGGCGTCGTGGCCAAGGTCGTCGTTAACGAGCTTGAACCCGTCGAGGTCGATGTACAGCACGGCGAACTGGCCCTCGCCGGCCTTGCCGTCGAGCAGGCTCTGGAGGTGTTCAGTGGCCCACCCCCGATTGTAGAGCCCGGTCAGGTGGTCACGGGTCGCCTGCTGCTGCAGGGACTGGCGGGCAGCACGGGCCCGGGATTGGGCGCGGTTGTTCTCCCGCAACAGGCGCGCCATCCGCATCACGATCACCACGCTGACCAGAATCGTCACGATGGCTGCGACCGAGCCGAGCGGCGGCAGGCCGAGCACCGGCGCAAAGAGGTCCAGGAACGCCGGCAGCGCGAGGGCGAGCGCCAGGAAGACCAACCGCGTCGCATGGTCTTCGTTGAGCTCGCCCGGCGTCGGTTCGTCCAGCCGCGTGGTGGCCGGGTGCAGGGCGGCGGCCGCGGCGAGCAGGTACGCCATCGGGTAGGCGAAGTTGCTCATCGCGACGTCGGCGGCGTAGTAGCCGACGCCGAGGGCGTAGGCCACGTCGGCGGCGTACATGGCGCCAAAGGCGCCCACGATCAACACAAGCGGCGTGCCCCGTCGCCCCGGCGAGATCAACAACCACGCGATCCCACCGAGCAGCGGCACGTCGAGCACCGCGTAGATCACCGCCAGCGCGTTTGCCGCACTCCAGCCGCCGCTGAGTGTCCCCGGCGCGACGAGCTCCAATTGGACGAGAATCGTCCCCATGGCGATCGTCAAGGCGAGGGCATCAAGCGCGGAGGTCCGCGCGCCACTGGTGCCACGGGACAGCACAAGCCGGATCACGCCCGTGGTGATCAGAACGTAGCCGAGCACGTACACCGGGTCCGCGACCGAGGGCTGCGGCGGACTTCCGCCGGCGAAGACGTCGTAGCCGAACCAGATCATCTCGGCGATGCCCCAGCAGACGTACCCCGCCCCAAACAAGACCCAGGGGCGCCTGGTCGCGGCGGCGGTGTTGCGCACGCGCCAGGCCCACGTACCGCCCGCGGTCAGGGCGCAGGCGGCGATGATGCCGTCGGAGGTCGTCTGGCCCGCGAACTCGGCACTGAGCGCGCTGATGATGACGCCAAGGAACAGGCCGACGAAGATGATCTGCTCGCGCGGGCTTGCGGCCATGATTCGGTGCAGGATCTTCACGCGGCATCCCCG
Source organism: Thermoleophilia bacterium (assembly GCA_017882585.1). Classification (GTDB taxonomy): domain Bacteria; phylum Actinomycetota; class Thermoleophilia; order Miltoncostaeales; family Miltoncostaeaceae; genus CAITWD01. The sequence goes on from JADGPF010000003.1 coordinate 4,171, forward strand.
GGTTCGACCCTCGCGTGCACCCCGACCGCGGCCCGCGCGAGCCGCCTGGATACCGGCGCAGAGGGTGACGCGTCCCGGCCGCACGGTGTGCGACGGGAGGTCTCGAACGCGTCGGATGTGAGTGGTGTCGCGCGCACTGCAGCGCCTTCGGTACGAAGCTTTGCAGCAGATATCGACACACGGGCCCAGGGACTCAAGTGCTCGGGATGGGCCGATCCGTGGACAGCGGCGCCCGGGACATCCGAGCGTTTGTTCCGCCTTGCACAAACGGTTAGGGTACGCTAATACATGGCGCGTGCCCCGACTATTCCTCCCTGCACCGCACGGTGATCGCTCCGGCGGCGGTCGTCCGCGCAGCTCGGGCACCGGACTGCGTCGCGCGGGCCTGGCGTTCTCGCCTGCGGTCGAGGACTACGCGAAGACGCTGTATCGGCTCGAACAGCTGACCGACGAGCCCGTGGCGACCGGTGCGATCGCGACGCGCCTGGATGTCTCGACACCGTCGGCGTCGAACATGCTGCGCCATTTGTCTGAGCTCGGGCTCGTGACGGTCGTCAGCGGACGCGGGGCACGCCTGACACCCGCCGGTCGCCGCGTCGCACGGGCGGTCATCCGGCGGCATCGCATCATCGAGGGCTTTCTCCGAGATGCGCTCAAGCTTCCCTGGGATTGCGTCCACGAGGAGGCCGACCTGCTTGAGCATGCGGTCTCGTCACGCGTCGCCGAGGCCATGTGGGACGTCCTCGGTCGACCGGATCGCGATCCCCACGGGGATCCGATCACCGCGCTCGACGTCGATGTCGACCCGGACAAGGACGTGCTGGAGCCCCTGGACGCATGGGATCCGGAGGTCGTGGGCGTGCTGGTGCGCGTCTCGGACGCTCAGCCCGAGGCGTTGCGCTACATGGCCGAGCACGGCATCGCGCCCGGGCTCCCGGTGCGCGTGATCGCCCGCGAGCCGTTTGGCGCCGGTCAGCGGGTGCGCATCGGCGACACCGACCAGACCATCGGCCCCGAATTGGCCCGTTTGATCTTCGTCCAGCGCACCGGGTGAGCACCAGCGCCCGCACTCCCCACCGTGAACTGTCGCCGGCCGAGGACGGGCTGCCCGGCGAGGCTCGGATCATCGACGCGGCCGCGAGCGCCCTGCGTGGCGACCGGCGCGGATTCCGCCGCTATCTGCCCTTCCTCGGTCCCGCCTTCATCGCGGCGGTCGCCTACATCGACCCGGGGAACTTCGCGGTCAACATGGCCGCCGGCTCGGAGTTCGGCGACCAACTGCTGTGGGCGGTTGCCGTCGCCAACTTGATGGCGATGCTCGTGCAGGCACTCAGTGCCAAGCTCGGTGTCGCGACGGGACGCAACCTGGCCGAGCTGTGCCGCGAGCACTTTCCACGTCCGGTCGTCGTCATGCTCTGGATCCAGGCAGAGATCGTCGCGATGGCGACGGACCTGGCCGAGTTCGTGGGCGCGGCGCTGGGCATCAACATCGTCTTCGGGCTACCGTTGTTTGTCAGCGGTCTGATCACCGCCGCGGCGGCCTTTGGGATCCTGGCGCTCCAGTCCGCGGGCTTTCGCCGGCTGGAGACGGTCATCGCGGTGCTGGTCGCGGTGATCGTCGCCGCGTTCGCGATCCAGGTCCTGCTCGCGCGCCCCGGCGTTGGCCAGGTGGCCCGTGGCACGTTCATCCCGGGGATCTCGGGCACGTCGGCTCTGCTGCTCGCGGTTGGAATCGTCGGCGCAACGGTCATGCCCCACGTCATCTACCTGCACTCGGCGCTGACCCAAAGCCGCCTGGTCGGGCGGACGCCGGAGGTCCGGCGCCGCATCTTCCGCTTTACGATGGTTGACGTCGTGATCGCCCTCGGCATCGCCGGCATCGTCAATATGGCGATGCTGGCCATCGCGGCGGCGGTGTTCCACGACCACGGGATCACCAACGCGGGCGAGAACCTCAAGACCGCCTCGAACGGGCTCGGCAACACCCTGCACTACCACAGCGGGCTGATCTTCGGCATCGCGCTGCTGGCCTCGGGCATCTCGTCCTCGTCGGTCGGGACGATGGCCGGCCAGGTCGTCATGCAGGGCTTCCTGCGACGACGGATTCCGGTGTTCTTGCGCAGGGCAATCACGATGATCCCCGCCCTGATCGTCCTCGCGTTCGCCATCAACCCGGCCCGTGTCCTGGTGCTGAGCCAGGTCGTGCTGTCGTTCGGCATCCCGTTCGCGCTGATCCCGCTGGTGATGTTCTCGAGGCGGCGCGCGCTGATGGGGATCCTGACCAACAGTCGGCTGACGACCGCCGTGGCCGTGCTGGTGACGGCCATCATCGTCGGGCTGAACGTCGTGCTGATCGCGCTGGCGGTGGTGGGCTAGCCAGCACCGCCAGCGCGATCAGCGTGCCGTTGGGAAAGTTCCCGAGGTATGGAAAGTTCCCGAGGTATGCGAACATATGTTCGATGATCGCCGCCTACATCGAGCTGCATGCCCATTCGGCATTCAGCTTCCTCGATGGCGTCTCGACGCCCGAAGAACTTGCCGACGCCGGCGCGGCGGCCGGGTATGCGGCTATGGCCCTGACCGACCACGACAGCCTGTGCGGGTCGCTGGCATTCGCATACGCCGCGCGCGACGCGGGCGTCCGACCGATCACCGGGTGCGAGATCACCCTGACCGACCACAGCCATCTCACGCTGCTGGCGGCCACCGCCGCCGGCTACGCCAACCTGTGCCGGCTGATCACGATCGCCCATGCCCAGACGCGCGATTCGCGCGATCGCCGGCCCGGTGCGCCCGCCCTCGACCCCGAGGTGCTGGGAGCACTTGCCGACGGGCTGATCTGCCTGACCGGATGCGCCCACCAAGGGCTTATCCCCCGGCTGGTCGCCGCCGGTCAGCGTCAGCGGGCCGTGACATGGCTGGCGCGCCTGCGGGAATGGTTCCCGCCGGGGCACCTGTACATCGAACTTCAGCGCCCCCACCGCCGCGGCAGCCATGCGCTCGTCCGGGGCCTGCGCGAACTGGCGCACAGCACCGGGGTTCCGGTCGTCGCCACCGGGGACGTACATGCCCATCACCCCCATCGCGCCTTCCTCCAGGACGCCTTCGTGGCGATCGCCCACCGCCAGACCCTCGATGCATCCGAGCAGGTGCGACGCGGCAACCGCACCGCGGTGCTGCGTACACCACAACAGATGGCCGAGCTCTTCGCGGAGGTCCCCGAGGCCGTCATGGCCACCTGTGAGATCGCCGCGCGCTGCACGTTCGATCTCACCCGTGATCTGGGGTACCGGTTCCCCGACTTCGTGGCCGGACATCCCGGAGAATCCGCACGCGCAGCACTCGCACGCGTGTGTGCCTACCAACTGGGCGTCCACTACCCCAACGCCGCGCGCCGGACGGCCGCGCGCGCGCGCCTCGACCAGGAACTGGCGCTCATCGAACACCACGGGCTGGCGGGATTCTTCCTGCTGCACCGTGACATCCTCGAGCTGGCCCGCGATGTCGCGCTGGAGGTGCGCCCGGCGGGCTCCGCCCGACGCCAGCTGCCCCCGGGGCGTGGCCGCGGTTCCTCGGTGGGCTCGATCGTCTGCTACCTGACCGGGCTGTCGCATATCGATCCGATCGCCAACAATCTGTTTCTCGGGCGCTTTCTCAACCGCGACATGACCTCGGTACCGGATATCGATCTCGATTTCCCCCGTGACATCCGTGAACGTCTGATCGTCGAGGTCATCAAACGCTACGGCCATGAGCACGCCGCGCTCGTGGCGGCCTTCCCGACCTTCAAGGCGCGCATGGCAATCCGTGAACTGGGCAAGGCGCTCGCGCTTCCGGAGGCCGACCTGACACGGCTCTCGCGGCTCGCCGACGGCTGGTCGAGCGCGAGCGACCTGCGGCAGGAACTGCTGCGGTTGCCCGACGGCGCCGGCAAGCTGCGCTCGCCGCGCTGGCGTGCGCTCATCTTCCTGGCCGCCCAGGCGGCCGGACTGCCACGTCATCTTTCCCAGCATTCGGGCGGCATGGTGGTCAGCGCCCAGCCGCTGGTGGAGTTGGTACCGGTCGTGCCGGCCGCCATGCGGGAACGCCAGATCTGCCAGTGGGACAAGAACTCCTGCGCGGACGCCGGCTTCGTGAAGATCGATCTGCTGGGGCTCGGCATGCTCTCGGCCGTCGAGGAATGCGTCGACCTGATTGCCCGTACCGCCCACACGTCCATCGACCTCTCACGCATCGACTTCTCGGACCCCGCGGTCTACGCCGAGATCCAGGCCGCCGACACCGTCGGCACGTTCCAGATCGAAAGCCGGGCCCAGATGCAGAGCCTGCTGCAGACACGGCCCGAAAACCTCGATGACCTCACGGTGCAGGTGGCGCTCATCCGCCCTGGCCCGGTCTCGGGCGGTGCCGTGCACCCCTATGTCCAACATCGGCGCGCCCGGCGCGCCGATCCCGATTTCGTACCTCCGTATGACCACCCGCTCCTGGAGCCCGCCCTGCGCGAGACGCTCGGGGTGGTGGTGTTCCAGGAGCAGGTGCTCGAGGTGGCCATGGCGTTGGCGGGATTCAGCCCGGGAGGCGCCGAGGCGCTACGGCGCGCGATGAGCCGGACCCGCAGCCGCGAGGCGATGCTCAAGCTCTGGGACCAGTTCCGCGACGGCGCACGCGCCCGCGGGGTCGACGACGAGATCATCACGACGGTATTCGCCAAGCTGGTCGGCTTTTCGAACTTCGGATTCCCGAAGGCCCACTCGGCGGCATTCGCCGTCCTTGCCTACCAGAGCGCATGGCTCCGGCGGGCCTACCCGGCACAGTTCCTGGCGGCGCTGCTCAACGCCCAGCCGATGGGCTTCTATCCTCCGGCGAGCCTAGTGCGTGACGCCCAACGACGCGGCGTACGGGTCGTACCCCCATGTGTGAACGCCTCCGCGCCGAACTGCACCCTCACTCCCGACGGCGCCGTGCGGATCGGCCTGGGGTACGTGCGCGAGGTGCGCACCGATGCGGCCGCGGCGCTCGTATGCGAACGCGACGCCGGCGGCCCCTTTCGCGATCTCGCCGATCTGTCGGCCCGCACCGCATTGCAGCGCACCCAGATCGCCCAGCTGGTCCGGTCGGGGGCATGCGATGCGTTTCGCCAGCCACGCCGCGCGATGCTGTGGCAGCTGCCCGGACTGAGCCGGCCCATCCGCCACGACGAGCACACCCAGCTGACGCTGGCGCTGTCTGCCCCCGAGGCGCCGGCATTGGCCGAACAGGACCGCTTCGAGCGCATCGTCACCGACTACGAGACCATGGGGCTCTCGGTCGGCTGGCACCTGATCACGATCCTGCGGCCCCAACTGCCGGCCGACACCCGCACCGCGCGCGAACTGGGCGAGCTGCCGACCGGCACACAGGTCTGCGTAGCCGGGATGGTGACCGCTCGCCAGCGCCCTGGCACGGCCAAGGGCATCGTGTTCCTGTTGCTCGAAGACGACACGGGTATGACCAACGTGATCGTCTACCCCGATTGCTATGAGCGCCACCGGACGCTGTTGCGCGCCGAGCCGCTGGTGATCGTGCACGGGCGCCTCGAGCGCCGCGACCGCAACATCAACGTCATTGCCGAACGCATCGAGCGGATCGCACCGCCGGCGGATCGGACCAGCGACGAGGCCGCACGCGCCCGCCAAGCGGTGCCCGCCGGCCAGCACTTCGGTCGCGGGCGCCGGTAGCCCCCGCCCATCCCAGGCGGCGGCCCAGTACGATGAACACATGTTGAAGATTCGCTCCCGACGCATGCGGTTCGTCGTGATCGCCTGCGTTCTCGCGGGATACATCGTGGGGACGCTCCTCGCCCGCCGACGCGGCTACAACATGGGCGGAACCCTCGTTGTGCGCTGTCGCCAGGGCCACCTGTTCTCGACCATCTGGATTCCGGGTGCCTCGCTGAAGGCGATCCGCCTCGGCTGGTTCCGGCTACAGCGCTGCCCGGTGGGACATCACTGGTCACTGGTGCGCCCGGTCAGGGATGTCGATCTCACGGCCGACGAGCTGCGTTTCGCCCGCGAGCACCGCGACCTGCGCATCCCCTAAGCGCCGCGCCGACGCCCGGCGCGCGATCACGATCTGGCCACTCAAGTTCCTGACCGCGCGACCGGGAGCGCCGAGGCCCGGTAGACCTCGGTGACGTATGGGAACGCGATCGGCTCAACGAGCCGCTCGACCACCGTGCGCACGTCGGCCATGAGCGCCGCCTGCGCGTCGGCGTCCATCACCGCCACGTAACTGGTCGACAGGACCCGCTGGTACAGCTGCCGGCGATCGACCAGCTGCACGTGCCGGAACGCCCGCCGCACAACGTGGCCAAACGGACCCGCGGCAAGCACCGGGGCGTAGTCGGTGGCCGCGGCGTACGGGCTGCAGCGATCCCAGCGCATGCTTCGTGAGAACTCGCTCACCCACTCGACCGATTCGTCCCGGTTGTTCCACAACAACGCAAGAGCGCCACCCGACACGAGCACCCGATGGATCTCCTCAAGCGCACGCGGCACGTCGAACCAGTGAAAGGCCTGTGCCACGAACACGGCCTCTGCACAGCCGTCGGGCAGCGGGATCGCGACGTCACGCCCATCCAGCACACGCACCCCAGGGACGCTCGCGACAAGCACGTCGCGCATCCCGGCCGACGGCTCGATCGCCGTCACCGTCGCGAACCGCTCGCGCAGCTGGCGCGTGAACAGACCGGTGCCTGCGCCGAGGTCGACCACTCGGTCCCGCTCACTGAGTCCCAGCGCTGCGACGAGGTACTCAAGTGCCACCGGCGGATAGTCCGGGCGGGCGGCCGCGTAGTTGGTCCCGTCGGTGAAACCGCGCATGCCAAGACCGCCCCGGTGCCTCTGTTCAGATGCGTCGTCAGTCGCCGCCATGCGCCGTGCGCGTCCCCTCGGTGCAGTGTGTCCGGACCCCCCAAGATGGATGGTAGGCCACCGCCCCCACGCTCGAGTCCACCGGCATCACCCGGCCCCGGCCGGGCCCGCGAGAAGCCTGCTTGCAGGCGAAAAACCGGAGCCCCGGAAAAGGCGTCCGCTCGACCAGTGGAACACCTACCCGTTCGGCTAGGCCCAAGCTAGCCGAACACCCTTGTCGCTCGGTATCGCCCAGATGGTCTCCTATAGAAAGCTCGCATGTGATCGGCACCGCGATCGTCCAAGGACCACACCGCTGGATAAGCGACCGGATCTACCCATCAGTCCTTCACACGAATCGCTGGCACCGGACACGTCGCTGATCCCGGGCGGCGGGGCGTTCGCGCATCCACGCACCCCCGATTGGTCGATCCCATTCACGCTGGGTGCCCCGCTCAGTCAGGTCGCCGACATGCTGATCCCGGAGCCGTCGCACGAGTTCACCGCCGACTTCGACGATGAACTCGCCGCGACGATTGCGCCCGCGCGCACGTCGCCGACCGCGCTCGAGGAGCGCGGGCACGGTGCGTGGGTCACAGACGATCTGGACGTGCCCGCGCGGACCCGCATCGTGCCGACCACACGCCGTCGCACCCTGCCCCGTGCGGCGAACATGCGCGATGCCGGGATGACCTTCGACTACCCGCTGTCGGACCCGTCGCTGTGGCCCGACGCCTTCGATCCGGACTACGCGCGCCGATTCTCACGTACGCCGGCCGCCGTAGACCACGCCGCAGCCGAGGCCGCGGCGGCGCCGTTGCCACGGCCCAGCTGGTTTCAGCGCCACCGGGTCGGACTGGTCATTGGCTTCGGCATCGTGCCGTTCGTGGCCGTACCGCTGGTCGCGCTGCTGGGCACCCGGTCCGCGCGTTTGGTCGCCGACCTGCAGGTCCCGCAGATGTCCTTCTTCCTCGACTGGGTCATCGTCGGAGCCGTCACCACGGTGGCCGCCACCGTCATCGGCATCCGCTATGTGTCCCGGCGCCGGACTGCCACCACGCCCGCCCAGGCCGTCAACTACGAGCCCGTCGGACAGGAATCATGAGCCGGCGCACCCAGCTCACCCACATCGCGGTCGTCGTGGCCGTGCTTGTCACGCTTCTGGCGACGACCGCATTCGTCGTGATGCGTACGCCGGACCTGATCGCGCTGGTCTACTGGACGCTGGGAACGTCGGTCGTGGGCATCTGCCTGACCTCGTTCCTGGTCGGCAAGCGATATACCCATCTGCCGCCCGCGCCGGGTCGGGTGCTGTGCATCGTCCCGGCGTACAACGAGCCGACCGATCTCCTCGAGGCGACGGTGCGCTCACTGATGGCCCAGACCGTCATGATGGACATCATCGTCATCGACGACGGGTCCGAGATCCCGGTCGAGCCCACCACCGACGATCCACGGGTGACGTGGCTGCGCCAGGCGAACACCGGCAAGCGCGGCGCCCAAGTCGCAGTCCTGCGCGACATCCCTCGCAACCAGTATGCGTTCATCCTCACCGTCGACTCGGACTCCCAGCCCTATCCCGATGCGTGCGAACAGCTGCTGCGCGCGATGTCCGACCCGAAGGTCGAAGCGGCCACGGGGATGATCTACACGCGCAATCACCGCGACAACATCATCAGCTTGGCCGCCGACATGGACATCGGCACCTCGTGCGTGATGATGCGCGCCTCACGGTCGATGATCGGCGCGCTGGAGACGACGTCCGGCGCGCTTGCGATG
>JADGPF010000099.1 GCA_017882585.1 Thermoleophilia bacterium
GCCCACCAGCCGGCCGGGTCCTCCCCTTGAGCGAACGCGCGGTCCACCTGCACCAGACCGGACACCAACAGCGCCAGCGCATCTTCGCGCGCCGCGCCCGCGTCCTCGCGCGTGACCAGCACGCGCGCCAGGCGACGGACGTACGGCGACATCGCCACCTGCAAATGTGGCATGGTCGCGGTGATCTCGCCGAAGCGGCGCATCGCACCGGCAAGCACCGGCGCCAACCGCCCAAACGACTCCGGCCGCGCCTCGGTCGCGACCTTGGTCAGGTAATACAGCCATCGCCGGGCGACGTCGGGCCGCAGCGGCAGTGCCGCTTCGGAGAGCGCCTTGGCATAGAGCTCGCAGAACACCGCGACGCCGTCCGGGCCCTTCGGGTGCGTCTCATAGTGGGCGAAATCGCCCATCGCCCGGGCATGGAGATCGTCGAGCGCCTGCGGCCAGCCGACGAACTGGTGGTGGACCTCGCGCAACATGTGGGCCGTTTGCGCCTCAAGGCCCTTCCAGCCGGCGACCACCTCGAGCAGGACCTGGTCACGTTCGGGAATGACGACCTCGACCGCGGTCCGGGCGAGGTTGACGCGCAGGGCGTCAGTGAGGGCGGCATCGGCGGCGGGTCGGGTCGAGGACACCTATCTATCGTCGGAAAACCGACAGTGATCGGCATCGGTGAGATCCCCTAGTGGGCCTCCGGCGGATGGCCGCAAACACGGTCGCCGAGCGGGGTCACGCCACCAGAGCGGGCTGCCAGGTGCACGTCGGGTCCTCGGCAAGCGGATCCCCGGCAAACACATAGGCCGACGACCGGCTCCCGCCGCACCCCTCCCGGAACTCGCAGCGCCCGCATCGCCCACCCAGGCGCTCACGGTCACGCAGTGCTCGGAACAGCGGTGCGGTGCGATACAGCGTCACCGGCGAGTCTTGGCGCACATTGCCGACGATCGGCAATACACGACTCGGGCGCACGTCGCCGGTGGAAGAGATGAACATGAAGCCCCGGCCGTCGCTGGCCGTGTCGAGCGGGATGTCGGCAGGATGGCCGGTTTGGGTCATCACGCGCGCGAACGCCGGCGAGGACGCCACCGAGATCCGAAATGGCACGCGCCCCCACAGGTTGGCGAGCCGCACGAGTACCTGCTCGTGCTCGACGGCATTCAGCATTTCCGCGGCGTTGCCGCGCCCGAACGGTGCCAGGAACGTCACGCTCCACAGTGACGCGCCGGTCATCGCGACGATCTCGGCCATCGCGTCAAGTTCGGCGACGTTCTTGTGGGAGATCGTCGTGATGATCCGGACCGGGAACCCGACGTTGCGGGCCGCCTGAATGATGTCGAGCGTGCGCCGGTATGCGCCGGGAAAGCCTCGCAGCGCATCATGGGCCTCGGGCGTGGCGCCGTCCAGGCGCAGCGCGACCTCCGCGTCCCCGGCCAGGTTGCGCAGCTTGCGCAGTCGGTGGACCGTCACGCGCGGGGTCGCCGCGAGGGCCAGGATGACCCGCAGCTCGCGGATGCGGGCTCGCGTCACGATCAGCTCGAGGTCCTCGCGCTCAAGCGGGTCGCCGCCGGTGATACCCAGCAGCGCGCCGGCAAACGGCTCGAGGTGGTCGATCATCGCGATCGCCTCGTTGGTGGTCAGCTCACCCGGGCGGGCGTGCAACTCGGCCGCGGCGGCATCCGCCGTCCCGGCGAATCGGAACGCGCGCGTCGCTTCCCAGACCACCATCGTTGCCTGAGCGGATGGGTCCGCCGCGCCCGGATGCGGTGGGTCGTATGGGGTCACGTCGAGTCGATCGAGCTGAGTTGCCACGATCGAACATTCGCGCGCGCCGCACTCTGCGACATCCGCGAACCTCCGGCCCGTGATCGTGGAAAACCCCGAGCGCCACCCCGGACTCCTCACGGGATCTCGGGCGCCCGCGACCCAGTGGGCACTGCGCCCGTCACGCTCATGCGGGCCGGCCCTACGCGGCCCCCGGGCGGTACATGCAGGTCGGATCCTCGGCGAGGGGGTCGCCGGTGTAGGCGAAGGCCCGTGCGCGGCTGCCGCCGCAGTCGGTCCGGAACCCACACCGACCGCACCGGCCGGTCAGCTGGTCGGGATCACGCAGGGACTGAAACAGCGGCGCGGCGCGGTAGATGTCGACCGGCGAGGTCTCCCGGACGTTGCCGGCCACCAGCGGCAGAAACCCACTCGGACAAACGTCGCCAACGCATGAGATGAACATGAAACCCTTGCCGTCGTTGGCGAACCCGGCCGCCGGACCGGCCGGATGGCCGGTCTGGATCATCACCCGACGGAAGCTGGGTGCCGCGGTTGCCTTGATCCGGAACGGCGTGTTGCCCCACAGGCGGGCGAGGCGGCGCAGCGCCTGTTCGTGCTGGTACGCGTTCAGCGTGTTGGCCCGCTGGCCGCGCCCGGTCGGCACCAGAAAGAACACGCTCCACACGACGGCCCCGGTCCCGGCGACGATCTCGGCCATCGCGTCAATCTGGCTCACGTTGTGGCGCGTGATCGTCGTGTTGACCTGGAGCGGGTACCCGAGCTCCCGTGCGGTTGCCATGATCGCCAGCGTGCGTTTGAACGATCCCTTGAGCCCGCGCATCGTGTCATGGCCCGCGGGCGTCGAGGAATCGAGCGACAACGCGACCTGTGAGAGCCCGGCGTCCTTGAGCGCCGACAGCCGCTCCGGTGTCACGCGCGGGGTCGCACTCGGCGTCAGGGCCACACGCAGTCCGCGATCGGCCGCACGCGCCACGAGGAGTTCCAGATCGCGGCGTTGCAGCGGATCACCGCCGGTGAGCACGAGGATCGATCCGGCGAACGCCTTCAGCTGGTCGATCAGCCCAAGCGACTCGTCGGTGGTGAGCTCGTTCGGATCCGGGTGCGGGTGCGCATCGGCGCGGCAGTGCGTACAGCGGTACTGACAGGCGCGCGTGACCTCCCACGCCACGACGACCGGCTGCTGGTTGATGTCCCAGCCGACGGCCCCGGGCGCTCCGAACGGCGACGTGGGTGGCATCGCAGTCGTCGTCATGGGCGGGACGATCTCAGCCGTCGCGAGTGCCGGCATCCGTGGTCGGCCCCCTGCGATCGTGGAAAACCCCGAGGATCAGTTCGGCGTCCCCCCGATCCGTGTACGCGCCAAACGCTCCAGAATCATCGGTCATGATCAACGTCAGCTCTCTCCTCGGTGTCCGCGAATCCGCGTCCGACGCGCTTCGGTACGGGCAGCAGCGTCACGGCGAACTCACCCCCCGCTCGTCGACCGAGCGCCACCCCGTGGTCGTCTGGAACGTCACCCGTGCATGCAACCTCGCGTGCCGCCACTGCTATGCGAACGCAAAGCGCACGCCGGCTCCCGATGAGCTCACCACCGACGAGGCCAAGTCGTTCCTCGACGACCTGGCCGCCTGGACCGTGCCGGCGGTACTCATCTCCGGCGGCGAGCCGCTCGCCCGGCCAGACCTGCTGGAGCTGATGTCGTACGGCGTCGAGCGCGGACTGCGGTTCACGCTGTCCTCGAACGGGACCCAGATCGACAGTCACGTGGCCCAACGGCTCCAGCAGGCGGGCCTGATCTACGCGGGGATCTCGATCGACGGCCCCAAGGCCTTACACGACTTCCAGCGCTGCGAGAACGGCTCGTTCGACGCCGCCGTCGCGGGGCTATCCAACCTCGCCGAGGCCGGCGTGCGACGGGGCGTGCGCTTCACCGTGACCCCCGGCAACATCGACGGGCTGTCTGATGTGCTCGCGTTGGTGCTGCGCGAGCACGTCGAGCGCTTTTGCCTCTACCACCTCGTGCCCTCCGGACGCGGCGGCAACCTCTACGACATCACGCCCGAGCAGCGCCGCGAAGTCCTGCACCGCCTGTTCGTCTTCGCCGAGGCATTCCCGCACGTTGAGGTCCTGACCGTCGACAACCCCAGCGACGGGGTCGCCCTGGCGCGTTGGCTCGACGAACGCGACCCGGAGCGCGCCGCACGCGCCCGCGAGATGCTGGCCTGGAACGCCGGCGCGCGCGGCGGGCCGGGTGTCGGCATCGGCTGCGTGGACGAGCGCGGCGACGTCCACCCCGACCAATTCTCCCGTCATCGCACGCTCGGCAGCATTCGCGAGATGCCGTTCTCGGAGATCTGGCAGACCGGGCGTACCGAATGGCTCCAGCAGATGCGCTCGGAGGATCGTCCGATGGCACCGATGTGCCAGGCGTGTCCCGAGCTCGCGCTGTGCGGGGGCGGCATGCGGGCCCGTGCCGAGCTTGCCAGCGGTGACCCGTGGGCCGCCGATCCGAGCTGTTCGCTGGCGCACGCCGCCTAGCCGAGATTCCCCAGCGCCCCCTCGCGGTTCGCCGTCGGGGGGCGCGGCTCGGCTTCCATTGGCGTCGCACGGCGTGGGATCCCGACGCGCGACCCGTCCAATCGGAACGCGCGTCAATGATGATGCCCGGCGCGCGCCGGACAGGCTGCGCGGCGGGTGTGTGCGCGGGGTCTGCGGCCCGGCGCGATGCGGTGACCCACCCCGGGATGTGTGCCCGTGTGCCGCCGGATCATCCGGATCCGCGCGGCACACGAACCTCTGTCCCGGTCCTGCTAGTGGCGCCCGCGATTCGTGTCAACGACCCGCGTCGCGGTCAGGCCGAGACTGAACGGCGTCCCGGCCGGCTCGGTCCAGGTGACCTTGAGGTGGTCGCCCTTCGCGATCGAGGCGCAGGCGAGCGGGTGGCCCCGGCGCCCGGCGAACTTCGTCGAGGTCCCCAGCAACACGAGCGTCTGCGATCCCTTCGTGCCGAGCGATGCCGGCCTGAAGTGGGTGTTGTCCAGCGTGACGCTCACCGTGCAGGTGGCGGCCGCATCAGCAACACCGCTCGCGGTGTAGTGGACCGGCGGCGGCGGCCCGAGGTCGACAACCTTCGTGGCGGTGAGGCCCGTCGAAGGTGTCGTGCCGTTCGGCTCGACCCAAACGACCTCGATGCGATCGCCGGTCGTGATCGACGCTTCAGCGATCGCCCGGCCGCGGCGGTTGGCGTACTTGGTGGTCGTGCCGACGCCCACGGTGAGCGTCGCGCTTGTCCCCAGCGAGGTGGGGTGGTACTTGACGCCCGAGAGCGCCAGGGTCGTCGTGGCCGGTGAGGTGGCAACACCGGTGACCTCGTAGCGCACCTTCGCGGAATGGTGGAAATGTGCGTGATGCCCCGGCGCGGCCAGTGCCGCGGGGACCGCGACCAACCCGGCGGCGATCGCCAGCGCGCCTGCTACTCGTGCTCGCCTCATATGTGCGAAGCCTCCATTTTGTTTCCTGTGCCGGGACGCTTATCGATCAATGCCAACCATGGATCAAGCGTCGCGCGTCGGGCCTTACAGATCCAGAACAGTTTGTTTCGCTCCGGCACACACCGGACGGCGGACATCGATGGAGGGCCCTGCCCGGTACCGGTCCGTCGGGTGTCCGGATGCCGTGGACTATGCTCCGCCGAGCCCATCCCACTGGTACACCGGCCACCACAGATCCAGGAACCACGCAATGTCGAGCTCAGATACGCCGTCCGTGTCGGCCGGCTTTAGCCTCAACGCCAGCGACTACGACAAGGCCGTTCGGTACAACATCCACGGCGCCAAGCGCCTGATCGATGCGATGCCCGGTCCGAGCTACGCAAACATGCTCGATGTCGGATGCGGGACCGGCTTCTCGACGATGGCCTTCGTCAACCGCTTCGGGACGGCCGAGATCACCGGGGTCGATGCCGCCGATGGCATGCTCGATCAGTTCCGCACCAAGCTCGCCGAGCAGCCGGGCCTGGAGGTGACGCTCCACGCCGCGGACGTGCTCGCGATGCCGGTGCCGGACAACCACTTCGACGCGGTGATCTGCAGCATGGCGTTTCACTGGTTCCCCAAGAAAGCCGAGGCGGCGGTTGCGATGGCTCGCCCCCTCAAGCCCGGGGGCGACATGGCGATCATGTGCTCGGGCCGTGGGGCCGAGCACGAGTTCCGCCAGATCCTCACCGAGATCTACCCGCCGGTGCCCCAGTGGATCGGGACGTTCGATCTCGTCCAGCGCGACATCGACGAGATGGAGGTCTACCTCGAGGACGCCGGGCTGGAGATCCTGGACATCTGGATGGAGCGCCGCATCCGCCGGGTGCCCGTCGAGGAGTACCTGACACGCATGCGGGTCGTCGCGAGCCACCTGAACGCCGGCTACACGGACGAGCAGTTGGCGGACCTCGACGCCAAGATCACTGCCGCGACCAACAAGGCCGCCGGTCCGCGGGGCTTCGAGTACACCTTCACCAAGCTCTACGCGATCGCCCGCAAGCCCGACTGAGCGACCGCTCAGTGGTGGACGGGCACGTCGACGAGTTCGAGTGCCTCGATCTCGTGCAGGAAGGGGGTCAGGAATCGGCCGGCCACCTTGCCGGGCGGCCACCACAGCGCGTTCGTGACGCTCACCGTCCCGAGGCTTTCGTCGCGCCCTCCGGCCAGATCGCGTCGCAGGAAATGGTCGCCGTCGCCGGACCACAACAGGCCACGCAGCACCGGCCACTCGGGAAGGGTCGGCGCGCTGAGGCCGAGATCCACGCAGATCGCGGCCGCCACTCGATCGGCCTGCTGACACGCCAGGCCCGCCTGCTTGACCGGGAACGGCCCGGCGTCACCGGCCACGAAGACCCGCTGCTCCCCGCGCACCCGCCCGTCGATGTCCGCGTCAACGAATCCGGTCGGCGTCTCGGGCAGCCCGCGCACACGCGGTCCGGAGATCGTCGGGAGCGCGATCACGACATTGGCCGCCACCGAGTCGTCCGGAACGATCCAAAGGCGCCCATCCGACCAGCTGCGCACGATTGCCCCGGTGTGGAGCTCGATGTCGGCATCCGCAAGCGCTTTGCTGACCGTCTGCGATGCGCCCTGACCGAACACGCCGAGCGGTGCGTCTTCGGACGTGACGACGGCGATGGCGATGCCCTCGGTCGCGCCGCGCTCGTTGAGATACCGCCGCGCCATCAGCGCGAGCTCGTAGGCCGGAATCACCCAGCCGACCCCGGGCGGCACCACGAAGGCGACGCGGACCTGCTCGCCCGCCGCCGACTGCTCGATCGCGCGGTCGAGCTCGCGGCCCATCGCCGGCACGTCGTCGGTCCCGGAGAAGGTGAGCCCCGGCGCCGTGAGCCATGGCTCGGGGCGTCCCCCGATTGCGATGATCGCGTAGTCGTAGTCGACCGCGTCGCCCTCGGGTGTGATCAAGCGCCGGTTGCCGGGCTCGACGGACTCGAGCGCCCCGGGCACCAGGGCGGCACCGGCCCGCAGCGCCAGCTCATGCAGCGGCCAGCGCGTCCGCGGCACGGGCGCAAACAGCTCGCGCGTCGACGCCGGGGTGAAGACGAAGTCGGTCTGCAAGCTCAGCAGGTAGGTATGCACCGCGCCTTTGGAAAACGCGCGCAGGGCAAGCGTCGCCTCCAGCGCGGCGAAGCCCGCGCCAGCGATGACGACGCGGGCCTGAGAGTGTCGGTGCACCGTGCTCAACGCCCGCTCCCTGCGATTCAGATACCTACGAAACTGATCTCATCGTCGCGCGTGCCGGGGCATCCGTCAACGGGCTCGTCACGGATCCTGACCGGCATCAGAACCTGAGCCGCACGGCCCGTCGAGGCGGCGCTCAGGCAGGCGGCGCAAACGGCAGTGCGCGCTCGAACACGATCCGATCTTGGCCCGGGCCGACGTATTGGGAGGCGAAGGTTCCCACGAAGCCGAGCGACTCGTGAAAGCGCAGTGAGCGGCCGTTGGTGGGGGCCGCGAGCGTCCGCACGCGGCGACAGCCGCCGGCGAACATCCGCTGTCCGAACTCATGGTACAGGGCCCGTGCGACACCCGTCCCGCGGGCTTGCGGATCGACCATTACGAAATGGATATACGCAAGCGCAGGATCGGCCACGCTGGCGAAGCCCAACAGCACGCCGAGCATCAGGTCCGGGTCGGCGACCGAGGCGGCCCGCAGTCCGGTCGGTCCCAGCTGATCGAAGAACAGGCGGTGCATCGTCAGGCCGACGGGGCGCCCGAACCAGCCATCGGCGACGACGCGTGCCTCGGCGAAGTCCGCCGCGCCCAGCGGCCGCAGCACCAGCCCGTCGCTCACCGGACGCCTTTGGCGCCGTCCCGTGGGGACGGTCGACCGGCGGGGCCGCGTGGCACGGTCATCGGATGGGGTGCTGGCTGGGCCATTCTGCGAGCCATCGTACGCCGGGAGCGGGCTCCAGGGCATCGCAGAACGTGCGACGGAGGGTAAACTTCGTCTTCCGCGCGTCTGCCATGCCACGACCCCCACGTGCCGCGAGGCGCCGGCGCATCGACCACGACCACCAGGGCAGCCCATGGCCAGCATTCACCCGTCCGCGTATCCTCCGCCGTTCGAGCCTTCCGACTACGTCGCCCTTCCGC
>JADGPF010000100.1 GCA_017882585.1 Thermoleophilia bacterium
CATGCCGGGCGACAATGCGGAGATGGAGATCGAGCTGATCCAGCCGATCGCCATGGAGGATGGCTTGCGCTTCGCCATCCGTGAGGGTGGGCGTACCGTGGGTGCCGGCGTCGTCGGCACGATTCTTCAGTAGCAGAGCGAGCGGGTCATACCCTGCCCTGCCCCGTGATCGGGGCGGGGTGGGGTTTTCTTTCCTCTAGAAGGGCGCAGAGTGCAGCAGAACAAGATCAGGATCCGGCTCAAGGCCTACGATCACGAGCAGATCGACCGCAGCGCGTCGCAGATCGTTGAGACCGCGCAACGCTCCGGTGCGACCATCTCGGGTCCGGTGCCGTTGCCGACCGAGTGCAACCGCTACTGCGTCATCAAGGGTCCGTTCAAGGACAAGGACTCACGCGAACACTTCGAGATCCGCACCCACCAGCGGCTGATCGATATCTACTCGCCGACGCCCAAGACGGTCGACTCACTCATGCGCCTCGACCTGCCCGCCGGTGTCGACATCGAGATCAAGGCGTAAGGCCCGAAGATGCCGGCAATCATTGGACGCAAGCTGGGGATGACCC
Organism: Thermoleophilia bacterium; assembly: GCA_017882585.1. Taxonomy (GTDB): domain Bacteria; phylum Actinomycetota; class Thermoleophilia; order Miltoncostaeales; family Miltoncostaeaceae; genus CAITWD01. Next base: position 567 of record JADGPF010000100.1, read on the forward strand.
AGATCTTTTCCGAGGACGGCGCACGCGTCACGCTGACCGTCATCGAGGCCGGCCCCTGCCCGGTCACCCAGGTCAAGACTGCGGCGACCGACGGCTACGAGGCCGTGCAGCTGGGTTTCGGCGACGTGCGCCCGAAGCTGCTCAACAAGCCCAAGCTCGGCCACCTGCGCAAGGCGTCGGCTCCGCCGGTACGTCACCTGCATGAGTTCTCCCCCACCGAGGTGGGCGATGGGCTGGCCGTCGGCGACGTCGTGACGGTCAAGGACTTCACCGCTGGGGAGATCATCAAGGTCACCGGTACGAGCAAGGGCAAGGGCTTCGCCGGCACGATCAAGCGCCACAACTTTGCCAGCGGCCCCAAGGGCCACGGCTCCCACAACATCCGTCAGCCCGGATCCATCGGCGCGTCGGCGTACCCGTCGCACGTGTTCAAGGGTGTCCGGATGGCCGGTCACATGGGTGCCCGACGGGTGACCCAGCGGGGCCTTCAGGTCGTCGGTGCCGATCCCGACCGCAACATCCTCTTGGTCAAGGGCCCGGTTCCCGGGGCCCGCAACGGCATCGTGATCGTGAGGCCCGCATGAGCCCGCTCCAGATCCTGGGTGCCGAGGGCGCCGCATCGGGCGAGCTGGAGCTCACCCCCGGGCTGGCCGCCCAGCAGATCAAGCCGCACCTGATCCACGAAGTGGTCACGCAGGAGCTCGCCGGGCGTCGCGGCGGCAACGCCTCGACCAAGACCCGCTCCGAGGTCCGCGGCGGCGGGGCCAAGCCGTGGCGCCAGAAAGGCACCGGACGTGCCCGCGCCGGTTCGAACCGTTCACCGCTGTGGGTCGGCGGTGGCGTGGTCTTCGGACCGCACACGCGCAGCTACGGCGGGAAGGTCAACCGCAAGGTGCAGCTACAGGCCTGGCGCAGCGCGCTGAAGGCCCACATCGAGCGCGGCACGATTGCGGTCGTCGAGCCCACCTGGGACGCACCATCGAGCAAGGCCGCCGCGGCGTTCCTGGCCAAGGCGCCCGAAGGGCTGCAGGCCCGGCCGCTGCTGGTCGTCGTCGAGGCCCTCGACTCGGTTGCCGCGAAGTCATTTCGCAACCTGCGCGATGTCTACGTGCTCGAGAGCTGGGAGTTGGAGACCGTGGACGTGATGGCCGCGCGCAGCCTGTTGGTCGAGCGTGCGTCGTGGGACCGTCTGGCGGCGATTGGCGAGCCGCGTGTGGCCGCCGAGGAGGGTGCCGAATGAGCACGGGCTTGCGTGACGACATCCGCCGGGTGCTGATCCAGCCGGTCGTGTCCGAGAAGAGCTTTGGTCTGGTGGAAGCGCACAATCAGTACACGTTCCGTGTCCTGGAGCACGCCCACAAGACCATGATCCGCCAGGCCGTCGAGGAGCAGTTCGACGTGACGGTCACCGATGTGCGGATCATCAATGTCCGCAGCAAGCCGAAGCGGCGCGGGGCAACCCGCGGTCGCCGGCCTGGCTGGAAGAAGGCGATCGTCGAGTTGCAGCCGGGCGACCGCATCAACCTGTTCGAGGGTGCATAGGCATGGGCATCAAGACCTATAAGCCGACCTCCCCGGGCCGCCGCTTCATCACGACCTCCGACTTCGAAGAGGTCACGAAGACGACGCCCGAGCGGTCGCTACTCGAGCCGGTCAAGAAGACCGGCGGGCGCAACAACAACGGGCGGATCACGACCCGCCACATCGGTGGCGGTCACAAGCGCCGGTACCGGATCATCGACTTCAAGCGCCGCAAGGACGGGATTCCCGCCAAGGTCGCCTCGATCGAGTACGACCCGAACCGCAGCGCCCGCATCGCCCTGCTTCACTACGCCGACGGGGAGAAGCGCTACATCATCGCCCCGCTGCGCCTGCAGGTCGGCGACACGGTCCAGAGCGGCCCGGGAGCCGACATCAAGCCGGGCAACTCCCTGGCGATGCGCGACATCCCCACGGGAACGATCGTGCACAACGTCGAGCTCAAGATCGGACGTGGCGGCCAGCTGTGCCGGTCCGCCGGCACGGGTGCGCAGCTGATGGCAAAGGACGGCGACTACGCCACCCTGCGTCTACCGTCATCGGAGATGCGTCAAGTCCACCTCGAGTGCCGGGCGACGATCGGCCAGGTCGGCAACGTGACCCACGAGAACCTGACCGGCGGCAAGGCCGGACGGTCGCGATGGAAGGGCGTGCGCCCGACGGTCCGCGGGTCCGCGATGAATCCGGTCGACCACCCGCACGGCGGCGGCGAGGGCAAGTCCAACTCGGGCCGACACCCGGTGACCCCCTGGGGCAAGCCCACCCACGGATACCGCACCCGCAACAAGCGCAAGGCAAGCCAGAAGTTCATCGTCCGCGGACGTAAGCGCGGCAAGCACACGGAGGGTCGCTAGATGGGGCGCAGCCTCAAGAAGGGCCCGTTCGTCGACCCGCGGCTCATGCAGCGCATCGACCAGATGAACGGCGCGGGCGAGAAGAAGATGATCCGCACGTGGTCGCGTTCATCGACCGTCTTCCCCGAGATGGTCGGTCACACGATCGCCGTCCACGACGGCCGTCGTCACGTGCCCGTGTTCGTCTCCGAGAGCATGGTCGGCCACAAGCTCGGCGAGTTTGCACCGACCCGCACCTATCGCGGTCATATCGGTTCCGACCGCACCGCGAAGATGCGCTGATGGCGACTTCGCTCAACGACACCGTCGCCGTCACGGCGACCGCCAGGTACGTCCGCGGTTCGGCGCGCAAGGCGCGCCTGGTCGCCGACCTGGTCCGCGGCAAGTCCGTGGTGCAGGCCCAGGCCATCCTGGCCTACGACACGCACGCCGCCGCCGAGTCAGTGCGCAAGGTGCTGCAGTCGGCCATGGCCAACGCAGACCACAACGTCGGGCTGGACGTCCAGGACCTCGTGCTCGCTCGCGTCACCGTGGACGAGGGTCCGACCATTAAGCGGTTCCGACCGCGTGCCCAGGGCCGTGCGACGCCGATCAACAAGCGCACGTGCCACATCACCATCGGGCTCGCCCCCGCCTCTGGCGGCCGGTCCACTGGTTCGCGAGGAGAGTAGGGACAGTGGGTCAGAAGGTACATCCCGGCGGTTTCCGCATCGGCGTCATTACCGGTTGGCG
>JADGPF010000019.1 GCA_017882585.1 Thermoleophilia bacterium
ACTGCGCGGAGACGCCCGACAGGTACTTCTGCTCGGCCTCGGGAATGCCGAGCCGGTCGAACGTGTTCTTGATGTCCTCGGGGACCTCGTTCCAGTTGGTCTCCTGGCGCTCGGACGCGCGGATGAAATAGAAGATGTCCTGGAAGTCGATGTCACTCAGGTCCGCGCCCCAACTCGGCATCGGTTTGCGCTCGAAGATTTCGAGAGAACGCAGGCGGAACTTGGTCATCCACTCGGGCTCGTTCTTGAGGAACGAGATCTCGCGCACGACGTCGGCGTTCAGGCCCTTCTTCGGGGTGAACACGTAGTGCGCGGGGTCGTGCCAGCCAAACTTGTACTGCCCAAAGCCGTCGAGCTCGGGCGGTGTGATCGTCGACACAGCAGTCTCCTGAAGCGGAATGTGAGTGGGAAACCCGGGTGCCCGTGCGAAGCGAGCCTGCTCGGGCGCCGTGCGTTCTTCTATAAGATACCTACATGACCGAAAATCGGAAGCCCGCCTCGGTCGGCACCAACACCTGGCAGGTCCGCGGACCCGTGTGGTGCTACCCTCGAACCACCCTGTAACGCCGTACGACGACCGTCGTGACTGACCACACTGCACACACCGCCAGCTGGCCCGCCGACGATCAGATCGAGCGTTTGGCCGCGGCCTTGGGCGATCCGACACGCCGCCGCGTGTTTTTCATGGTGCGGGAATCCGACGACGCCGTCAGCAAGGACGAGGTCTCCACGGTCGTCGGTATCGACCGGCGGCTGGCTGGGTTCCATCTCGACAAGCTGGTCGACCAGGGGTTCGTCACCGCCGAGTTCAAGCGCCGCACGGGCCGGTCAGGGCCCGGCGCAGGCCGGCCGGCCAAGCACTACCGGTTGGCGGCGGAGGAGCTGACGGTCTCGCTGCCCGAGCGCCACTACGACCTACTGGCGTCGCTGCTGCTCAAGGCGACCGCTGACGAGTCCGGCGCGGCGCGCCAGGACATCCTCGATCGCATCGGGTACGAGTTTGGCTTTGAGGTCGGCCTGAGCGAGGTCGCGGCGGGACGCACGCGACCGGGCGACGACGGTGTCAACGCCGTCGAGCAGGTCGTTCGACTGCTCTCGCGCTATGGGTTCGCCGCCCAAACATCCGGCGACGGGATGATCCGGGCCTGTGCGTGCCCATTCGAGGAGTTGGCATTCGACGACCCCGAGCGGATCTGCGGGCTTGACCGTGCGATCTGGAAGGGCATGCTGGCGGCCTTCGACCATGACGCCACCTTGAGCGTCGAGGCGACCCGCGCCCGTGGCGATGAAGCCTGCATCGCCGAGGTGCTGGGTACGCCGTAGCCGCGGCGGCGGCCGGGTTCGATGCGACTCAGTCGCGCAGGCGGGTCGAGCCGAACAGGTAGACCATGTAGGCAAGTGCGCCCGCCAGCGCGAGCGCGACGATCCCGTTGGCCACCTGCTGGTCGAACACGTAGTACAGGCCCCAGCATACGAAGGAGAGTCCGACCGCCCCGAACAGCGCGGATCCGAGCCAGTTGGCCCAGTAGTTCGGGATGAACCGGCGAAAGCCCATCTGGTCCGGACGGGGCCCGTAATTGCGCCGACGTCCGCCGCCGCGCTTTTTCGCTTTGCCTGCACTCACGGCCCAAAGGCTAGCAGTGTCGCCCGAGCCGCGACGCCCAGGGCGATCGGACGCGCCGCGATTTGGATAGCCTCACGCGCATGACTCACGTCGATGACTGGCGCGAGATCCTCGTGTTGGCTGCCGCGGTCCAGACGGGGATGTACGCGCGCCTGGCCGATCCTGCCTCGCCTGAACAGGTCGCCAGCGAACTCGGGCTTGACCCACGTGCGACACGCATCACGATCGCGGCGCTGATCGATCGCGGCTGGTGCATCGAGGACGGCCGACACGTCGGGCTAAGCGCGCGGGCGCGGGCGGCGAGCGGCCCGGCACCATCGGACCCGGACCTGGCCGAGGTGCTCTTGACGGCCCGCGAGATCGCGGCGTATCAGCGTCTCGAGGGGACCTTGCGGACGGGCACCCCCAGCCACGACGTCTCTGCCGGCGACACCACGACGCGCCGGCACTTCCTGGAGGCGATGCGGGCAATCGCAGCCCGCCGGTCTGCCGCGACGATGCGCGCGCTGCCGGCGCCGCCCCGGGGCGGACGGCTGCTCGACGTCGGCGGCGGCCCCGGGACCTATGCGCACGCGTTCCGCGAACACGGGTGGCAGGTCACGGTTATCGACCTGCCCGAGTCGCTTGAGCTTGCCGGCGACGACCTTGCCGGCTGGGGCGTGGCACAGATTGCCGGGGATATCACCGAGGGCCTGCCGGATGGGCCATGGGACTGCGTGTATCTGGGCAACGTCACGCACCTGTTCGGTCCGGAGCTCGCCGCCGCGCTCGTGGTGCGCGCCGGAGCGATCCTCGCGCCTGGGGGCCGGCTTGCCATTCAGGACGTCGTGCGGGGTCTGGCCGTCCCGGCGGCCCTGTTCGGGGTGACGATGCTCGTCGGTACCCGTGCCGGGGAGGTGTACGACCAGGAGACTTATGCGCGGTGGATGGAGGCCGCCGAGTGCCCGCTGGAGACTGTCGTCGCGGCGGAGCCAGAACGCCATCACCTGCTGATCGGGAGACGCCGGTGACCGCGGATCCCGCATTCCGCTTCGCGATCGACACGAGCGTGGAGATCGCGGACACCGATCTCGGCGGCGTGGTCTACTTCGGGACGTACGCGCGCCTGTTCGATCGCGGACTGCTGGCCTATCGCCGCCACCTCGGGATCCCGGTGCTCGGACCCGCTGCACATCTGTTTGTCGTACGGCGTCTGACCGTGGACTACCTGCGATCGGCGCGCTTCGACGACACGCTTACCATCCGCGTCCGCACTGCGGCACTCGGCCGCTCCAGTCACACGATGGTCTATCGCCTCGAAGATGCCGCGACGGGCACGGTGCTTGCGACCGCCGAGCAGACGATCGTCGGCGTGTCCAGCTACGACGGCGGGCGCCCGACTCGCGTGCCGGAGGACCTTGCAGCGCGGATCATCGGGTTCGAGGGCCCGGAGCTCGACCGGCGATGAGGGTCTTTGGAGAGTCGGCATCGCGGCTGGCCGAGGCCGGGATCGACCCAGCGGCGTTGGCGGAGATCGAGGACGCGGTCGCGCGGTCGGGTGGGCTGCCGGACGGTCCGCGCGCGGATGTCCACGCCCATCTCGGGCGGGACCGCGACGGGCACGCGCTTGCGGCCGAGGATCTCGTCGGCGATATGGATCGGTGGGGGTTCGGTCTGGCGGCGGTCTTCGCGCTCAACGATGCCGGCGCTCGTGGCGACTTCGCCGAAGCCAATGCACTGGTGCGCGCAAGCGCTGCGCGGTGCGCACCGCGTCTGGTGCCGTTTTGCCGCGTCGATCCAAACGCCGGCTGGGCGTCCGCGATCGACCGGGCCGAGTCCGGCGGCGCCCGCGGGCTGAAACTGCACCCGGTCGCCCAGCGCTTCGCGCCGGATGCGGATGCGGTCATCGAGTGCGTCGGGCGGGCGACGGCGATCGGGTGGCCGGTGTTGATCCACGCGGGGTTCGGTGCGCGTGCACTCGCCGCGCCGCTGGCGCACCTGGCGGACGCCGTCCCTGGCGCGTGCCTGATCTTGGCGCACGGGGCACGCGGCGACGCGCGCGCCGTGCGCGATGCGCTGGCCGGGCATCCTGGGGTCTGGTTCGACACGTCACTTGCGGTGCTTGCCGACCTGGTCGAGCTTCCGCCGGAGCGCCTGGTGTTCGGATCGGATCGGCCCTACGGCGACTACGCGACCGGGCTGCAGCTGGTCGGCTGTGCAGCGCGCATCGCCGGGTGGAGCCCATCGCAGATCGAGGCCGTGATGTACGGCAACTTCGCCACGCTCGTGGGGGCCTAAGATGCGTCGTACGGATGCGCTGCGGCTGGTAGCCGCCCTGGGGGCGATCGAGATGGCGCTGGTTCGGCGGGACGATGTGGCGGGACCGTTGCTGGCGCAAGCCGCCCGCGCGGCCGCCGCGACACCCGTCGACACGTGGGTCGCCGAGGCCGCACGACTGATGCGGGCGCCCGGATGCTTCGGCGACGCGCCCCATGAGATGGCGCGCCGCTCGGCCGTACAGGCACTGTGTCGTGCGTCAGCACAGGGCGCACAGGCCGCGTTGCTTACCGGGACGGAGTGAGGGTGGCGGCCGGCGATCTCACGACGAGGAGGACACCGTGACCAGCGCCGTCGTGCGTGCGCAGGTCGAGGCAGCGAACCGGCGGTTTTACGACGCCTTCGAGACTAAGGACGCCGACGCGCTCGCCGCCTGCTGGGCGGCAAGCGACGATATCGCCTGCGTGCATCCGGGCGGTCCGTGGGTCAGCGGTTGGGAGGACGTCCGCGAGGCGTGGGAGTTCATCCTGGCAAATACCGGCTATATCGAGGTCGGTGTCGAGATCGTGGCGATCGTCGTCTGCGACCCGGTGGCGATCGTCAGCTGCGTCGAGCACGTCACGACCGCCCGCGACGGCGAGCGAGTCGAGGCATCAGTGGCCGCGACGAACGTGTTCGAGCTGGGCGTCCACGGGTGGCGGATGCTGGTGCACCATGCCTCGCCGATCGTGCGGCTGATCAGCGACGAGCCGTCCTAAGAAGCTGTTTCGGAATGAAGGGTTGTGCCTCCTGAGCTGGGACTAGTCGTCGGTGTCTGCGAGCGTTGGAGGTCAAGTACGGCTCGGCGCAGTGGGCGCGATGACCGGCCCCGGTCGCGCCACCCGGATGAGCGCGCTGGAGAGATTGGCGCCCTGCGGCCACGTCGGCGTAGTTGGCGGCGCCTGCGCCGTCTATGACCAGATGCGCCGCGGCAGGAACGCGGCTGGAAGCGAGCGTCCGGCAGCGGGTCCTGCCGGGTTGTCAGGCGCTGTCGATCGTGGTGAGGAAGTCGGCGAAGGCCCGGTGCGTGCGTGTGGTGTTGCCGGTTGCGTCAAGGTCCATGAGGAGGCCACGGATGACGGCGAGCACGACGGTGGCCAGCTCGGGTCGGTCGAGGCTGCGCATGCCGGCCTCCAGCGGTGCGAGCCAGTCGGTGGTCGCGGTCCGCCGGAAGCCAGGCCAGAGTGGCTCTCCCGCCGTGTCGTGCAGTCGGCTGAACATGCGCAGGTAGGGCTCGCCCTGCGGCCCGGAGATCGCCGACCAGGCGCGGGCCAGGGTTGCCGGGTAGGGCTCGTCGGGTCGCAGGCGTATGAGGTCGGTGAAGGCCTCGACCTGGCGCTGCCGGGCCTGTCCCAGG
>JADGPF010000101.1 GCA_017882585.1 Thermoleophilia bacterium
GCCAGCAGGACCTCGGTCGCATTCCGCCGTCCGACCACCTGAAGGCCGCAGGGCAGTCCTTCCCGCGTGAGTCCGCAGGGGATCGTGACGACCGGGTGCCGGGTGAGGTTGAACGCCTGCGTGAGGCGCAGCATCATCGTGCGCACCGGCCAGTCTGCCCCGCCTATCGTCACCTGTGCCTGTCCGATCAGGGGCGCGGGAATCGGAAGCGTGGGCACGATCAACCCGTCGCAGGTTGAGAGGGCGCGATCGACGTCCTCGCACAGGACCGCCCGCCCGCGATCCGCCCGCACGTAGTCCTCCGCCGTCACGTACCGGCCCATCTCGAGACGGAGGCGGACCGGCGGCGTGTACGCTTCCGGGCGCGTTTCGATCGCGGTGGCGTGGTATGCCGATGCCTCGGGCAGCTGAATGTGCAGGTAGATCGCGGCGGCGTCGGACGCGTGAGGGATGGCGACGTCGTGCACCCGCACGCCCGCGTCGACCAGGCGCTGAACGGCCTCTTCGAACCGAGCGGCGACCTCGTCGTCGAGCACATCGAAGAAGAACGCACGTGGCACGCCGAGCCTGAGTCCTGCGAGCGGACGGCGGTCGGCCTCGCCGGGCGACTGCGCGTCCCGATCGCCGCGCATCAGGCGATAGAGGAGCCAGGCGTCGGCGACCGACCGGGCAATCGGGCCGACATGGTCGAGCGACCAACTGAGCGGGACGACCCCGTCACATGGAATCTCGCCGAACGTCGGTTTGAGGCCGACGAGACCGCAGGCTGCCGACGGAATGCGAATCGAACCGCCCGTGTCGGTGCCGATCGAAGCGATCGACATCCCTGCGACGACGCCTGCCGCCGATCCGCCGCTCGATCCGCCGGGCGACCGCGACGGGTCGAGTGGGTTCCGCACCGGTCCAAACGCCGAGTCCTCGCTCGTCGTGCCGAACGCAAACTCGTGCAGGTTGCACTTGCCGATCAGAACCGCTCCAGCCTCGCGCAGACGGGCGGTGACGGTCGCGTCCCTGGCCGCGACGTGTCCCTCGCGCAGCCGCGACGCCGCCGTGGTCGGCACTCCGCCGAGGTCGATGAGGTCCTTCAGTGAGACGGGGATGCCGTGCAGCGGGCCCAGCGACCTCCCGGCGGCGATCTCACGGTCGGCGGCGCGGGCTGCCGCCAGCGCCTGGTCGGCCCTGACCGTGATGAACGCGTTCAGGCGCGCGTTGTCGCGGGCGATTGCATCAAGGCAGCGCTCGGTCAGCGTCTCGGACGTGACGTCTCCGCGCGCGATGCGCGGGGCCAGCTCGGCGATGGACAGGAAGTTGATGTCGGGCATTGCAGTCAACGGAGCGATCAGCGATCAGCGGTCAGGGGTCGAGGATCAGGGGACCACGCCCTCGGCCGCATTTATACCACGCGATTGGTGCGTGACAGCGTGCTGCCTCATCACCACCCGCTGCTCGCTCTTTGACTGCTTGGTGTCGCTGTGATACCGTCCGAATTCTCTGCGCCATGCTCATTTGCCCGCACCTGTTCCTGCACGCGCTCGTCATCGGCCCGGCCTACCGCAGCGCCGGCTTGTAGGCCGCCTGGATTCCTGCTCACCCGGTGCGCGGGCACGGAGGCCCGCGCTGCTGTGACCGTCCGTTCCCGCGTCCGCGCCATGTACGGCCTTGGGCCAGGAGACCCGCCATGCGACCGAAACTGAAGATCCTGAGCGATGCGCTCGTCGATCAAATCATCGCCGAAGCGATCGAACTCGTCCGCGACCCGGGCGTCCGCGTGCACAACGCTGACGCGCTGGCGCTGCTCGACGGCGCCGGGGCGACGATCGACCGGGACGCTCAGGTTGCTCACATACCGGAACCGCTGGTCCGCCGGGCGCTCGAAACGGCGCCGCACGAATTCGACCTCTACACGCTCGACGGTCAGCCGGCGGTCCACTATGGAGGCGACGCGGTCCATTTCGACCCGGGATCGGCCGCGCTGACGATCCTGGACAGCAAGACCCAGGAGCAGCGCACGCCGCTGACCGCCGACTTCGTCCGGCTGGTGAAGCTGGTCGAGATGCTTCCGCAGATCGACGCGCAGAGCACGTCGATGATCTGCGGCGATGTCACTCCGGAGATCGGCGACCTGTATCGCCTCTACCTCGCGCTCAACTACATACGCAAGCCGATCGTCACCGGCGCATTCCGGAAGGACACGTGGTGGACGATGCGGGAGATGCTCGCGGCCGCGGCCGGCGGGGCCGAGGCGCTGGCCGCCCGGCCGATTGCCGTGTTCGACGTCTGCCCGTCGCCGCCGCTGCTCTGGAGCGACCTGACCTGCCAGAACCTGATCGACTGCGCCCGAAGCGGCATCCCGGCCGAACTGGTGTCGATGCCGCTCGCCGGCGCGACGTCGCCGGTCACGTTGGCTGCCGCCGTCATCCAGCACGCGGCGGAGTGCCTGAGCGGGGTGACCATCGGGCAGCTGGCGAGGCCAGGTTCGAAAATCGTCTGGGGCGGATCGCCGGCGGCGTTCGACATGCGCGAGGGAACGACGCCGATGGGCGACGTCGGCACGTGGATGATCGACTGCGCCTACGCACAGGTCGGCAAGGCGCTCGGCCTCCCGACGCACGCCTATCTCGGCATGAGCGACGCGAAGGTGGTGGATGCGCAGTGCGGGCTGGAATCGGCTGGCGGCGCGATCCTCGCCGCGCTGGCCGGCGTGAACATGGTGTCGGGCGCCGGCATGATGGATTTCGAGAGCTGCCAGAGCCTGGAGAAGCTCGTGATCGACAGCGAGATCATCGGGATGGCGAAACGGCTCATCCGGGGAATCGAGCCGCGCGACGAGCCGATCGCGCTGACCTTGATTCGCAAGCTCGGGCATCGCGCCGAGTACCTCGCCGAACCGCACACGGTGAAGTGGTTCGCGAAGGAGCTCTACATTCCGTCCGACGTCATCGACCGCGGGTCGCTCGACGCCTGGACGGCCAAGGGACGGCGGACGGCCTTCGATCGGGCATCAGACCGGGTCGAACAGCTGGTGGCGAAGTACCAGAAGCCTGCGATCGACCCCGCACTTGCCGCCGAGTTGCGTTCGATTGCGACCGCCGCGGGGCGCAAGTTCGGCATGGACGCGCTGCCGGCGCTGCCCGAGGTAGGGAAGGCGACAGAGTAGCGCGGGCCTCCGTGCCCGCGCCGGCGGGCGGGCAGAGACGGCCGCCCCCACTGGGCGAGTAGGCAACAGAGTAGCGCGGGCCTCCGTGCCCGCGCCGGCGGGCGGGCAGGGACGCCCGCCCCACTGCGGCAGCGGGTACCGGCAGCGGGTAGCAGACCGCCGGGACGCCAGTCCTGGAGGGCGGGTCTTCAGACCCGCCGACGCTTGAGGGAGCAGACGATGTCCACCGATCTCCTGTCACAGATTACTGCCGCCATCGTTGACGGCGATCCGGACGTGACGGTCGCGAAGACCGCCGAGGCGCTCAAGTCGGGCGTCGAGCCGATCGCGATCATCGACCAGGCCCTCGTTCCCGGGATGCGGATCGTCGGCGAACGGTTCTCCGCCGGCGAGTACTTCCTGCCCAACCTGATCGTGTCGGCCAACGGCATGAAGCAGGCGATGGCCCTCATCGAGCCCGAGCTGCGGGCGCGGCGCCAGACCCGCAAGTCGGCCGGCACGGTTGTGATCGGAACCGTCAAGGGCGACATCCACGAGATCGGCAAGTCGCTGGTCGCCACCATGCTGGCGGCGAACGGCTTCGAGGTGCACGACCTCGGCGTGGACGTGCCGGTCGAGAAGTTCGTGGCCAC
>JADGPF010000102.1 GCA_017882585.1 Thermoleophilia bacterium
GCGCATCGAGGAACAGGTCGACGAGATTACCGGGGAGCGCGACCGCGCCCGGGTCCTGATCTCGTCACTGGTCGAGGGCGTGATCGCCGTCAGCGATCGGGGCGAAGTCATGCTGATCAACCCCGCCGCGCGCCGCCTGCTGGGCCTCGAGCATGCCTACGGGGTCGATCAGATCACCGACCTGCCGGCACCCATCGGTGCCGCGATCGCCGCCGCGACGCCCGTCAACACTGATGAGGTGCGGGAGAGCGAGATTGCCCTCGACGGGGGGAAGGAGCTGCAGCTGGCGATCGCCCGCGTCGCCGATCCCGGCGCGGGCGTGGTGGTCACGCTGCGCGACATCACCGAGCAGCGCCGGCTCGAGCGGGCCCGCCGGGACCTGGTGGCCAACGTGTCACATGAGCTCAAGACGCCGCTGGCCGCGATCAAGGGTCTGTTGGAGCTTCTGCAAGGCGGCGGCGTGGACACGAAGCATCGGGAGGAATTCCTCGGCCTGATGGAGGTCGAAAGTGCCCGGTTGGAGCGACTCGTCGAAGAGCAGCTGCAGCTGGCGCGCCTGGATAGCGGTGCGATCCCGCTCGAGCGTGAACGGTTCGATCTCGATGCGCTCGTGGACGGCGTCGTCGCCTCGCGGCTGCCCCTCGCCGAGGCCGCCGGTGTGGAGCTGACCGCGCGAAATGACGTGTTTGCCGCGATCGACGCCGACCCCGCGCGGATCGAACAGATCCTGCTGATCCTGTTGGACAACGCCCTGCGCCACACCTCGTCGGGCGGGTCGATCGTCGTGAGCGCCCGCCGTAATGTCACCGAGGCGCGCCTTGCGGTCGCCGACACCGGCGAGGGCATTCCGGCCGATGAACAGCCGTTCGTGTTCGACCGCTTCTATCGCGGCGATCCGAGTCGTGAGGGGCGGAGCGCCGGGCTTGGGCTCGCGATAGCGCGAGGTCTGGCCGAGGCTCACGGCGGCAGGATCGAGGTGGTGTCGGCGCCGGGGGTGGGCAGCACGTTCACGGTCCACATTCCGGACCGTGTCGGGACGACGCCCCACGATCCGTCGCGGACAGCGTGAGCAGTCGGCGCCCAGCAGGTAGCCTAGGCGCGTGAGCGCGCCGACCGTACTGGTCACCGGCGCCGGCCGCGGCATCGGTCGCGCGACGGTGGAGGGCTTCTTGGACGCCGGCTGGCAGGCTGTTGCCGGTGTCCGGGACGTCGACGCCGCCCGGGTGGCGTTCGCGGCCAATCCCAACCTGACGCTCGTCGAACTCGACGTGTGCGACGCCGGTGCCATCGCTGACGCGACGGCGACCGCCCAGCGCGTGGCGGGCGGTGCGCTGGGCTGCGTGGTGCCGAACGCCGGCTATGCGGTCATGGGCGCCTCCGAAGACGTCGACCTGGACGCCGTGCGGCGCATGTTCGAGACGAACTTGTTCGGCAATGTTGCCATCGTCCAGCACGTGCTCCCCGCGATGCGCGAGGCCGGGCGCGGCGTGGTGGTGTGCACGTCGTCGATCGGGGCCCGGTTGGCGAACCCGCTGCTTGGCATGTACCACGCGAGCAAGTACGGCATGACCGCCTGGGCCGAGGCGATGCGGCTGGAGATGCTGCCGTTCGGGGTTCGGGTCCATGTGGTCGAACCCGGCATGGTCAATACCGACTTCCCAGCGGCGACGACGGCGACGGGCGCGATCGCCCGGGGTGAGGGTCCGTATCTGCCGCTACTCGACCAACTGCGTGTGGGGTTCCGCTCGTGGCGTGAGCGGCTGGGAGTGGGGGCCGAGGACGTGGCTGCCGCGATCGTCGCCACGACGCTCGATGATGACACCCGCTTCCGCATCCCGGTCGGCCCCGACGCGATCCAGATGTCGGCCGCGCGGGACGAACTCGGGGACGAGGACTTCCACGCGTGGCAGATGCGCTTTCTGGGTCTTTCCTGGGACCAGCAGCGACCGGCGCCGTGATCGGTCCGATCGTCGTCGCGCCGGCTGCCTTCAAGGGGGCGTTGTCGGCGTCCGGGGCCGCGCGCGCGATCGCCGCCGGCATCCAACTGGCCGCGACCGGCGCGGAGGTCCGCCTGGTGCCGGTCGCCGACGGTGGGGAGGGCACGCTCGATGCGCTGGTGACCGCGCGCGGCGGACGCCGCCGCGCCACCGCGGTCGCCGACCCGTTGGGGCGCCCAGTCGAGGCGGCCATCGGTGAGCTTCCGGGCCACATCTGCGTCATCGAGCTCGCCCAGGCGTCGGGCTACGAGCGCGTGGGGTCCGACGAGCGGGATCCCGAGCGCACCTCGACCTACGGCACCGGTCAGCAGTTGCGCATGGCGCTCGATCTCGGCGCCGAGCGGATCATCCTCGGTCTCGGCGGGAGTGCGACCAACGACGGCGGGATGGGACTCGTCCGGGCACTCGGGGTTCGCTTTCTCGATGCCGATGGGCGGGAGCTCGCCGGCATCGGTGCAGACCTGGGACGCGTCTGCGCGATCGACGTCTCGGGGCGGGATCCGCGCCTGGAGGACGTCGAGATCCTTGTCGCGTGCGATGTGACGAACCCGCTGCACGGTCCCGAGGGTGCGGCAATCGTCTTCGGCCCCCAGAAGGGTGCCGACCCCGCCGCAGTCCGGCGCCTCGACGCTGGCCTGGTGAACTTCAGTGAGGTGATCGCCGACGCGACGGGCATCGACATTGCCGGCCTGCCGGGCGCAGGTGCGGCGGGCGGAGCCGCCGGCGGCATCGTGGCCCTGCTGGGCGGGATGCTGACACCCGGTGCCAGGCTCGTGCTCGATGCGGCCGGCCTTTCGGACCAACTCGCCGGTGCCGAGCTCTGCATCACGGGCGAGGGGCGTCTCGACGGGCAATCGATGCACGGCAAGGCCGTGAGTGCCGTGGCCGCGGCGGCGCGCGACGCCGGCGTGGCGTGCATCGCGGTGGCGGGGGCGCTTGAGCTGTTGCCGGGCATGGTGCGCAGGATGGGCCTGACGGCGGCGTTTCCGATCAACCGTGCGCTCGCGTCCGAGCCGGACGCACTTGCCGCAACCGAGACCAACCTCGCCGCCATGGGCGCGGCCCTCGCGGGATTCTGGGTACGTGCCCGGAGCGGACCGGCGATCGGCTAACCCAGGTGCGCCGGCTGTGGCGGCCGGCGAGCGGTTACCCCGGTCCCCCGTGCTCGAGCCACTGCGTCACCGCCTCCAGCACGCCCGCCCCGTATGCAGCGCGCGTGATCCACCGCGCGCGCGCTGCGAGCGCCGGATCGGCCTCGGCGCCGTTGCGCACGAGTGCGAACGCCCCGACGCAGGCGCTGATCGCCATGTCCTCGACGGAGTCGCCGACGGCCAGGCATGCCGCCGGATCGAACCCGTGAGCGCGCAGATGGCTGCGGACGGAGGCCTCCTTGCTCGCGCCCGTTGGCAGCAGATGGAACACGTGGACGTCGCCTGGGCCGATGCGTCCGTTGTCGGCGAACCGCAGCGCGTCGCCGCTGCACGCGGCGACCCATTGCGCGGTGTCGGCGCTGGCGATGCCGCGCAGGCAGTGGCTGCCCTCGCGCCCCCAGATGGCGCCCGGATGGATCTCCAGCCGCGGTTCGCGCGCCAGTAACTCATCGAGGATTCCGGTGGCGGACACGGCGTCGAGGACCGTCTGGCCCGGCGCGGTCGGGTAGCCCGCTTCGAGCGCTCCAAGCTCGGCAAGGACCGAGTGCGCGCCGAACAAGCGCCCGATGGTCTCGAGCCGCAGGCGACTGCGGCCGCTGACGAACACGAACGGAACCTCGGCCGCCTGC
Organism: Thermoleophilia bacterium; assembly: GCA_017882585.1. Taxonomy (GTDB): domain Bacteria; phylum Actinomycetota; class Thermoleophilia; order Miltoncostaeales; family Miltoncostaeaceae; genus CAITWD01. Next base: position 3,778 of record JADGPF010000102.1, read on the forward strand.
AGGGCCGTGAGTGCGTGGATGCCGGCCTCGGTGGGGGCGTTGTTGCCGGTGCGAAGGATCGAGCCGCCGAAACCGAGCAGCGTGCTGTCGAGATCGATGTAGCAGCAGCGCGCGTCAGCGGTCACGTTGGGCCTGGTATTCGGGCACTTCGCACATCGGTGCGCGCTCGGTCAGGGTCACCGGCGTGGTCGTGAGCACCCAACCGCCGTTGTTACGCTCGGGGCGCGCGTAACCATCGGTCTCGGCAAGGTCATCGGGGATGCGACCGTCGCGGGCAAGACGCTGCAGCACCGCATGCTGGATCGCGAACGCCATCTCGCCCAAGGCGGGCGTCGACTGGTTGACGTGCGCGCGCGTTCCGAGATCCACCTGGGCCAGCGCGCCGAGCCCGGCCGTGTCCATGATGTCGATCAGCAAACCGATCTCGACGGCGTAGCCGGTGAAGAACGGCAGTCGCTCGAGCAGGCTGCGCCGCCCGGCCTGTTCGCCGGCAAGTGGCTGGGCGATACCGGCCAGCTCCGGGTAGAACAGATTGATCAGCGGCCGAGCGCAGATCTCGGTAACGCGCCCGCCGTCATTGGAGTCGCCGAGCTGGCGCGTATAGATGGCCTTGACGAAGCCGATCTCGTCGTCGCTGAGCAGCGGTCCGAGCAGTCCCGGGACATAACTCGGCGAAAAGTCGACCAGGTCCGAGTCCAGCCAGCAGATCAGCTCACCACGGGTGGCCGCGATGGATTTCCACAGCGCCTCCCCCTTGCCGCGCGCGCGCCCGGCGTCCGGCAGGATCGCGTCGTCCTGATAGATCCGCGCACCGGCCTCGTGCGCGATCGAGACGGTTGCATCGCGCGAATGGGAGTCGACGACCACCAGTTCGTCGACCAGCGGCAAACGCTCCATCCAGTGTTCGCGGACCGCGGTCAGGATCGGGCCAATGGTGTCGGCGACGTTGAGCGACGGCAGGCAGACGCTGACGCGCGTGCCGGCGGCACGCTTTACCGCCAGGAGCCGCTCCGGATCGAAATCCGCGCCGATGAAGGTGCGTTTGTTGAGCCACTGATCGTCGGTCACGGCCGCAAACGATAGTGACCGAGAACTCGTGTAGCGTCCGGAACCGTCATGGCCAAGGAACTCAAAGGGCTGGTGCTCTCGGGCGGCGCGGGCACTCGGCTGCGCCCGATCACCCACACCAGCGCGAAGCAGCTGGTACCCGTCGCGAACAAGCCCGTGCTCTTCTACGGCCTGGAGTCCCTCAGGGATGCCGGCGTGCGCGATGTGGGCATCGTCGTCGGCGACACGCATGCCGAGATCGAGGCCGCCGTCGGCGACGGATCGCAATTCGGGCTCCGGGTGACCTATATCCGCCAGGACGCGCCACTCGGGCTGGCCCATGCCGTCCTGACGGCCGAGGATTTCCTCGGGGATTCGCCGTTTGTGATGTATCTCGGAGACAACCTGTTGCGCGACGGCATCCAGGATCTCGTGGCCGAGTTCCGGGCGGGGGACGCGGACGCGATGATCCTGCTTCAGCGGGTGCCGAACCCGCAGGCTTATGGGGTCGCCGAACTCGCCGACGGACGCGTCGTCCGCCTGGTCGAAAAGCCGGCGGAGCCCAAGTCGGACCTCGCCCTCGTCGGGGTCTACATGTTCACGCCGGCGATCCTCGCCGCAGCGAAGGCCATCAACCCGTCGGCACGGGGTGAGCTCGAGATTACCGACGCGATCCAGTACCTCATCGACCAGGGACTGCGCGTCGATCCGTCCGAGGTCACTGGATGGTGGAAGGACACGGGCAAGCTTGCGGACATGCTCGAGGCCAACCGCCTGATCCTCGACGTGCTTGAGCCTCGCATCGACGGCACCCTGGAGGGGTCGACGATCGAGGGCCGCGTGGTGCTCGAGGCCGGTGCGCGCCTGATCAACTCCTCGGTGCGCGGACCGGCGATCATCGGCGCCGGAGCGCTCGTCGAGGACGCCTACGTCGGGCCGTATTCGGCGATCTCGACCGGCGTGGTGATCCGGCGGGCCGAGGTGGAGCACAGCATCTTCCTCGAAGACAGTCGGGTCGAGGACATCGACGCACGGATCGAGAGCAGTCTGGTCGGGCGCGGGGTGGTCATCGCGCGCTCGGAGGCCAAGCCGCGGGCGTACCGGTTCATGGTCGGGGACTCCTCGTCGATCGGATTGCTCTAGCGCGATGCGTCTGTTGGTGACTGGCGCCGCCGGGATGCTCGGCTCCGACCTGATCCCGTTCCTGCGCGGGCGCGGGCACGAGGTCGTCGGCATCGATATGGAAATCGATATTCGGGATCCCGCGCGGGTGGATGCCTGCCTTGCCGAGGTCGCACCGGCGGCCGTGGTCCACGCGGCCGCGTGGACCGACGTCGACGGCGCGGAGGCCGATGAGGCGGCCGCGTACGCGGTCAACGCGGAGGGCGCCGGCAATGTCGCGCGCGCGGCCGAGCGCCACCGCGCGGCGCTGGTGTACGTGTCGACCGACTATGTGTTTGACGGGACATTGGATCGCGACTACACCGAGGATGATCCACCGGCGCCGATCGGTGCGTACGGACGCACCAAGCGTGCCGGCGAACTCGCGGTGCTGGAGGCGCATCCCGGCGGCGCTCGGATCGCCCGCACCGCCTGGCTGTACGGCGCCCACGGTCGCAATTTCGTCGATACGATGCGCTCGCTCGGCACCACCCGGGACGTGGTGCAGGTTGTCGCCGACCAAGTAGGGTCGCCGACGTGGACGCGGGACCTCTCGCCAGCGCTCGAGGCTCTGCTCGCGCTGCCTGCGGGCATCTACCACACTGCCGGCGGGGGCTCGGTGACCTGGGCGGGCTTTGCTGAGGCGATCTTCGCCGAGGCAGGAATCGACTGCCGCGTCGAGCCGATCACCACGGCGCAGCTCGGGCGTCCGGGTCCGCGTCCGGCACGCTCGGTACTCGCGGTGACCCGACCCAGTGCGCCGCGGCTGCGCGACTGGCGCAACGCGCTGCGGGCGTATCTACGGGAGGCGGCATGAGGATCTTGTTGACGGGCGGCTGCGGGTTCATCGGGTCGGCGTTCGTGCGGATGGCCTTGTCCCGCGGGCACGAGGTCACGAACCTCGACAAGCTGACCTATGCCGGCAACCCCGCAAACGTCGCCGATGTCGCCGATCTGCCGGGCTACCGCTTCGTGCATGCCGACATCGCCGACCCCCAGGCGGTGGCCGGCGCCCTCGAGGGCGTGGATGTCGTGGTCAACATGGCCGCCGAGAGCCACGTCGACCGGAGCATCCTGGATCCTGCGGCGTTCCCGATGACCGACGTCGTCGGCACCGCGGTGCTCCTCGACCAGGCACGCCGCGCCGGGGTCGCCCGCTTCGTCCAAGTCTCGACCGACGAGGTGTACGGATCGATACCCGAGGGAGCCTTCCGGGAGACCGATCCGCTCGAACCCTCGAGCCCGTACTCGGCGAGCAAGGCGGGCGGGGACCTGCAGGCGCTGGCGTGGCATCGCACCTACGGCATGGATGTGGTCGTCACACGCGGATCGAACACCTACGGCCCCCGCCAATATCCGGAGAAGTTGATTCCGCTGTTCGTGACCAACGCGCTCGATAGCGAACCGTTGCCGGTCTATGGCGACGGTCAGCAGATCCGTGACTGGATCAACGTCGACGATCACTGCGCCGGGGTCTTCGCGGCGCTCGAGCACGGCGTCGCCGGTGAGGTCTACAACGTCGGCGGCGGGAACGAACGCACAAACCTCGAGATCACCGAGCGGATCCTCACGCTGACCGGGCGCGACGCAACCCTGATCCGGCACGTCAGCGACCGGCCCGGGCACGATCGGCGGTACGCCCTTGCGACCGACAAACTGCGCAGGTTAGGTTGGGCCCCGCAGGTGGCATTCCCCGACGGCTTGGCGGGCACGGTGGCCTGGTTCCAGGCCAATCGCGACTGGTGGGAGCCGATCAAATCGGGCGCCTACCGGGCCTACTACGACGCACAGTACGGCGGGCGCGAGGTTCCGGGCAGCTAGCCGCA
>JADGPF010000103.1 GCA_017882585.1 Thermoleophilia bacterium
CGAGTACGCGATCACCGTACGGACCGCGTCGCTTGCCGACGCGAAGGAACTTGCCGAGGCGATCGAGCGGGTCGTTCCGGCACTGATCGCGCCGGGCCAGCGGCGCTGCCGTATCGAGGCCACGGCCCGCCAGGGCGGCCTGCCGGCGATCATGGTGGAATGCGCCGCGGACAACGCCCAGGCGCTCGACACGCTGCTGCGCTCACTCGAATCCATCACCGCTACCGCCCTGCGGGCCAAGGTGATCATCCACGGCGCCGACCGCCCCTACGTGCGCACATGGGTCGGCACCTGGATCGACCGGGGGCCGCGCAGGCAGCCGGATCCTGGCCTCGCCGGTCCGCCGCTGACGCCCGCCGCCGCGTAGGCGGCCGCCGAACGGGCTCCCGCATCGCCCGGGGAGGGACGCCCGGGGCGATGCGGGAACGCCCGCCGTGACGCACGCCGGCGGACGCGTCCGGGGAGCCACGCCCGGGTCCGACGCAGGAATCAGTCCGGATAAGACCGCCGCCGCACACCTCGCACGTGACAGCGGCGTGAAAGTTTCGCCGCCCGCGTGACAAGCGCGTCGCGAGGCCGCGCAGAATCGGCGATCGTGCCGCAGACTCACCAGCATGGCGTGCGTGTTCCGCGCACGAGTCCCCAGACGATCGGGGTGACCCCATGCAGGATGTGCTGTTTGTCGCCGGAATGGTGGCGTTTTTCGTGCTGATGGCGGCGTTCGCCGTCGGCTGCGAGCGCATCATCGGCGCGCGCGACGACGACTGCACCCCCGGCGGCCTCGGCGACGCGCCGGAGGACCTCACGTGAGCACTAACGACGCGATCGGGCTCGTCGTTGCCATCGTCCTCGCCATCTACCTTGTCGTGGCGCTGCTCTGGCCGGAGCGCCTCTAGTGGGCCTCAACGACGCCGCCCAGCTCGTGATCCTCATCGTCGCGCTGGCGGTGGCGATCCCTCTCCTGGGCGGATACATGGCGCGGGTCTTCGGCGGCGGGTCCGCGCCCCTCGACCGGGTCTTCGCGCCGCTCGAGAACCTGATCTACCGCATCTGCGGGATCGACCCGAAGGGCGAGCAGCGCTGGCGCACCTACGCGCTCTCGCTCTTGGCCTTCTCGGGCGTCTCGGTGCTGGTGCTCTACGCGATCCAGCGCATCCAGCAGCATCTGCCCCTGGATCCGAATCACGCCGGCGCGGTGCCAGCGCCGCTCGCGTTCAACACCGCGGTGAGCTTTCTGACCAACACGAACTGGCAGAACTACTCGGGTGAGACCGCGATGTCGGTGCTCACCCAGATGATCGGCCTGACCGTGCAGAACTTCGTCTCGGCGGCCGTCGGCATCGCCGTCGCGGTCGTCCTGATGCGCGGGCTGATCCGGCGCCGCTCGAGCACGGTCGGCAGCTTCTGGGTCGATCTGGTCCGTACGGTGACACGGATCCTGTTGCCGATCAGCATCGTCGCGGCGCTGATTCTGGTCTCGATGGGCGTCATCCAGGACCTCACCGCACCGGTCACCGTCCACACGCTCGCCGGCGCCCACCAGACGCTGACGACCGGCGCGCTGGGCAGCCAGGAGGCCATCAAGGATCTGGGCACCAACGGTGGCGGTCCGACCAACGCTAACTCCGCCAACCCCTTCGAGAACCCGACCGGCTTTACGAACCTGTTCGAGATCTGGCTGCTACTGGTGATCCCGTTCTCATTGCCGTGGACGTTCGGACGCCTCTGTAAGGACCGGCGCCAGGGCCTCGCCGTCCTCGGTGCGATGGCCGTGCTGTGGATCGTCGGGTCGGTGGCGCTCATGGGCTTCGAGGCGGGCGGGAACGCGAGCCTGCCCCACGGGGTCAACCAGACGACCGCGTCGACACTCGTCGGCGGGAACATGGAAGGCAAGGAGATCCGCTTCGGGGCCGCGCCCTCGGCGCTGTTCGGGGCGTCGGCCACCGGGACCTCGACCGGCTCGGTCGACGCTGCCCACGACAGCTTCACACCCCTCGGCGGCGGCGTCGCGCTCACCAACATGATGTTCGGGGAGGTGTCGCCCGGCGGGGTCGGTTCGGGGCTCTACGGGATGCTCGTCCTTGCGATGCTGTCGGTGTTCCTTGCTGGCCTGATGGTCGGGCGCACACCGGAGTACCTGGGCAAGAAGATCCAGGCCGCCGAGATGAAGCTCGTGGCGATCTACATCCTGATCGTCCCGGCCGTCGCCCTGGGCTTCGCCGCGGGCTCGATCGCCACCGTCCGCGGCAAGGCCGCGCTGCTCAACCCCGGACCCCACGGTCTGAGCGAGATGGTCTACGCGTTCGTCTCGGCGTCCAACAACAACGGCTCGGCGTTCGCCGGTTTCTCGGGCAACACCACCTGGTTTAACACCACGCTCGGCATCGCCATGCTGGTCGGTCGCTTCGTGCCGATCATCTTGGTGCTCGCGATCGCGGGCTCACTCGGGCGCAAGCAGGCCACCCCGCCCTCCGCGGGCACCCTGCCGACCGGCACCGGACTGTTCGCGACGCTCCTGGTCGGGGTCACAGTGATCATCGTCGGCCTGACCTACTTCCCTGTCCTCGCGCTCGGCCCACTGGCAGAGCACTTCATCTTCCACTCCTAGGCTGCGCATGACGACTCGCACACCGCTTCCCGTCCGACGCTCCCCCGCCGCCCTCGCGGGGACCGACCCCGCGCTCGTGCGCCGGGCCGCGCTTGATGCGTTTGCCAAGCTCAACCCGCGGCACATGATCCGCAACCCGGTGATGTTCACCGTCGAGGTCACCACGGTGCTGGCGCTGGTGTTCTGGCTCAAGGACTTCGGGACCTCGACGCAGTCAACCAACGTGTTCGGCGGCCTCGTCGTCGCGTGGCTCGCGTTCACGGTCCTGTTCGCCAACTTCGCCGAGGCGATCGCCGAGGGGCGCGGCAAGGCGCAAGCCG
>JADGPF010000020.1 GCA_017882585.1 Thermoleophilia bacterium
AGCGCGGCGTCGTCGACGCCGGACTGCGGGCGCTCGGGTTTGCGCCGCGTCCGTCGCACGGCAACTTCGTGCTGGTCGAGGTCGGGTCGCCGGCGCGCGCCGCACGCATCAACCAGGCGTTGCTCGCGCGCGGGGTCATCGTGCGCCCGACGGGGGCGTTTGGGGCGCCCGACGCCCTGCGGATCACGATCGGCCGGCCGGACGAAAACGCGGAGCTGCTCTTGGCTCTGGCTGGCGTTGTGGACGCACTCGGCACGGACTAGTGGCGCGGCGTGTGGGCGAGCTGTTCGGCGATCGCCAACATCAGGCCGACGCCGAAGCCGGTTCCCGCACCACCGATCATGCCGGTGCCGGCGATGTCGACGTGGCACCACGGGCGTCCGTCGGTGAATTCACGCAGGAATTGGGCCGCGTAGATCGCGCCCGCCTGGCGCTTGGCGGCGGCATTGGACAGGTCCGCGACCTTGCTCTTGATTAACGGCGCATACCCGGGGTGCAGCGGCATGGGCCAACACAGGTCTCCGGATGCCTCACCGGCCGCGCGGACCGCCGCGGTCCAGTCCTCGTCGCTGCCGAACAGCCCGGCATACACCTCGCCGAGCGCCACGACGATCGCGCCGGTCAGGGTCGCGAAGTCCACCAGACGCGTGGCACCGGCCTCGGTCACGGCATACGTAAGGGCGTCGGCCAGGATCAGGCGCCCCTCGGCGTCGGTGTTGATCACCTCGATCGTCCTGCCGTTCATCGCGCGCACGACATCGCCCGGCCGTGTGGCGGTGCCGCTGGGCATGTTCTCGGTCGCGGGGACGACCGCGACCACCTCGACCGGAAGGCCCAGCTGCGCGATGAGGCCGATGCCTTCCACGACCGCCGCACCACCGGCCATGTCGAGCTTCATCTCCTCCATGCCACCCGAGGGCTTGATCGAGATCCCGCCGGTGTCGAAGGTGACCGCTTTGCCGACCAGTCCCAGGACCTCGTCGGCCGCCGCCCGGCGCTTGGGCGTGTAGCGCAACACGATCATCTTGGGCGGCTCGTCCGAGCCCTGGGCAACCGCCAACAGCGCCCCCGCGCCCAGCTTCTGGAGCTCCTTGCGCTCGAGCACCGCGCACTCCAGGCCGGTGGTCTGGTCGGCGAGCTCCGCGGCTCGGGCCGCCAGGGCGGTAGGGGTGAGGTCGTTTGCCGGGGCATTGGCAAGATCGCGAGCGGCGCCGACCGCATCCGCCAGCCGCGTGGCACGGCGCAGCTGCGCCGGTGAGACGACGACCGAATAGACCCGCAGGTCCGTCAGTTCCGGATCCAGGGGCGAGGTCTTGTACCGATCGAACCGGTAGGCCCCGTACCGCACCCCGGTGACCAGCGCCGTGAGCCGGGCGGCGTCCGCATCGTCAATCGCGAGCGCCACGGTGCGCGCCTTGATCGCGCGGACGCGCGCACCCGTGGCGCGTCCGGCGGCCCGCCACGATTCGATGCTCCCGTCACCGACGCCGACCACGACCAGTCGCGGCGCGCCGATCAGTCCGCCGGTGTGGACCACGCTGATCTGACCAACCTCGCCGGTGATCTCGCCGTCGGCGACACACGCGCCCACGAGGCCGTCAAGGGCCGCATCGGCGGCCGCCACCGTACCGGTCGCGACGGCGGGCTCGGCAACGAACACGACGATGGCATCGGCGCCGACGGACAGGGGGTCGGTCGACTTCTTCAGGGTCGTCTGCATCTGACTCCGATCTGGCTGGGGCCGCACGGCGGCGGGCAGGGCTCGGCGTATACTGCCCGCTCGTCCCACCGTATGTGGGGCATCGTGAGCGACCACCCGGCGACGGCTGTGGCCCGATCGCATCCTGAAGGCCGGGGGCAGCGGGCACGTGACGCGCAGTGGGGCGGTCCGCCGACCACCGACCTGAGGAGGCGTTGCGTGCCTGTTGACTTCGAACGACTGGGTCCGGTTGGGGTCATCACCCTGAACCGACCCGAGGCGCTCAACGCGCTGTCGCTGGAGATGCTCGAGAAGATCGACAGCGTCTTGGACCTCGTGGAGCGCGACGCCGCGATCCGGTCGCTCATCATCACGGGCGCGGGGGAGAAGGCCTTCAGCGCGGGCGCCGATATCGGGGCGATGCGCGAGGCGACGGCCCTCGAGGCACGCGCGTATGCCCAGCGCGGTCATCAGGTGTTCAACCGCGTCGAGGCGTTTCCGCGCCCGATCATCGCGGCGGTCAACGGCTACGCGCTCGGTGGCGGATGCGAGTTCGCGCTGGCCTGCGACATCCGACTCGCCAGCGAGCGTGCGAGTTTCGGCCAGCCCGAGGTGAATCTCGGGATCATGCCCGGCTGGGGCGGGACCCAGCGCCTGGCACGCGCCACCAGCCCGGGATTCGCCAAGGAACTGATCTTCACCGGCCGCATGTGCCCGGCCGCGGAGGCCCACGTCCACGGCCTGGCGAACCATGTGTACCCGCCTGATGCGCTCATGGGGGAAGCGATCGCGCTCGCCGAGCTGATCGCCACCAAGCCGCCGTGGGCGGTCTCCGCCTCAAAAGAGGTGATCAACCTCGCCCTCGAGGGCGATCTGCGCGGCCACCTGGCCCGGGAGCTCGACTTGTTCGCGCTCGCGTTCACCACGAAGGATCAGCGCGAGGGGATGGCGGCCTTCCTCGAAAAGCGTCAGGCCACGTTCGAAGGCCGCTAACCCGGCGGCGCTGACGCTGCCGGCCGGCAGCCGATCACGCTCCCTCCGGGGCCGGCCTTCCGGACCCGGAGGGAGCGCAGCCGATCAGGCCTTGCGCTCGGCCACGAGGGCCGTGAGCTTGGGGACGATCTCGTGGAGGTCGCCCACCACGGCAAGGTCGCTGAAATCGAAGATCGCGGCGTTCGGGTCCTTGTTGATGGACACGATCACCTGCGAGCTCTGCATGCCGACCTTGTGCTGGATGGCACCGGAGATGCCGCACGCGATGTAGAGCTTGGGTGCCACGGTCTTGCCGGTCTGTCCGACTTGGGTCTGGTACGGATACCAGCCCGAGTCCACGACGGCACGGGTTGAGGCGACGGCTCCGCCAAGCGCGCTGGCCAGCGCCTCCAACTCGGAGAACGCCTCGGGGGAACCGACCCCGCGGCCGCCGGCGACGAGGGTGTCCGCCTCTTCGATCGAGGGACCGGTCTGCTCGGCGTGAGCCCGCTCGACCATCTTGGCCTTGCTGGAGAACTCCTGCAGCGCGACGCTGACCGTCTCGACCGCACCCGCGCCGGAGATCTCGGTCGGCTCGAACGAGCCGGACCGCACCAAACCCAGGCGAGGCTCGGCCGTCCAGGCCACGTCCACGAGGACGGTGTCGCCAAGCGCCGATCGCTGCCCGACGAGGGCGCCGCCCTCGACGGCGAGGCCGCTCAGGTCCCAGTTGAGGCCGGCCTCGAGACGGGCCGACAGGGCGCCGGCGATGTCGCTGGCGAGCACCGATGCACCAAAGAGCACATTGGCGAAGCCGTTGGCCTTGACCAGGTCGGCGATCACGTCGACCCGGGTCTGCGGCAGCGGCGCCTCGAGGCTCGCGTCATCGGCGATGAACACGCGCGCGGCGCCATAGCGTGCGGCTTCGGCGGCCAGGCCGCTGACGCCGGAACCGATGATGACCGCGGAGGTGTCCGCGTCCAGCGAGGCGGCCTTGCTGAGCACGCCCAGCGACGCCTTCTGGATGCCGGAGCCGTGGTGCTCGAGGAAGACGAGTGTACTCACACCAGTTTCCTTTCAATCAGGTACTCGAGGACCTTCTGGGCGGCAGAACCATCATCTTCGATCTTCTGCGTGTCGCCGCGCGAGGGCGGCGGGCTGAGCGCACTGACCGCCGTGCGCGAGCCGGCCTCGCCGGCCCGGTCGGCGGACACGCCAAGGTCCGACAACGAGAGCACGTCCTGCGGCTTCTTCTTGGCACCCATGATGCCCTTGAGCGACGGGTACCGCGGCTCGTTGAGCGCGTCCGAGACGGCCAGCACCGCGGGTAGCGGGGCCTCGATCGTGTCGTAGCCGAATTCGGACTGGCGCTTGGCGGTCACCTTGCCGCCGTCGATCGACAGCTCGGAGACCTGCGAGACGACCGGCAGCTGGAGCCGATCGGCAACGGCGGCCCACAGCACAGCGCCATCGGAGTCGCCGGCCTGCTGGCCGAAGAGCACCAGGTCCGGCGATTCACGCTTGATGGCCTCGGCGAGCACGAGGCTGGTCGCCACCAGGTCCGAGCCTGCAGCGGCCTCATCCGAGATCAGCACGGCGCGCGCGGCACCCATGGCAAGGCCCTTGCGCAGTGATTCCAGCGCACGCTCCGGGCCCATCGAGACGAGGATGACTTCCCCGCCGCCGCCGGCCTCATTCAGGCGCAGCGCTTCCTCAATCGCGTTGAGGTCGTAGGTATTGAGCGACCTATCTCCCGATCGATCGATCCGCTTGGTCGCAGGATCGATCCGGCGAAGGGGACCAGGGTCCGGTACCTCCTTCACACAGACGGCGATCTTCATCGTTCTCCCATCGCAGTATTCGCCCTGCAATGCTAGAGGACCGATCCGTGTTCGGCGCGGCTGTCCGGGAAGAAAACGTCCCCGATTTGGACCGGTCGTCGGATTCGCGGTGGGCGCACGGCCCTCTTCGCGGTGTCCCGGACGGCCGAGCGCGCCCACGCGCCCACGCGCCATCACGAACTGGCATGATGCAGGGCCGCTTCGGCGGGCCGCGAAACCCGCCTGCGCTACACTCGATTCTTGGCCGACGCACATCCCGTCGGCGCTCAGTCCCAGAGAAAGTCAGTTCATGAAGCCCGACATCCACCCGGACTACGTGGTCACCAAGGTCGTCTGCTCCTGTGGCAATACGTTCGAGACGCGTTCCACCAAGGACTCGATCAGGGTTGAGATCTGCAACCAGTGCCACCCCTTCTACACCGGCAAGCAGAAGCTCATCGACAGCGGTGGTCGTGTCGAGCGCTTCCAGCGCAAGCTGGCCCGCCGCCAAAGGGCGCGCGACTAGCATCGCCGGGCCCGAGCCGACGGTGTCGCCGCACACGCGGCGGCGCACACTGCAGTACCTGGGGATGACGTGAGCGCCGGAATCACCGGGCTGGTCGAGCAGATCGAGCGTACGCGCGACGAGCTGCAGACGGCGCTGTCCGACCCGGCACTTGCGAGCGACCGAGCGCGCTACGCGGACGTCAACCGGCGCTGGTCGTCGTTGGCGCCGGCGATCGCGCTCGTCGAGCGCTGGCGCGATGCCGCGGCACGCGTCGACGAAGCGGCCGAGCTCTTGGCGGTCGACGACGATGATGACGTGCGCAGCCTGCTGCACGAAGCCGAGGACGAGAAGCAGGCCCTCGAGCCGCAGATCCGCGAGGCGATGGTCGAGCCGGATCCCAACGACGACAAAGACGTGATCGTCGAGATCCGCGCTGCGGCAGGCGGCGAAGAGGCGGCGCTGTTTGCGCGGCAGCTCCTGGAGATCTACGTCAAGTACGCCGAGCGCCGCGGGTTCCGGACCGAGCAGCTCTCGATGAGCCCCGCCGACGCCGGCGGCGTCAAGGACGTCACGGTGGCGATCAAGGGCAAGGGCGCGTACTCGGTGTTCAAGCACGAGGCCGGCGTCCATCGTGTCCAGCGCGTGCCAGAGACCGAAAGCCAGGGGCGCATCCACACCTCGACGGCCACGGTGGCAGTGTTGCCCGAAGCCGAAGACGTCGACGTGCACATCAATCAGAACGACCTCAAGATCGACGTCTACCGCTCGAGCGGGCCGGGTGGCCAGAGCGTCAACACGACCGACTCGGCAGTGCGGATCACCCACGTGCCGACCGGCATCGTCGTGTCGATGCAAGACGAGAAGAGCCAGCTGCAAAACCGTGAGCGCGGCATGCGCGTGTTGCGCGCGCGGCTCTATGAGCGGGCCATGGCTGAGCAGGCGGCGCAGATCAGCTCGGCGCGCCGCGAGCAACTGGGCAGCGGCGACCGCGCCGAGAAGGTGCGGACCTACAACTACCCGCAGAACCGCGTCACGGACCATCGCGTCGGCCTGACGGTGCAGCTGCGCGAGGCGGTCCTCCAGGGCGACCTCGGCGGCCTCACGGCCGCGCTGGCCGCCGAAGAGCGCCGCCAACTCCTGGAGGCGCACGCCGCCGGAGCCCATTGAGCGGGGTGGGGGACCGGTACCGCCAGCGCGCCTTGGCCTGCGTCGGCCCGCGCTGATGGCCGACGATCCGTTGACGATCGGCGAGATCGCGCGCCGGACGGCGCAGTACTTGGCCAAGGCCGGATCGCCAAGTCCGCGGTTGGATGCGGATCTCGTGATCGCACATGCCCTCGGGATGACGCGGCTGGCGCTGTACACCGATTTCGACCGTCCGCTGCGCGCGGACGAGATCGCCGGCGCGCGCGCCCTTGTCGCGCGCCGCGGCCGTCGCGAGCCGATGGCCTACATCCTCGGCCACCGGGCGTTCCGCCGGATCGAGCTGGAGGTTTCGCCGGCGGTGCTCGTACCCCGGCCCGAGACCGAGGTCCTTGTTGACTGGGTGCTCGAGCTCGCGCCCGCAGGTGCCCGCGTGCTCGACTGGGGCACCGGCAGCGGGGCCATCGCGCTCGCGCTCGCCGACGAGCGCCCGGATCTCGCGGTCACCGGGATCGACACCGCGGACCGCGCCCTGGAGGTCGCACGCACCAATGCCGCACGCCTCGGGCTCGACGTCGAATGGTGCCTGTCTGACGGCTTTGCGGCGCTGGAGGGACGCCAGTTCGATGTCGTAGCCGCCAACCCGCCGTACCTGTCCGAGGCCGAGTTCGCTGCGTCCCCGCTTGAGCTGACATTCGAGCCCCATGCGGCTCTGGTGGCCGGTCCGCGGGGCGATGAGGTCATCGCACGGATCGCCACCGAGGTCGGACGTCATCTACGTCCGGGCGGCGCCGTGGTCTGCGAGATCGGCGCGACCCAAGCCGACGCGGTCGTCAGCCGCTTCGTCGCGGCGGGCCTGCGGGATCCGCAGGTCCGTGCGGATCTTGCCGGCCTGGCGCGGGTCGTCATGGGGCGGCGCGCCTGAGGTCGTCGGGGACGGCTTCGTGGAGGGTGGGCGTGTACCCTCGTGGGGTATCCACGTCCGACCGTCAAGGGGGCAGCCCGGTGAGCTTCGCCGACGAGAGCAGCTATCTGTCACAGGATATCGGCGAGGTCGATCCTGACGTTGCGCGACTGCTGCGCGCGGAGGTCGAGCGCCAGGCCGAGACGCTTGAGATGATCGCCAGCGAGAACTTCACCAGCCAGGCGGTGATGCAGGCGGTGGGGTCGGTGCTGACCAACAAGTACGCCGAAGGACTGCCGCACCGGCGCTACTACGGCGGCTGCGAGGTCGTCGATCAGGTCGAGGAACTGGCGATCGAGCGGGCGATCGAGGTCTTCGGTTGCGAGCATGTCAACGTCCAGCCGCACTCGGGGGCGACCGCCAACGAGGCGGCCTACCAGGCCGTGCTGACGCCCGGGGACCGGGTGCTGGCGATGGCGCTCGCGCATGGTGGACACCTCTCGCACGGGCTCAAGGTCAACTTCTCTGGGCGGCTCTACGAGTTCCACCACTACGGCGTGCGCCGCGGCGATTGCCGGATCGACATGGACCAGGTCGCGCAGATGGCGCGAGAGGTGCGTCCCAGGCTGATCGTCGCCGGCGCCTCGGCATACCCGCGGATCATCGACTTCCCAGCCTTCCGGGAGATCGCCGACGAGGTCGGAGCGCTGTTGATGGTCGACATGGCGCACATTGCCGGCCTGGTCGCCGGCGGCGTGCACCCGAGCCCGATCGGCATCGCCGACATCGTCACGACGACGCTGCACAAGAGTCTCGGCGGCCCGCGGGCCGGCATGATCATGTGCCGCGCCGATCTGGGCAGCGCCGTCGACCGCGCAGTGTTCCCGGGCCTGCAAGGAGGCCCGCTGATGCACGTGATCGCCGGCAAAGCGGTCGCCCTCGGGCACGCGTTGACCGACGAGTTCCGTGACCGGCAGCGCCAGGTTGTGGTCAACACGAGCGTGCTCGCCGACGGCCTACTCGGCGGGGGCGTGGCGCTGGTGACCGGCGGTAGCGACAACCACCTCATTCTGGTCGACCTGTCGGGGACCGAGCTGACCGGTGCGGACGCCGAGGTGCGACTCGATCGCGCGGGGATCACGGTCAACAAGAACGGCATCCCGTTCGACGAACGGCCTCCGACGGTGACCTCCGGACTGCGGATCGGGACACCGGCGCTGACGACCCGTGGGCTCAAGGAGGTCGAGATGGCCGAGATCGCGCGGATCATCAGCGCGGCCCTTGTGCCCGAGGTCTCCGAGTCCGAGCTGGGATCGCTGCGCGAGCGCTCGCGGGCGATCTCCGACCGGTTCCCGCTCTACCCGCGCCTGGTGTCGGGGTCGGCCATCGCATGAATGCGGCGACCTCCGTCCGACCCGGTCGGAGGCACGCGTGACGGGTCCGGCGCTCGTGACCGGGGCGTCGTCCGGGCTCGGTCGTGAATACGCGCGCGCGCTCGCCGCGCGCGGGCACGATCTCCTGCTGGTGGCCCGGCGACGCGCGCGGCTGGAGGCGTTGCGCGACGAACTCGTCGCCCGGGACGGGATCGACGTGGACATCGTCGCGTGCGACTTGGCGACCGACGCGGGTCTTGCGGACTGCCGCGCGGCGATCGCACCACGGCCGATCACGGTTGCGGTGCTGAACGCAGGGTTCGGGTCGCTCGGCCCGTTCGATGAGGCGGACCCGGAGCATGAGGCCCGCATGGTGCGGCTGAACTGCCTGGCGGTCGTCGACCTCGCCCGCCAGCTGATCCCCGACATGCGCGCCCGCGGCCGTGGGCAGATCATCGTGATCAGCTCCGCGGCAGCATGGCATCCGGTGCCGTTCATGGCGACCTACGCCGCCACGAAGGCCTTCGAGCTCCACTTCGTGCGGGCGCTTGCCGAGGAACTGCGGGGTTCGGGTGTCGGCGTGCTGGCGGTGTGTCCCGGGCCAACGGACACCGAGTTCTCCGCGGCGCTCTCAGCGGCCGGACGGCGCGCGCCCGGGTGGCCCAAGGCCATGCCCATCGAAACGGCCCGCGGGGTCGTCGCACGCAGCCTCGCGGCCGCCGACGCGGGGCGGACCGTGGTCGCCACGGGACCGGTCGCACAGACGACGCACGTCGCGACGCGGCTGATCCCGCTCGGCTGGACCCTGCGCATCGTCGGGGCGGTCCATCGGCGTCGGGCGCGGATCCCAGCAGGGAACGCCCACGGAAACTAGAATCCGTATCCGCTGGTCGATGGCCGCCCGTGGGCCCGACCAGTGCATGATCGCCGCAAGTGCGATCGGGGGCGCGTGAGGTGACGACAACGCTCATTCCGGTGCTCTGCGCGATTGTCGCCGCCGCGGTGGCAATCGGGCTCACTCCGCTTGCGTCGATGTTTGCCCGCCGGGTCGGCGCGGTCGACCAGCCCTCGGGTCGTCGGATCCACACCAAGCCGACGCCGCGCCTGGGCGGGCTCGCGATCATGGGTGCCGTGCTCGTGCCGAGCCTCTACTACATGCCTGCCGATCCGGAAGCGCGTGCACTGATCGCCGGCGCCGTGTTGGTCGGGGCGCTCGGTGCGGTCGATGACATCTTCGGGCTCGATCCGATCGTCAAGCTCGCCGGGCAGGTCGCGTGCGCGGCGGTCCCCGTCGCGGCGGGGCTGACGATCGACCACATCACCCTGCCGGTGCTGGGGGCGTTCAACCTCGGCGACATGCAGTACCCGGTGACGATCCTGTGGTTCGTGGCGATCGTGAACATGATCAACTTTATCGACGGGATGGACGGCCTGGCGGCGGGTGTCGCGGGCCTCGCGGCGCTGAACTTCGCAATCCTGGCGGCGTCGCTCAATCGCGCGGATCCGGCGATCCTCGCCGCCGCGATCGCGGGCGCCTGCATGGGCTTCCTGGTGTTCAACTTCCATCCGGCACGCGTGTTCATGGGTGACACCGGCTCGATGTTCCTGGGCTTCGTGATCGCCGGCGTGGCGGTCAACGGCGTCGTCAAGAGTGCCGCAACGGTCGCCCTGTTGGGTCCGCTGCTGGTGCTGGCGATCCCGATCCTGGATACGTCGTTCGTGATCATGCGACGGATCAAGAACCGCCAGCCGGTGTACCTGGCCGACCGCAGCCATTTTCACCATCGCTTTTTCTCGATCGGCTGGGGGCAGCGCAAGACGGTGCTGGCGATGTACGGATGGTGCGCCCTGCTGGGCATCCTCGCGCTGGTGATCCGCTTCGTCCCATACCGCACGCGATCGGGCGGATGGTCGCTGCCGGGCGCGCTCACGGTCGGATTCTTCATCGCGCTGTCGCTCGCGGCGGCCGTATATCTCATCTACATCCTGGAGATCCTCAAGTGGCGCAGCACGCCGGTCGTCAAGATCGTCCGGGATCGTGCCACGAGCCGTGCCAGCGGCGACCGGGTGGCCTAGGCGCCGAGCGTCCGCACAACGGCTCCCGGCGGCGATTACGGCCGGAAAATGCGGGCCGTCGGGCCAGACGCAACTGCCGAGGATTCTTTTCGGAGTACCGTTGCCCTTGGACACAGTTCCTGGCATACTCGGCGCCGCCCGCAGACAGGCGACCACCCCTGCCCGCGGGCGTCACTGTGCTTATAAGGAGTTCTGACTCGCTCCGACCCGATCCCTTGTCCACGCGACACGCATGAGCGTGTCCGTATACCCATCACCGCGTGAAGGCGCCCTGCCGTTCACCGCGGCCATTCTCGGGATTATCGTCTGCATCGCTGCCCTGCCCGTCGTGCTGTTGGTCCAGGCTCCGCTTGCAGGGTGGGTGTTGGGCGCAGGGTTGTGGGTGATCAACTGGACGCTGGCACAGATGGCGACCAAGTTCTCCATCAACTCAACCGCGTCCCCCGCCGCCGGTGTCGGCGTGGCGGGCGGGTCGATCATGATCCGCGCGTTCCTGGTCGTGGTCATCCTCTATGCCGTCGCGATCCGGATCTCGCACCCGATCGGGCTGACGGCGGCGATCGTGTTCCTCGCGGCCTTCTCGTTTGACCTCATGGGGCGCATGATGCTGTTCAGTCTCACCGAGCGCGCGCGCGAGCTGAACCCGAAGCCGAAGGGCCCCACCGACTCATGAACCGTGCTCGTCTTCGCGCGGCATCGGTTGCGGCCACCGTTGGCCTGCTGCTGATCCCGGCGATCGCGTCCGCCAACACGAAATTTGACCCCTCGACAGAGTTCAGCGTCAACCCGTATCTGAACCTGAAGATCGGGCCGATCGACCTGTCGATCAACAAGGCAGTGATCTATCTGCTGATCACGACGGCGATCCTGTGCGTGCTGGTCCCGCTCATCGTCCGCCGCGGGCTGAAGCCGCGGCCGGGCAAGGGTCAGAACGTGATCGAGCTCGCCTACGAGTTCGCCGAGACCCAGATCGGGCGGGTGTCCCTGCCCGCCAAGGCGTTCCCGACGTGGTTCCCGTACATCGCCACGCTGTTCCTGTTCATTGCCATCAACAACATAATCAGCTTCGTTCCGCTGCCGATATCGGGCGAGCACGGCGGACTGTCGGCGTCGTCGCTACCGGACTTCGGGCTCTACGCGGCCACCGCCAACATCAACGTCACGCTCGCGCTCACGATCGTCACGTTCCTGATCACCCACATCGTTGGTGTCCGTGCCCACGGCGCCTGGGGCTACCTCAAGACGATGGAGCCGGACGCGCCACGGGCCCTCAAGCCCTTCATCTTCGGGATCGAAATCGTCTCGCAGCTCTTGCGGCTCGTGAGCCTGTCGGTACGGTTGTTCGCCAACATGCTGGCCGGCCACCTGCTGATCATCATGGCCGCGGGGTTTGCGGTCCTGGTGGGCAGCTACGTCGGGCTCGTTGCAATACCTTTTGCCCTCTTCTTTTACGTACTCGAATGGGTGCTCGTCGCAGGTCTCCAGGGCTTCATTTTCGCCCTGCTGAGCGGCATCTACATCGGCTACGCAATCGAAGCACCGCACTGACACCGCACGCATACGGAGGATCAAGGAGAGGCATGCCAGTTCAAGTAGTCAGTCAAACAATCACGAACCCCAGCATGGTCACCGCGGCCAAGACGCTCACCCTGGGCCTGTCGACCGGCTTGGGCGCCATCGGCCCGGGTGTTGGCGTGGGTTACATCATGGGCAAGACGATCGAGGCAGTGGCCCGCCAGCCTGAACTGCGCGGCGAATTGCTCTCGCTCACCTTCCTGGGCCTCGCACTCACCGAGGCGATCACCTTCTATGCGTTGCTCATGGGCTTCGTCGCGTTCTTCCTGGCCTAGACCATGCATTCGCAGCTAGCAAACATTCACGTCGTGCAGGCCGGGGGAAACCCGCTCCTGGCCCCAAGTCCCGGGTTGATGATCTGGACCCTGGTGACGTTCGGATTGTGCCTGCTGGTGCTCAGCAAGTACGTGTTCCCCCCGGTCGCCAAGGCGATCGAGGCGCGCCGTCAGGGGATTGCCCAGAGCATCGACGAGGCCGAACGCAGCCGCGACGAGGCCCTGCAGTTGCTCGAGGAATACAAGGCGCGACTCAGCGATGCCCACAAGGAAGCGGATGCCTTGCGCGAGCGCGGCCGCAAGGATGGCGAGCGTCGCGGCGCCGAACTGGTCGCCAACGCACAAGACCAGCGCGACCGTGTGCTGGCCGACCAGGGCACGCAACTGGACGCCCAGGCACGCCAGGCCGCGTCGGGCCTGCGTGACGGCGTGGTGGACCTCGCGATCGCCGCGGCGGAGCGTGCGACGCGCGGTGCCCTCAGCGACGCCGATCACCGCCGCCTGATCGAAGAGGCCCTCAGTGAGGCCGATCTCTCCAAACTGACAAAGGCGTAGGAATACGACGCCGTGAGTGTTGCCGCCACATATGCCGAGGCGCTCTACGAGTCCGCCGTCGACCAAGGGGCAGTCCCCGAGGTTGCCGCGCAACTCACCGACTTCCGTGATGCGGTCGCGAAAAATCCGGAGCTTCAGGACCTGCTGACCAACCCGGAGTTCGAGACTCGCGTCAAGAAAGACGTGATGGCGCGCCTGCTGGATGGCGCGCATCCTCTCGTCGCGAACTTCATGCAGGTGCTGCTCGATCGCGGCCGCGCGGATGAGCTCAGTGACATCACCGATGGGTTCACAGATCGTGTCGCCGCCGCGGAAGGCCGACTGAAGGTGAAGATCCGCACCGCGATTCCGCTGCCCGACGATCTTCGTGCTCGCCTGGTCGCGCGGATCTCCGAGCTGACCGGCAGTGCGGTCGACATCGAGACGGTCGTCGATCCCGCGATCGTGGGCGGCCTCGTGATTGAGACTGACGGGTCCGTCGTCGACGCTTCCGTTCGCGCCCGTCTGGCGGACTTGCGCCAGGCGATGCTGCACACCTCGGTGCGCGACGCGGTCGTCACCGACAGCGCCTGAACCGACCGAAAAGAAAGGGACGACAAGACCGATGAAGCTGCGACCTGACGAGATCACCAAGGTCCTGCGCGAGCAGATCGAGGAGTACCAGGGCCAGGTGGATGTCGAGGAGGTCGGCACGGTCCTCCAGGTCGGCGACGGTATCGCCCGCGTCCACGGCCTGCAGTCGTGCCTGGCCCTCGAGATGCTCGAGCTCCCGCACGGCGTGACCGGCCTCGCGTTGAACCTCGAAGAAGACAACGTTGGTGTCGTGCTCCTGGGCGAGGACACCCTCATCAAGGAGGGCGACGCGGTCCGGCGCACCGGCAAGGTCATCCAAGTTCCGGTCGGACCGGCGCTCCTCGGCCGCGTCGTCGACCCGCTTGGCGTCCCGCTCGACGACCTCGGTCCGATCGAGGCGACCGAGTACCGCCCGGTCGAGTTCAAGGCTCCCGGCGTGGTCCAGCGCCAGCCGGTCACCGAGTCCCTGTCGACCGGCATCAAGGCGATCGACGCGCTGATTCCGATCGGCCGCGGCCAGCGCGAGTTGATCATCGGCGACCGCCAGACTGGTAAGACCACGATCGCGGTCGACACGATCATCAACCAGCGCGGCGAGGGCGTCCACTGCTTCTACGTGGCCATCGGGCAGAAGGCGTCGACCATCGCCCAGGTCGTGCAGCGGCTGAAGGCTGCGGGCGCGATGGAGTACACCACCGTGATCGCGGCGACGGCGTCCGCGTCCGCGCCGCTCAAGTACCTCGCCCCGTACGCCGGCTCGGCCATGGCCGAGTATTTCCTGTTCAGCGGCCAACACGCGCTGTGCATCTATGACGACCTCTCCAAGCAGGCTGACGCCTACCGCCAGATGTCGCTGCTACTGCGGCGCCCGCCGGGCCGCGAGGCGTTCCCGGGCGACGTGTTCTACCTGCACTCCCGCCTGCTCGAGCGTGCCTGCAAGCTCAGCGACGAGCTCGGCGGCGGCTCGTTGACCGCGTTGCCGATCATCGAAACTCAGGCCGGCGACGTGTCCGCCTATATCCCGACCAACGTGATCTCGATCACCGACGGCCAGATATTCCTCGAGAGCAAGCTGTTCTACTCGGGTGTGCGTCCGGCCGTGAACGTCGGTATCTCGGTGAGCCGCGTGGGTGGCAACGCCCAGATTCGCGCGATGCGCAAGGTGGCCGGCCGCCTGAAGCTGGAACTCGCCCAGTACCGCGACCTGGAGGCGTTTGCCCAGTTCGGATCCGAGCTGGACGCGGCGACCCAGCGCACGCTCGCGCGTGGCGCGCGCCTGGTAGCGACGCTGAACCAGCCGGCATATGCGCCGTGGCCGATCGAGGAACAGGTGGCGATCATCTACACCGCCAACCAGGGATACCTCGACAAGGTCACGCCTGCCGAGGTGCCGAACGTCAACGAGGCGATCCGCCTCGCCCTGCGCGAGGAAGGCACCGCGTTAGCGGCGATCCGCGACGAGCGCGACCTCAGTGACGCCAGCGCAGCAACGATCGATGGAGTCGCTGGGCGCGTGCTCGCGGATATCCTCCCGCGCGACGCCGTCCCGGCCGAGCCCGTTGTAGCCGAGACCCCGGCCGAGACTCCGGCCCCGGCCGCGGCCTAAGCCTCCGTCGAATGCCAAGCCCGCGCGACATCAAGCGCCGAATCGACTCGGTGCGCAACACCCGCAAGATCACCCGGGCCATGGAGTTGGTGGCATCGGCGAAGCTGCGACGCGCACAGGAGCGGATCGAGGCGCTGCGGCCCTACGCACAGGCCACGCGTGAGCAGATGTCGCAAGCAGCCCGCGAAACGGTCGCCCTGCGCAACTTCCCGCTGTTGGGCGAGCGTGACCAGGTCAAGCGCGCGGCGATCGTGACGATCACGGGCGATCGTGGACTCGCCGGTGCGTTTAACGTCAACATCCTGCGCGCCGGCTTCGCCGCGGACCAGGACCTGCGCGACGCCGGCACGGCCGATGTGGTCTATGTCGGGGTGGGCAAGAAGGGCGCGGGGACCCTACGGTTCCGGTCCAAGCCCATCGAGGAGACCTTCGAAGGCTTCTCCGACAACCCGAACTACCACGACGCCGAGCGGATCGCCGACCACCTGGTGACGTTGTTCACCTCCGAGGAGGTCGACCGGGTCTTGTTGGTCTACAACGCCTTCAAGTCGGTCATGCAGCAGGAAGTGGTCGTCGAGCAGTTGCTGCCGATCGAGCGCCACGTCGTGCTCGGCAGGGACCTCGCACGGGACCCGCGTGAGGTCCCGGTGGCACCCCCGCTGTCGCTGTTTGAGCCAAGCGCGGAGGATGTCCTAGAGCGGATGCTGCCGACGTACGTCAACGTCACGATCTACCGTGCCCTGCTCGAGAGCGCGGCCGCCGAACACGCTGCACGGCGCAGCGCGATGCACAACGCGACCGACAATGCGGCATCGCTGATCGCCGATTACACCTTGAAGATGAACCGGGCACGCCAGGCCGCCATCACCCAGGAGATCCTGGAAGTGGTCGCTGGCGCGGATGCCCTTCAGTAGCTGCTGACCACACGAGGAGCGCGAACCACGCATGGCTGACAACGGCAACTCTGGAACCGTCCTCGCGATCAAGGGCGTCGTGATCGACGTCCGCTTCGACGGCGGCAACTTGCCCGCCATCTACAACGCGTTGGAGATCCCACGCGAGGATGGAACCGTCCTTGTCGCCGAGGTGCAACAGCACTTGGGCGACGACAAGGTGCGCGCGGTCGCGTTCGACACGACCGACGGCCTCGCCCGTGGGACGACGGTCCGCGACACCGGCGTCCCGATCTCCGTGCCCGTCGGCGAGGCGACGCTCGGTCGCATCTTCAACGTGCTGGGCGAAATCATCGACGAGGGCGCCGAGATTGGGAGTGTCGAGCGCTGGCCGATCCATCGCCCGGCCCCCGGCTTTGACCGCCTGAACCCGACCGAAGAGATCTTCGAGACGGGCATCAAGGTCGTCGACCTGTTGGCTCCGTACGTCAAGGGCGGCAAGATCGGGCTGTTCGGCGGTGCCGGCGTGGGCAAGACGGTGCTGATCCAGGAGCTGATCCACAACATCGCCCGCGAACACGGCGGCCTGTCGGTGTTCGCCGGCGTGGGCGAGCGCACCCGCGAGGGCAACGACCTCTGGCTTGAGATGAAGGAATCCGGGGTCATCGATAAGACCGCGCTGGTCTACGGTCAGATGAACGAACCGCCCGGCGCGCGTCTGCGGGTCGCCCTGGCGGGCCTGACGATGGCCGAGTACTTCCGCGAAGAGAGCGGACAGGACGTGCTGCTGTTCATCGACAACATCTTCCGGTTCGTCCAGGCGGGGTCCGAGGTGTCCGCCCTGCTCGGCCGCATGCCGTCGGCCGTGGGGTACCAGCCGACCCTGCAGACCGAGATGGGTGACCTGCAGGAGCGCATTACCTCGACCAACCGCGGTTCGGTCACCTCGGTCCAGGCCATCTACGTGCCTGCCGACGACTTGACCGACCCGGCGCCGGCCGCGTCGTTCGCCCACCTTGACGCGACGACGGTGCTCTCGCGCGACATCGCGGCCAAGGGCATCTACCCGGCCGTGGACCCGCTCGACTCCACCAGCCGCATCCTCACCCGTGATGTCGTCGGCGACGAGCACTACGACACCGCCCGGCGGGTCCAGGAGACGCTGCAGACCTACAAGGACCTCCAGGACATCATCGCCATCCTCGGCGTGGACGAACTCACCGACGAGCAGAAGCTCGCCGTGGGCCGAGCCCGCCGCATCGAGCGCTTCCTGTCCCAGCCGTTCCACGTCGCCGAGGCCTTCACGGGTACCCCGGGTAAGTACGTGCCGCTCTCGGAGACGATTCGCGGGTTCCGCGAGATCGTCGACGGGCAGCACGACGACCTTCCCGAGCAGGCCTTCTTCCTGGTCGGCTCCATCGACGAGGCGGTTGAGAAGGCCGCCTCGCTGCAGGGCTAGCGCATGGCGAGCGACGGCGGAGCGCTGACGGTACGCGTGCTGACGCCGGTGGGCGCCGTCTTCGAGGGCTCGGCGACGATGGTGTTCGCGCCGAGCGAGGGGGGCGAGGTCGGCCTGCTGCCACGTCACGAACCGCTCGTGTGCACGTTGGGCTATGGCCGTACGCGCGTACAGGCAGCGGACGGCTCCGAGGAGGTCTTCGCGACCAGCCAGGGGTTCCTGACAATCGAACGTGACGAGGTCCTGGTGCTCGTCGACCAGGCGATCCCGCTGGACCAGATCGACGTGGCCCGCGCGCGCGCCGATATCCAGGCGGCCGAGATAGCGCTCGATGCCGCCGGCGACGACGAGCTCGCGCGCACCCGGGCGGAGAACTCCAAGCTGCGTGCCGAGAACATCCTGCGAGTCATGGAGTCGCGAAAATAGTCCGCGGGACGGTGTGCGCGCACCCCGCGCCTCCGTCCATGGGTCGGGTCACGCCGCGAGCGCCGACGAGCCCGTTGGGGCGTCGTGATGGGGCGCCATGAGTGAACCGCGGCGGGCATGACCACGAACTCTGACGATCCGCACCACGTCAGGGTTCCCCGGTCCCGGTCAATGGTCCCCGGGGTTCCGACGGTGCTTCAGCTGCAGAACTTCCGCCGATTCTGGATCGCGTCGCTGATCTCCAACTGCGGCAGTTGGCTCCAGGCGGTTGCGGCCGGATACCTGGTGTTTCACTTGACCCACTCGCCCGGGATGGTGGGGGCGCTCTCGCTGGTCTCGCGGGGCCCGTCGTTCGTGCTGTCGATCTCTGGCGGCAAGCTCGCCGACCGGTTCGACCGGCGGCGCATCGGCCGCTGGACATTCGCACTCCAGGGGGTTTCGGCGGGTGGGATGGCGGTGATGTCGCTGCTGGGCCTGTTGACGGTGCCGGTGATCTTCGTGCTGACCTTCGCGCTCGGAGTCGGGTTCGCCCTCGGCCTGCCGGCAATGCTCGCGCTGGTGCCGGCACTGGTGCCACCCGAGCAGTTCGAGCAGGCCGTCGCGCTCAACGCCGCCGGGGTCAACGTGGCGCGGCTGGCCGGTCCGGCGATCGGGGGTGTGCTGCTTGCCCTCCTCGGTGCGACGTGGTGCTTCGGGCTGAACGCGTTCTCGTTCCTGGCGCTGATCCTGGTGCTCTTCTGGGTGCACGTGCGTCCGAGCGGACCCCGGCCTGCGCTCGTGTCGACGCGCGCCGCGCTGCGGTTCGCGTGGGCGGATTGCGCGATCCGACGACTGCTCCTGGACATCGCCGTGTTCGCGGCGCTCGCCGCCCCCATCCAGGAGCTCGCGCCGGTGATCGCGCACCAACTCGGCGCGGGCGCCACCGGCCTCGGACTCTTGCTCGGCGCGATGGGCGGCGGGGCGCTGGTCGGGGCCTGGATCCTCGACCGGCTGCAGGCCCACGGGCTGACGCGGGGCGCCGCAATCGCGCTGGCGACCGTGATGTTCGCGGTCATGATGACCGGCGTAGCCGCCGCTCCCGGCCTCGCCTGGGGCCTTGTCGCGATGGCCCTGTGCGGTGCGTTCTGGATCTGGATGTTCATCCTGATCAACACGTCGATCCAACTGCGCGCGCCGCGCTCGATGGTGGGCCGGATGCTTGGCTTCTACCAACTGGCGGTGATCGGCCCGATCGCGATCGGATCGCTCGCGGCCGGCCTGTGGGCGGAGGTCGTCGGGATCCGATGGAGCTTCGCCACGTGCGCGGTGTTGTTGGCGCTGTGGGGCGCGTGGACGATCCGGCATCCGGTGCACGAGATCGACGGAGGGCGCGCGCCGGATCCCGACGCCACCCTGATGTGAGCGCGGTGGCCGAATCACCGGCGATGTCTGGGGTATTGTATGCGGTGTGAATGAGGCCCATTTGGCCGAGCAGCTGATCGCGATTGATACCTCCGCCCCGGTCGGACTCGAGCGTGCGATCGATTTCGTCGCCGGCTGGCTCGATGCACGCGAGGTCCCTGTGCGCGAAGTGCGCGTGGGTGACCGGCGCTGTCTGCTCGCGCGCATCGGCGAGGGTCCTGTGCGCGTGCTGTTCAACGGGCATCTGGACGTCGTCCCGGGCCACCCCGGGCAGTTCCGGCCCGAGCGGCGCGGGGGCCGGCTGTATGGACGCGGCGCGTACGACATGAAGGCGGCCCTGGCGTCGATGATGATCGCGACGGCCGAGCTCGCCCGCGGGGGTCTGCAGGGCGCAAGCCTCGACCTGATGATCGTGCCCGACGAGGAGCGCGGCGAGCCGGGGGACAATTGCTCGGAAGCGCTGGTTCGCGACGGGCTGCGGGCGGACTTCGTCGTGTGCGGCGAGCCGACCGACCTGCAGGTCGGCATCCAGGCCAAAGGGGTCGTGCTGGTGTGCCTGCACGTGCCCGGCGTCGCCGCCCACGGATCCACGCCGTGGCTTGGCCAGAATGCCGTGCTGCGTGCGGTGGACCTGTATCGACGCATCGGCCAGCTGCCGTTCATGTCGGAGTCCTCGGAGATGTTTCCGGCCCCGTCGGTCAACCTCGGTCGCATCGAGGGCGGCGATGCGCTCAACCGGGTCCCCGATGCCTGCCGCATCTGGGTCGACATCCGCTCGCTGCCCGACCAGGACCGTGATGCCATCCTCGCGCAGGTGCAGGCCCTCGACCCCGAGGTCACCGTCGAGCTGATCCTGGGCAAGTCCGCCGCGCGCGTGCCGAGTAGCCACCCGCTGGTGCAGGTGCTCGTTGGCGTGGCGCGCGCGGCCGACCCGACCGCGCGGGCGATCGGCCGCGACGGATCGTCCGACGCGATCCCGTTCCTGGAGGCCGGCGTTCCCGCCGTCGAGTTCGGGCCTGTCGGGGCGGGGCATCACGGCCCCGACGAATACGTCGAGATCGCCAGCCTGACGCCGTACCGCGAGGCCCTGGTGGCGTTCGTGCGCGCGGTCGCCGCCGGCCCGCCCGCGGCGGTGCCCGGGTGAGCGCGGCGCGCATCGGGGTCATCGGGGCCGGATACGTCGGTCTGGTCTCGGGGGTCTGCCTGGCGGCCCTTGGCCACCAGGTCTGCATCCGTGACATCGACGCGAGCAAGATCGATGCGCTGAATGCCGGCCGGGTGCCCATCCACGAACCGGGCCTTGCGGCGCTCATCGCCGAGCATCGTGACGCCCTGACCTTCACCTTGGACCTGGAGATCCTCGTCGCGGCGAGCGACATCCTGATCGTCGCCGTCGACACGCCCCCCAGTTACTCGGGCGACGCCGACCTGTCGCGGGTGATCGCCGTGGTCGACGAGCTCGCTGCGGTCGGCGGTGACGCCCGGCACATCCTGGTGATGAAGAGCACCGTGCCCGTCGGCACGGGTGAACGCGTCCGCCGTCAGCTGAACGCGCGCGGCCTGACCGAGGTCGGCTACGTCGCCAACCCCGAGTTCCTCAAGGAGGGCTCGGCGATCGCGGACTTCATGCACCCGGATCGCGTCGTGGTCGGCGCATTCCGTGGCGGGGATGCCGAGCGGGTGGCGGCGCTGTACACCCCGCTGGGTGCACCGGTGCTGACCACCACCGTGCCGACCGCCGAGATGGTCAAGTATGCCTCCAACGCGTTCCTGGCGACCAAGATCAGCTTCATCAACGAGATCGCCAACGTCTGCGAGGAGATGGGCGCCGACGTGTCGGTCGTCGCCGCCGGCATGGGCATGGACGCACGCATCGGCGCGGCGTTCCTGCGCCCGGGCATCGGTTTCGGCGGATCGTGTTTTCCCAAGGACGTGGCGGCGCTCAAGCAATTGGCGGGCAACTCCGGATACCACTTCCAGCTGCTGACCAGCGTGATCGAGGTCAACGAGCTCCAAAAGCGCCGCGTCATCGGCAAGCTCAAGAAGTACCTCGGCGATGTGCGTGGCCGGCGGATCGCCTTGCTCGGGCTCGCGTTCAAACCGGGCACCGACGACATGCGCGAGGCCGCGAGCCTCGTCCTGGCAGGACGGCTGCTCGCCGAGGGCGCGCAGGTCGTCGGCTGGGATCCGGTGGTCGGCGACCTGCAGGGTCTTGTCGGCGTCGAGATCGCGGCGACGCCCCAGGCCGCGCTGGCCGGCGCAGACGCATGCGTGATTGTGACCGAATGGCCGGAGATCGTGGCGCTCGAATGGGCCGGCCTGGCCGATACGATGGCGAATCCCGTGGTGATCGACGGGCGCAATGCGCTCGATCCGGCGCAGATGACCCGGGCGGGCTACCGCTACGAGGGCATCGGCCGGCTGCCGGACGCGGTCCCCGGCGCGGTCGAAACAAAGGAGTAGCGGGAATGCAGGCAGTCATTCTGGTCGGCGGGCAAGGCACGCGCCTGCGACCGCTCACCGCGACCCGCCCGAAGCCGATGATGCCGCTGGTCGACCGACCGTTCGTCGCGCATCAGATCGAGCACCTGGCCCGCTACGGGATCGACGACATCGTGTTTTCCTGCGGGTACCGTCCCGACGCGCTCGAGGCTCATTTCGGTGACGGGGCGCGCTTTGGTGTGCGCCTGCGCTATGTGACCGACCCGATCCCGCTCGGCACCGCTGGCGCCGTGGCGAACGCCGTCCCGGCGTTTGATCACCCGGACGATGTCTTGGTGCTCAACGGCGACATCCTGACCGATCTCGACCTTGAGGCGTTTCGCCTGGCGCACGTCGACGCGGGCGCGGCGGGCAGCATCGCGCTGACGCCGGTCACCGACCCGAGCGCGTACGGCCTCGTGCGCCTGCGGCAGGATCGTGCTGTCGCCGCGTTTCTCGAGAAGCCGAGCGTCGACGAGCTGATCCCGGGCGAGCCATATCTGATCAACGCCGGCACCTACCTGCTCGCCCATGACGTGATCGCAACGATCCCGGCGGACCGCGCCTGTTCGATCGAGCGGGAGATCTTCCCCGGGTTGGCAGACCAGGGGCGCCTGTTCGGATACCCCAGCGACGCCTACTGGCGCGACATCGGGACACCGCAGTCGTACCT
>JADGPF010000104.1 GCA_017882585.1 Thermoleophilia bacterium
ACAGCGCCGACTGCGCGGCCTTGCGCTCGCAGTGCAGGTGGTCGGCGTGCACGCTGTCGAGATCGCCGAGCGCGATCGCCAGCCACGCCGGGTCGGTCGCGACCAGCGCCAGCGCATCGCCGAGTTGTGGAACGTCGTCCATGGCCGAACGATGTTACAGTTGGTCACCGACGTGAAGAAGGTCGAGCGGTTCACCACGCAGTGTCTGGCGGGGTTGCGTCGTGCCGAGGCGCTACGCCCGCAGATCATCGCCACCGCGCCCCGGACCATCGACGAGACGCTGGTGCGCTACAACGCGCTGCTCACCGCGGCGAGCGCCAGCAACGCGCTCGCCGGCCTGATGTCGGAGGTCCACCCCGACGAGGCGATCCGCGACGCGGCGCGCGAGTGCGAGCAGGCGTGCGCGCGGTTCTACTCGGACCTGGCGCTCGATCGCGAGATGTACGACACGCTCGCCGCGGTCGACGTGTCGGGGGCCGACGCGGACACCCAGCGGTTCGTCGCCCACACCCTGCGCGACTACCGGCGCGCCGGCGTCGACCAGCCACCCGAGATCCGCGCCCGGCTGAAGCTGATCGACGAGGAGCTGACCAAGCTCGGCCAGAGCTTCTCGAAGAACATCTCGGACGACGTCCGCGCGATCGAGATCACCGATCCGGCGCGGCTGGCCGGGCTGCCGGGCGACTTCGTCGCGGCGCACCCGCCCGACGCCGACGGCAAGATCCGGATCACCACCGACTACCCCGACTTCAACCCGTTCATGACGTACGCGGCCGACGACGAGCTTCGCCGGCAGCTCTACATCGCGTTCCGCAGCCGCGGCGACCGGACCAACGAGGCCACGCTGCGCGGCATCCTGAAGCTGCGGGCCGAGAAGGCCGGGCTGATGGGGTTTGCCAACTGGGCCGACTACATCACCGCCGACAAGATGATCGGCAGCGGCACCAGCGCGGCCGAGTTCCTCGACAAGGTCTGGAAGCTCGCCGCGCCGCGCGCCGAGCAGGACTACAAGGAGCTGCTGCGCCAGCTCCAGACGATCGCGCCCGGGGCGACCGAGGTGGCGGACTGGCAGAAGGTCTGGCTCGAGCACCTGGTCAAGAAGGAGCGCTACGAGGTCGACGCCAGCGCCGTCCGGCAGTACTTCCCGTACGACCGCGTGCTGGCCGGCCTGCTCGACGTCACCGCCGAGATCTTCGACCTCGCGTACGTCGCGGTGACCGACGCCGAGCGCTGGCATCCGAGCGTCCTGGTCTACGACGTCATGCGCGGGTCCACCAAGCTCGGCCGGATCTACCTCGACATGCACCCGCGCGACGGCAAGTACAAGCACGCCGCGCAGTTCCCGCTCAAGGACGGCGTGCGCGGCGTCCAGCTGCCGGAGGGCGTCCTGGTGTGCAACTTCCCGGTCCCGGAGCGCGCGACCGCGACGCGGCCGGCCAACGCCGGCCTGATGGAGCACGAGGACGTCGTCACGATGTTCCACGAGTTCGGTCACCTCATGCACCACGTGCTGGGCGGCCACCAGAAGTGGATCACGCAGAGCGGGGTGTCGACCGAGTGGGACTTCGTCGAGGCGCCGTCGCAGATGTTCGAGGAGTGGGCGTGGCGCTACGACACCCTGGTGCGGTTCGCGCGGCACCACGAGACCGGCGCGGTGATCCCCAAGGATCTGGTCGAGAAGATGCGGCGCGCCGACAAGTTCGGGCTCGGCACCACGACCGTCCAGCAGATCTTCTACGCCGCGATCTCGCTTGGCTTTCACCGCGCCGACCCCGACACGCTGGATCAGCTCGCCGAGATCCGGCAGCTGCAGAAGCGCTACACGCCGTTCGCCTACGTACCCGGGACCTGCTTCCACACCTCGTTCGGTCACCTGGTCGGTTACTCGGCGATGTACTACACGTACCAGTGGTCGCTCGTGATCGCGAAGGATCTGCTGACGCCGTTCGAGGGCAGCGGCCTGATGGCGACCGACGTGACCTACGCGTACCGCGACAAGGTGCTCGCACCGGGCGGCAGCCGCGACGCCGCGGAGCTGGTGCATGGCTTCCTCGGCCGCGACTACGACTTCCGCGCATACGAGCGCTTCCTGCTCGAGTGACGCGTGCGCGGGCGCTCGCTGGCACAGAGGGGCGGCGCCGGCCACATCGGGTGAGGCACTCCGCCACGCGAGCGAGGCCTCATGTGCCGTGATCGTCGCATTCGCGCGCCGTCCGTGGTCATTCGTGATCGATCGCCAGCGAGATTGTCACCGCCCGGCGAAGATTGTCGTCGCTCGGCGAAGATTGTCGACGATGGTTTGCTTTCCTTCATCGATCGGACGAATTACAACCGACGCACACCACATCAACCCGCGGAGATAATTTCGATGAAGAAGCTCTCGATCGCGTTCCTCGCCGCTGTGTCCCTCGCCTCGTTCGGGTGCAAGAAGAAGGGTGCAGGTGAGGCCATCGCCAAGATGACCGAGTTCAAGGACAAGATGTGCGCGTGCAAGGACAAGGCGTGCACCGAGAAGGTCGGCGAGGACATGACCAAGTGGGGCCAGGAGCAGACCAAGGGCGGCGACAAGGAAGCCAAGGTCAGCGAGGACGACACCAAGAAGATGGCCGCGGTCACCGAGGAGATGACCAAGTGCATGACCAAGATCATGACCGAGTCGGCCGGCGCGATGGGCGGTGCGGCTGCCGGCACCCCGCCCGCCGGTGGTGCACCTCCGGCCGGTGGCGCTGATCCCGGCGCTGCGGGTGGCACCCCACCGGCCGGTGGCGCTCCGCCCGCCGCGGCCGATGGCTCCGGTGCAGCGCCCGCCGGTGGCACGCCGCCCGCGGGTGGCTCGGCCGACGGCTCTGCGAAGTAGACCGAAGCGTCCGGTCGCGAATCGTTGAATCGCGAATCGATCGCCAAACCGGGATCGACAAACCGGTTACAAAGGAGGGCTCGCGCTCACGCGGCGCGGGCTTTTTTGTTTCTGACCTGGCAGCGCACAACCGGCGAACGTCGCGTCGAGCGTGTCCCGGCGAGGTCACCAAGGAGATCCTGATGAAGATGATCGTGTTCGTTGCGCTGCTCGCCGCGGCAGGTTGCAGCAAGAAGGCCGCCTCCGACTGTGATGCCTCGATCGCCAAGGGCATGGACAGCTTCGAGGCAGCGGTCAAGGCCTCGATGTCCAACCCGCAGATGCAGGAGAACCGGATGACCATGCTCACCAAGCTGCGGGGGACGCTCACCCAGCGGTGCAACGAGGACAAGTGGCCAGCCGAGGTGGTGACGTGCTTCACCACCGTGGCCAGCATGAAGGACATGCAGGCGTGCCAGGCGAAGCTGAGCGAGGAGCAGCGCACCAAGCTCATCGCCGAGATCCGCCAGGTCATGATGAGCTCGATGGGCTCGATGCGGATGCCGAACGGCGTGCCGGGGCACCCGCCGGGGCTCGCCCCGGGCGGCTCCGGGGCCCCAGAAACCACGGGCGGCGCGCCGGGAGCTCCCGCTGGCTCCGCGGCACCTCCGGCAGGATCGGCCGCAGCCCCGACGAGCCCCGCACCAGCAGGCTCGGCCGCTGGGTCTGCGGCCGGCTCGGGCGGCGGATGGTGATCAGCGCTGCGTCAGATCGCGCGTGATGTTCTTCTGGTGCGCCTCGAGCGTGCCGCCG
>JADGPF010000021.1 GCA_017882585.1 Thermoleophilia bacterium
CGGGTTCACGCTCCCCTCGGCTGCGGACCTGGCCGGCCTGCCGGCGAGCGATGCCGAGGCCACCCGACGCACACTCTTGTCGGTCCACCAGGACCTGCGCCGGGCGCTCGCCTGCGCGAGCTCCCATGCAGTGCGGGGGTTCGACCTCGGGCGCATGCTGGCCGACACGATCCTGCTGGCCGACCCGCACGCGCCGGCCGGGCTCGCGGAGCTGTTCGGACACGATCGGCTCGAGAACGCCTACGGCTGGCTCGGCGATCTTCACCGATTGCTCCCCGACCACGCCGCCGACGCGGTCGCCGGCTCGCTACGTCGGTGGGAGCAGTGGGTCACCCTCAGCCTGGTGCCGCCCCGCGGAGCCGACGCCCCGATGCACCTGGGCACCGCGATCGTCCGGGCCCTGCACCACCAGGGAGAGCTCTGGCGCAGATTGCTCTGCGGCGATCGCCAGGCGGTCGACCTGCTGACGGCCCGTGACTACAAACGGGCCGGTGACCGCGTGGCGCGTCGGTTCCTCGGTTTGGTCGGCAGCTATGCGCTCAGCTGGTGGTACATGATCGCGGGACTGTTGGCGGTTGCCGGTGCCACCATCTGGGCGATACTGGACATCGTGCCGCGCGGCGGCGCCTCGACCGCCGCGATCATCGCCACCGTCGCCGCGTCGCTCGGGATTTCCTGGAAGACGGTCGCGGCCACGCTCGGCCGCGTCACCGCGCGGGCGGAGGGGCCGATCTGGGACACCGAGGTCGGGGCCGCCATCGTCATCGCGGCGACGCACCTGCCCCCGCCCGTCGACGCGCCCGCGCCCGGTGGCGCCTAACCGGAGCGCAGGCGCCGGACGGCGGAGCGACGATGCGTTGGTGGCGCGGCATCTGATCGTGGCGGACCGCGCGCTGCGATGG
This sequence comes from Thermoleophilia bacterium, assembly GCA_017882585.1. Lineage (GTDB taxonomy): Bacteria > Actinomycetota > Thermoleophilia > Miltoncostaeales > Miltoncostaeaceae > CAITWD01. The sequence goes on from JADGPF010000021.1 coordinate 903, forward strand.
GCACGCCCTGCGCGTTTCGGCGCCGTAACTCGCGCGCGACGCGGCACACGCGTGGGTTACGCGGGCTTGGGGTACGTGCCATGATTGCCGGGTAGACAGCCTGCTCACCCGACGTTTGCGACCCGCCAAGGGACTCCGATGCGCAGAATCGTCGTCACCGAGTTCGTATCCCTGGACGGTGTCATGGAAGACCCCGGCGGATCCGAGCGCACGCCGTTCGGCGGCTGGACGTTCAAGTTTCCGGACGCCGAGGGCATGAAGTACAAGCTCGACGAGCTGTTTGCGCACGACGCGATGCTGCTCGGCCGGGTGACGTATGAGGGCTTCGCCGAGGCGTGGCCGGACCGGACCGACGACATGGGCTTCGCCGAGCGGATGAATGCGATCCCGAAATATGTCGTCTCGCGGACGCTCGAACACGCAACCTGGAACAACTCGACCGTGATCTCGGGCAACCTCCCCGAGCAGATCGTCCGACTGAAGAGTGCTCCGGGCAACGACATCCTCGTCGTCGGGAGCCGAACGCTGGCCCAGTATCTGATGGACGCCGACCTGATCGACGAGTATCGGCTGATGGTGTTTCCGATCGTGATCGGCGGCGGCGCGCGCCTGTTCGGCCCGGCGCCCGCCTCACCGATCCTGCACCTCGTCGCGACCCAGCCACTCGCCTCGGGCACCGTGATCCTGACGTACACCCCCCACCGGGGCACCTAGGCCAGATGCGCACCTGTCCGGAGAGTGTCCCATTGCCGTTCATTACCGCGACCAGCGCCGATCGGGTCGATGTTCGCCCCGCCGGCCCGAAAGGAGACCAAGATGCCGACGCGTGACCGGGCCCCGGTCGGAGCCCCCTGCTGGGTTGATCTCATGACCTCGGACGTCGATGCGGCGCGCGCGTTCTACACGCGCGTGTTCGGCTGGACGGCCGAGGAGCCGAACCCCGAGTTCGGCGGCTATTTTTCATTCTTGAAAGACGGTGTCCCCGTCGGCGGGGGCATGGCGAACATGGCCGGTGACGGCGTGCCGGACATGTGGCAGGTGTACCTGGCGACCGACGACGTCGACGCCACGGTCGCCCGCGCGACCGAGCTCGGCGGGCAGGCAATCGTTCCGACGACGCAGGTCGGGGACTTGGGCAAGATGGCGGTGATCCTCGACGCCGGCGGTGCGCCGATCGGCATGTGGCAGCCGATGGCCTTCCCGGGGTTGACGCTCTACGACGAGCCCGGCGCCCCGCGCTGGTTCGAGCTCAACACCAAGAGCTACGACGGTGCTGCCGACTTCTATCGCCGGGTGTTCGGCTGGACGACCGAGGTCATGAGCGATACGCCCGAGTTCCGGTACACCGTCGCGGTCAACAGCGGGGACAATCTGGCCGGGATCATGGACGCCACCGGATTCCTGCCGCCGGAGGTCCCGTCGCACTGGGGGGTCTATTTCGGGGTCCCGAACACCGACGCCGCGGTGGCGAGCGTTGTCGACCTGGGCGGTTCGGTCATCATGCCGGCCACCGATACGCCCTACGGGCGCATCGCTGCGGTGGCCGATCCGACCGGAGCGACCTTCCGGGTCATGCAGAGCCTCTGAGGGGCCCGATCGCACACCCGCCGCCGCGGTCGGCGGCGGGTGCCGGAGGCCACCGGCCGTGCACGGGCTGTGAGGATGGCCACCGCGCCGCTTGCCGGAAGCTGCGATCGGTGACATCACTGCGTGTCATCGATCGCGTGACCGGGTGCCGCTCCCGCGTCGAGTCGTCCGAGGATCGGGGTCACGGGGTCCGTGGCGCACTGGGTTGATTACCTCATCGTCGCCGTGGTCATCCTGGCGGCGTTGCACGGCTGGCAGACCGGCGCGATTCGGCAGGTCCTCGCCTTCGGCGGCCTCTGGATCGGTCTGATCGCGGGCGTCGTGCTCGCGCCGACGATCGCGCGGCACGTCGCCCCGACCTCGGCCGGGCTCGTCGCGGTGGCCGTCGTCCTCGTCGCGGTCATGGTGTGCGGGTCGATCGGTCAGATGGCCGGGTGGCGGATCGCGACGGTGGTGCGGCGGGTGCGGCTCGGCGTCGTCGACGATGTGCTCGGGGTTGTCGTCGCCGTGGCGGCGATGCTTCTGGCGGTGTGGTTCGTCGGGACGCTGGCGGCCTCCAGCCGCAGCCCGACGCTCAACCAGGGCCTGCGGAACTCGACGATCCTGCAACGGTTGACGAGCTCGCTGCCCACGGTGCCGTCGGTGTTCGCACGCATCGAATCCGTGCTGGCGGCCCGTGGCCTGCCGATCGTCTTCGCGACCTTGCCGCCGCAGCTGTTGGCACCGGTCCCGCAGCCCACCAGCGGCGCGGTACGCACACTTCGCGATGCGGTCGGCACGTCGACCGTCAAGATCGTCGGGCCTGCCTGCGGGGGCATTGTCGAAGGCTCCGGCTTCGTGGCGGCCCCCGGGATCGTCGTCACCAATGCTCATGTCGTGGGCGGCGATTCGGCACCCCGCGTCGTCGACGGCGCCCACGCATACGCGGCGACACCGATCCTGTTCGACTCGAAGCTCGACGTCGCGGTGCTTCGCGTGCCCGGCTTGCCGGACGCACCGCTCGCCATCGACACCGCGACCGCCGCACGCGGGGTGCAAGCGGTCGCCGTCGGGTATCCGCAGGGCGGTTCGCTCACCGCGGTGCCTGCATCGGTCGACGGCATGTTCATGGCGACCGGTCTCGACATCTACGGCAACTCGTTGGTCACACGCGCGGTCTACCAACTGCACGCGGCGGTGCGGCCGGGCAACTCCGGCGGACCGCTCGTCGCCCGCGAGCCGAACGGACTGCGCGTCATCGGCCTGGTGTTCGCCCGCTCGACGACCGATTCGAGCGTCGGGTATGCGCTCGCCATGGGTCCGGTTGCGCGCGACATCCGTGCGGCAGAGGCGTCGGGCACCCCAGTCGCCGTCGGGGGCTGCGCCGGCTGATCCCCGTGGCGGCTCGGTGGAACCACTCACCACATCGGTGACGGCCTGCTGATCGGGGCTCGGCCCCTGGCGCCTGGTGGCAGTGACGAGGATCACATGACCGTCTCGCCGGAACCCGCGCCGGGGCGCGGCGCCTGGCGGGCCAAGAGCGCGCCCCATGCGTCATCGGCGCCCGGTGTGATCGCCCGCGGCGGATCGCCGACGAGCACATGCGCCTCGCCCGAGGTGATGGCGAACACGATCGCCCGCGCCGCGAGCTCCGGCGGATCGACGGGTATGTGGTGGGCGCCGCCGGCAAACGACCCCGCCCGCAGACGCTGGTGGAACTCGGTCGCCGTCACCGACGGATAGACCAGCGAGACGCCGACGCCGGCCTCGGCGAACTCCAGGCGCGCGACCTGAGCGAGCATGTTGAGCGCGGCCTTTGTCGACGAGTAGCCCCCGAGCCCGGGGAAGACGCGCAGCGACGTGGCGGAGCTGACGTTGACGATCGCGCCCGCGCCCTGGGTTCGCATCGTCGGGAAGACGCACTGCATCGCCCGCAGCGGCGCGACGACGTTCAGCTCGTACACGGCCCGCAGGTCCTGCGGGTCAAGCTCGAGGAGCGGGACATGCAGTCCTTGGCCGGCGTCGTTGACCAGCACGTCGATGCGGCCATAGGCCGCCAGCGTCGCCTCGACCAGGCGCTCGAGGTGTCCCGGGGCCGTGAGGTCGGTGGGGACCGCGAGCGCGCGCGGAAGTTCGGCGGCCAATCGCTCGAGCCGCTCGGCGCGCCGCGCCGCGAGCACCACGATGGCACCCGCCTCTCCGAGTCGTCGGGCTGTCGCGGCACCGATTCCGGAGGAGGCTCCGGTGACGATGCACACCGCGTCCGTGAGGCGCAACGCCGACATGCCAGCAGTCTCGCACGCGCGGGCTGACAGGCGGACAGGATGCGTCGGCATCTCGGATGAGTCGACCCTCGGCGCGGTTCCCGCGCAACGGATCAGCACGCGCAACGCGCCCGACGTGGCCCGCACGGTGACGTCCATGCGGATCCGGCCAGCGGTCGGGGTATGCTCGGCACACCGGCGACCCGGGAGCGGCCGGCGCCGACACGTTGGACCACTGGCGCGGAGGGCACGGCAACCTGAAGGGGGACCCGGAGTGCCAGAGCCACCGATCTCCGAGCACGGCCTCATCGGGGACCTGCACACCGCGGCCCTCGTGTCGACGCGCGGCACGATCGACTGGCTGTGCCTGCCGCGGTTCGATTCGCCGAGCGTGTTTGCGTCGCTGCTGGATACCGAGAACGGCGGAAGCTTTTGCGTCGCGCCCGACGATCCGGAGTGCGCGGTCAAGCAGCTCTACCTCCCGGACACCGCCATCCTCGCGACGCGCTTTCTCAGCACGTTCGGCGTTGGCGAAGTCATCGACTTCATGCCCGCCGTCGATCCGGGCATCGATCCTGGGCACCGGCGCGTCGTGCGCGTCATCCAAGTGGTCCGCGGCAAGATGCGCTTTACGATCCGCTGCGACCCGCGCTTCGACTACGGGCGCCAGCAGCACGAGCTGCACCTCACCGAGGGCGGCGCGGTCTTCAGCACGCCGGATCTGACCTTGATGCTCCACGCCGCGGGCCTCGAGCGCGAGGGCTCCGGGGTGCGGGCCCACGTGGAGCTGCGCGCCGGCCAGCAGATCGGCCTGGTCCTCGAGGCCGACGGCCAGGTCGGACCGCGGCCGGTCGGCGACGCCGTCATCAGCGCCCTCTTCGAGGAGACCCGTCTGTTTTGGAAGCGCTGGCTCGGGCGCGCCTCCTACCGCGGCCGCTGGCGCGACATCGTCGACCGCTCGGCGATCACCCTCAAGCTGCTGATCCACGCGCCGACCGGAGCTCCGGTGGCCGCGCCGACAGCGGGGCTGCCCGAACAGATCGGCGGAGAGCGCAACTGGGACTACCGGTTCACCTGGGTGCGCGACGGGTCGTTCTCGGTCGCCGCGCTGCTCGGGCTCGGGTACCGCGAGGAGGCCGACGCGTTCATCCACTGGCTCGGCGATCGCATCCGCGAGCGCGACGGCGATGCGAACGGGCCGCTGCAGATCATGTACCGGGTCGACGGATCTCCCGACCTGCCCGAATCGGTGCTCGACCATCTGGACGGACACCGCGGCTCGCGGCCGGTGCGGATCGGCAATGACGCCGCCAATCAGGTGCAGCTGGACATCTACGGCGAGATGATCGACGCCGTCTACCACGCCGACGAAGCCGGGCTGGAGCTCGATCACGCCACCTGGATGGATCTCGCCCGGGTCGTCGACTGGCTGTGCGACAACTGGGATCGCCCCGAGGCGGGCCTCTGGGAAACCCGCGGCGGCGACAAGGAGTTCGTCTATGGGCGGCTGATGTCGTGGGTCGCGTTCGACCGCGCGGTGCGGCTCGCACTGTCCCGCGGCCGGCCGGCGGACATCCTGCGGTGGATGGGCGAGCGCGACCGGGTCTATCTCCAGATCATGGAGCGCGGGTTCAACCCCGAGCGGGGGGCGTTCGTGCAGCACTACGGCTCAAAGGTGCTCGACGCGTCACTGCTCAAGATGCCGCTGGTCGGGTTCGTCGCCCCGCATGATCCGATGTGGATCTCGACGCTCGAGGCGATCGACAAGGTACTCGTGTCCGACAGCCTGGTCTACCGCTACGACCCGGCCGCGGCGCCCGACGGCCTGCGTGGCGCGGAGGGGACGTTCTCGATGTGCACGTTCTGGTATGTCGAGGCGCTGGCGCGCTGCGGGCGGTTGCGCGACGCGCGACTCGTGTTCGAGAAGATGCACACCTACGCGAACCACCTCGGCCTGTTCTCCGAGGAGATCGGCCTGACGGGGGACCAGCTCGGCAACTTCCCGCAGGCCTTCACGCATCTCGCCTTGATCCGTGCCGCCGTCACGCTGGACGGCCTGCTGGATGCCGCCATCGACGAGGGCGGCCGCGGCGCCGTACGCTGACGTGCGAACGGGCACCCTGATCGTCACCTTCTTGCTGTCGCCGCCGCGTGCGTCCCGCGGCCCGGGCCCGCCATCGGCATGACCGGCGACGTGTCGACGCTGCGGCTGTCGGCCCAACTTCTGGGGGACCCGAGTGCACGCAGCCCGACCGAGGTCGCCGATCGACTGCTGGCGATCCAGGCCCAGGATTTCCGCGGTGCGCAGTTGGCCATTCGCGCACGGTCGACCGGGCTCTCGGCGAGCGACCTCGCCGACGCGCTCAACCAGGAGCGTTCGCTGGTCATCACGACACTCAACCGCGGCACACTGCATCTGGTGCGCAGCGAGGACTACGGCTGGCTGCACGCCCTGACGGCGCCGACGGTGGTCACCGCGAACGCGCGCCGGCTGATGCAGGAGGGCGTTGCCGCAGACGCCGCGGACCGTGCGGTTGGGGTGATCGTGCGGGCGCTGGCCGACGAGGGGCCACTCGGTCGCGACGCGCTGCGGCGCCGCGTCACAGCGGCGGGCATCGAGACGCGCGGTCAGGCGTTGGTCCACATCCTGTTGCTGGCGGCGTTGCGCGGACTCGTCGTGCGGGGGCCGCTCATCGACGGGCGACCGGCGTTTGTGCTGACCGGCGACTGGCTGGGTGCGCCGGCGGGCGTCGATCGCGATGCCGCACTCGCGGAGCTCGCCCGGCGGTACCTGACCGGGCACGGGCCCGCGGCGGCGGGCGACCTGGCCAAGTGGTCCGGGCTCGCGCTGCGCGACGTGCGCGCGGGGCTACGGATCCTCGGGTCGCGTCTTGTCGAGCGCGAGGACGGGCTGCTCACCGTCCGCGGCGCCCCGGCGCCCGTGGCATTGCCGGCCCCAAGGTTGCTCGGGCCCTTCGATCCGGTGCTGCTTGGATGGCGCTCGCGAGAGGACATCGTCGGCAGCCACGGCGGGATCGTCACCACCAACGGCATCTTTCGTCCGATCGCGCTGGTCGAGGGGCGGGCGGTCGCCACGTGGACCCTGCGCGCCGGCCGGGTCGAGCTGGCGCCGTTCGCGCCGCTCGACACGGCGACTGCCGCGGCGTTGGACGCCGATGCACGGGCCGTGGTGCGGTATCTGGCCGACGCCCCGCCACGCGACCCACGCGCGACCGACCAACGTGGTCGGTGACGTCTGCGCCATCGACCACGTTGGTCCCTGTCCCCGGTATGCATCATCGGGCGGCGGTCCGGCTCCCGCCGCCACCGATCGATCCGGGCAGCCCACGACATGTCGTCCGTGAATAGCTTCGACGAACACGACGGCGCGGGCTGCCGCGCCCCGCGTGCCGCGCAGGCCGACGGCGTGCAGCAGGGCGGCATGGCATGCCCGCGGGTTCGCGGAGTAACGTCAGCGGAGAACGGCGGCCCCGCCGTGCTGACGGCGAGGAGTCCGACGTGGAGTGGAAACTGGAACTGGTCGTCGTACCGGTCGCCGATGTCGATCGGTCGCTGGCCTTCTATCGCGACCAGGTCGGTTTCCGGCTGGACGTCGATCACCGCGCCGGGAACTTCCGCGTCGTCCAGATGACGCCCAACGGATCGGCATGCTCGATCACCCTGATGCCGGGTCCGGCGGCGCCGGGCGCCCTCAAGGGCCTGCATCTGATCGTGACGGACATCGACGCGGCGCGGGGCGAGCTCGTCGGGCGCGGCGTGCGTGCGAGCGAGCTGTTCCATTTCACGGCGGGCCGGCGTACGCCGGGCCGTCACCCTGAGCGCGCCGACTACGGATCGTTCTTTGGCTTCGAGGATCCGGACGGCAACGGGTGGATGGTTCAGGAGGTCGGAGGGGGTCGCGCGGCGGCCTGACGACGCGCCGCGCACCGTTCGCGGGCCGGTCGGCGGGTCCGCACGCGCTGCGCCGGCGCGCCCGCGCCGACATACTGGGTTCATGCCCGAGTTGTCGCGACCCGCCCCCGCGGTCGCCACCGGCGACACGACGGGGTTACTCAGCCTGCGTTCGGCGTCCGGGCGCTGGGTCATCGCGGCCACGGTGCTGGGGTCGGGCATGGCGAGCATCGATGCGACCGTTGTGGGGATCGCGCTGCCGACCATCGGTCGCGACTTCAACGCGCGCGTCTCCGAGCTGCAGTGGGTGACCAACGCGTACACGCTCGCGCTGGCCGGGCTGCTGCTGTTGGGGGGGTCGCTCGGCGACCGCTTCGGCCGCCGACGGGTGTTCGTGATCGGCTCGGTGTGGTTCGCCGCCGCGTCGATGATCTGCGCGGTCGCGCCCGACGCGCAGGCCCTGATCGCCGCCCGGGCGCTCCAGGGTGTCGGTGCGGCGCTCCTGATGCCGGGGAGCC
>JADGPF010000022.1 GCA_017882585.1 Thermoleophilia bacterium
CACCCTGCTCGAGGCGCGTTCGCGCCGCAATCTCGACATCCCGACCTGCGAGGCCGGGACGAAGATTCGGGCGAAGTACCTTCGTGCGATGGAAGAGGAGCAGTTCGATGTCCTCCCGTCGCCGACGTACGTGCGCGGCTTCCTGCGGACCTACAGCGAGTTCCTTGGACTCGACGGCGGGTTGTTGGTCGACGAGTACGAATCCCGTTTCGCGGGTCCAGAAGAACGGGCCGGCGATCACCGGACACGCACCCGTGCCGAGCACGGGCGCCCCCGAAGCGGTGCGAGCCCACGCGGCCGCCGCAAGCGCCGCACCGAGGCGCAGCTGCTCTGGCTGGCACTCGGCGGGGTGATGGGTGTCGCATTGCTGGTCTGGTTGGGTGCCGGAGGCGGTCCCTCAACCTCGCAACCGCTGGGCAATGGGCTGCCGTCGGGTCCGGTGACGCCGACCAGCCAGAGCCCGACGTTGGCTACGCCCGAGCAGTCGCAGCCGGTCAAAGTCGCGCTGATCGGGGTCGGCACCTACGGATCCTACGTCGACGTCCGCCTGGGCGGCACGACCGGCACGCAACTGTTCACCGGACTCGTCGCGCCGGGCGCCGCACAGACCTACCGCACGATGTCCTCGATTTGGCTGCTGGTGGCCAATCCGACCGGGCTCCAGGTCAACGTCGACGGCAAGGTGTCCAACCTGCCGTCCAACCAGACGGCCTTCCTGGTCACCAAGTCCGGGGTTCAGCCCGCACCCAAGACCTGACCCCATGGCCCGCGCCCCGCGAGCCGCGATCGTCGTCACGGGTGACGAGGTCCTGCGAGGTCGTGTCGCGGACCGCAACGGCGCGTACCTGGCATCGTGGTGCGACGCCAACGGCATCGAGGTCTCCCGGCTGACCGTCGTGGGAGACCAGGCGTCGGCGATCGCCGACGCCGTCCGCGATCAGCTCGGAGCCGGCACCGACCTGGTCATCACCACCGGCGGTCTGGGTGTCACACACGACGACCTGACGATGGCCGCAGTCGCCGACGCCACGGGGTTGCCGCTCGCTCTGGACCCAGCGGCGCTTCAGCTCGTCCGACTGGCCACCGCGTCGGCCACCTACCTCGCAACGGTGCCGGACCGCATCCGCGACGCGACCGAGCGCAAACAGGCGACGCTTCCCCGGGGCGCAGAGATGCTCGCCCCGATCGGCACGGCGCCGGGCTGCATCCTGCGGGTCCGCGACCAGCGGATCGTCGTGCTCCCAGGGCCGCCGTTTGAAACCGCGCGGATGTGGTCCGACGCGGTCCGGCATCCAGCCCTTGCAGAGATAGTCGCCCACGCCGGGGGTCCGCCGCGTCTGGTCCTGCGATTGCACGGGGTCGTGGAGAGCCAGCTCGTGGCGGCCCTCGACGGCGTGCCCACCGCGGTCCGCGAGGGCGCCCGGCTCGGGATCTGTGCCAAGGCAGGCGAGGTCGAACTGACCATGGCCGACATCACCGATGGCGGGGCGGAGGCACTCGCGTCCGCCGTCGACGCCGCGTTCCCGGACGCCACCTTCACGCGCACCGGCGAGCTCATCGAGGCCGTGGTCGCGGACCTGCTGCGACGGCGCGGCGAGCGCCTCGCCGTCGCCGAATCGTGCACCGGCGGGCTCCTGGGCGGGCGGCTCACCGCACTCGTCGGCGCGTCGCATTGGTTCCTCGGCGGGGTGATCTGCTACGACGACACGATCAAGCGCACGCTCCTTGATGTTCCCGCCGCCGTCCTGGCGAGCGATGGCGCCGTCTCCGACCCATCCGCGCGTGCCATGGCCCAGGGCGCCCGAACCCGGCTCGGCGCAGACTGGGGGCTCTCGGTGACCGGAATCGCCGGACCGGACGGTGGTACCCCCGACAAGCCGGTCGGCACGGTGTTCTTGGGGTGCGCGGGTCCTGATCTGGTGAGTGTCGAGGAACACCGCTTCCGTGGCGACCGCGGCCTGATCCGTGAGCGCTCGTGCGTCTACGCACTGCATCTTTTGCGACGCAGCCTGGCGGACGCCCGGACGTGAGCACAGGAGCACGGCCCACCGAGCGGCTGTTTGTCGCATGTGAGCTCAGCGACGCCGCACGGATCCATCTCGCGCCGCAGGCAACCGCGCTCGCGCGCACCCTCGGCGGTCACGCTGTGGAGCCGGCGAACCTCCACCTGACGCTCGTCTTCCTCGGGCCGACCCCTGCGGCAGATGTCGCGGCGATCGCTCACCTGTTGGGGGGCGCCTGTCGTCCACTACGGACAATCCGCGCACGCCAGCTGGCGACCGCGGGTACACCCAGGCGCTCCGTCTCGCGCATTGTGGCCGCGGTGTTCGAAGATCCCGGCGAGCGCTTTGCACGGACCGCGACGACCGTCGCCGACGCGCTCGCGCCCCGATGGCCGCTCACGCCCGTCCCACTGCCGTTTTGGCCCCACGTGACCGTTCTACGCCTGCGCCGGGCCCGGTACGTCCCAACGATCGGCGCGCAAAGCGAACAAACGTTCGCTTTCGACCGCATCACGCTCTATGCTTCTCGAAGTGCTTCCGGCGGACCCGCGCACTACGTCCCGCTGGCACACATCACGTTGACCGGGAACGACCGAACACACTGAGGAGATCCATCGTGGAGAAGGCCCAGGCCCTGGGTGCCGCCCTCGCCCAGATCGAGCGCCAATTCGGCAAGGGCTCAATCATGAGAATGGGCGATCCCGCCATGCAGATCGACACCTCGGTGGTGCCGACCGGTTCCCTGGCGCTGGATCTGGCCCTCGGTATCGGCGGACTTCCGCGCGGCCGGATCGTGGAGATCTATGGCCCGGAGAGCTCCGGGAAGACCACGTTGCTCTACCACATCATCGCGGAGGTCCAGAAGCAGGGCGGGATGGCGGCATTTATCGATGCCGAGCACTCCATGGACCCGACCTACGCCAAGCGGATCGGCGTCAACGTCGACGAGCTACTGGTGTCCCAGCCCGACCACGGTGAGCAGGCGCTAGAGATCGCCGACATGCTGGTGCGGTCCGGCGCGCTGGACGTGGTCGCCATCGACTCCGTCGCGGCGCTCGTGCCGAAGGCCGAGATCGAAGGGGAGATGGGCGACGTCCACGTCGGGCTGCAGGCACGCCTGATGTCCCAGGCATTGCGCAAGCTCGCCGGGACGCTGAACCGCGCCGGCACGATCTGCGTATTTACCAACCAACTGCGCGAGAAGATCGGCGTCATGTTCGGCTCCCCCGAGACGACGCCCGGTGGACGCGCACTGAAGTTTTACGCCTCCGTGCGCATGGATATCCGGCGCATCGAGACGCTCAAGGAGGGCACTGAGAGCGTCGGCAACCGTACCCGCGTCAAGGTCGTCAAGAACAAGGTCGCGCCGCCGTTCCAGCAGGCCGAGTTCGACATTATCTATGGTGAGGGGATCTCACACGAGGGCAACCTGCTCGACCTCGGCGTCGACCGCGGCATCGTCACCAAGAGCGGGGCCTACTTCTCTTACGACGAAGAACGCCTGGGCCAGGGCAAGAACGCCGCACGGGCCTTTTTGCGCGAACACACCGACATCGCAGACGCAATCGAGCTGCGCATCCGCGAGGATGCCGGACTGGTCGCTCCGGAAGGTACGCGTGTCGACCCGGTCACCGGGGAGGTCGTCGAGATCTCCACGACCGCCGCCGCGATCGAGGTCGCCGCCAGCTCCTAGGCACCCCGCCCGCGGCCAGGGGCTCCCATGGGGCCGTGGCCGCGGGCGGCGCTGACATCGCCGGGCGCCGCGCGGCTATCATCCCTGCTGTGAACTACCACCTGACCTCGTTCGGCTGTCAGATGAACGACCACGACGCCGAACGCATGCGCGGGTTGCTGGAATCGCTCGGCTACCGCGAGGCGGCGGACCGCGACGATGCCGACCTGATCCTGTTCAACACCTGCACGATCCGCGGCAGCGCGGACGATCGCTTCTTAGGCAACCTGGGCGAGGCGCGGCGCATCAAGCGCGCGAACCCGGACGTCGTGGTCGCAGTCGGGGGTTGCTGGGCGCAGTCCCAGAAGGAGCAGGTGTTTACGCAGTTCCCGTTCGTCGATATCGCCTTCGGCCCCGGGGAGATCACCCGGCTCGGGGAATTGATCGCCCGCGAGCGCATTGAGGCCGTCGGCGCGTTCAGCTTCGACGGCGCGTTCTCGGGGACCCTGCCGGCCAAGCGCGACCGGCCGCACCACGCGTGGGTGCAGGTCTCGGTCGGCTGCAACTGCGTGTGTTCGTACTGCATCGTCCCGTCGGTGCGTGGCCGCGAGCGATCTCGGATTGCCTCGGAGATCATCGCCGAGGTCGAGCGGCTCGCCGCCGACGGCGTACGCGAGGTGACGCTGCTCGGCCAAAACGTCAACTCCTACGGACGCGACCTGCCCAAGGGCGCGCGGACAACGTTTGCCGAACTCCTTCGGGAGGTCGGGTCCATTCCGGACATTTGGCGGGTGCGCTACACCAGCCCGCATCCCAAGGATATGCGCGACGACGTTATCGCCGCCATGGCCGAGACCCCGACGCTGTGTGAACACGTGCATCTTCCGGCACAGAGCGGCTCCACACGCGTGCTCAAGCGGATGCGCCGGACCTATTCGCGCGAGCGCTATCTCGATCTGGTCGGGCGCATTCGCGACGGGGTCCCCGACGTCTCGTTGACGACCGACCTCATCGTCGGGTTTCCCGGTGAGACCGATGAGGATTTCTGCGACACGCTCAGCCTCGTCCACGAGGTCCGCTACGACGGCGCGTTCACGTTCGTGTACTCCGAGCGCCCGGGCACCGAGGCCGCCGCCGACATGGCCGATGACATCCCGGCGGCTCTCAAGAGCGAGCGGATCCAGGCCCTCGTCGACACCGTCCACCAGACCGCCAGGGCGCGCGCGCAGCGCTTCGTCGGCGCCGCACACGAGGTGTTGGTCGAGGGGCCGTCGCGCAACGACCCGACACGTCTGCGCGGCCGCTTGCGCCAGAACATCACGGTGAATTTCAGCGGCGACGCCGACCCGGGCACGCTGGCGACGGTCCGCATCACCGGGGCCAGCTCCGCGACGCTCGCCGGTCAACAGATCGAGGTCCACGCCATCGCCTGACCGGCGGGCGTGCCTGGACCCCGTGGACCCACCAACTGACGTCCTGGCCCTGTTCGGGCCCACTGCGGCCGGCAAGAGTGCCCTGGCACATGCAGCTGCCCGCGCTGTTGATGCGGAGATCGTGGTCGCAGATCCGTTCCAGCGGTACCGCGGCCTCGAGATCGCCGCAGACGCGCCCTCGGCGCACGAGCGCGCCGAGGTTCCATACCACTTCGTCGGTGACCTCGCGCTCACCGACGCGTCCTCGGCAGGGGAATTCGCCGTTGCGGCGCATGCGAGGATCGACGACATCCGAGCACGCGGGCGCGCGGTGGTCGTCACCGGGGGCACAGGGTTGTATCTTCGTGCCGCGCTCGGCGAGCTGGGGTTCCCGCCCACCGTGGAACCGGAGACGCGCGCCTGGGCCGAGGCGCTGGTCGCCGCCGATCGGGCCGATGCTGCGGCCGAACTGGCCCGGCGCGATCCCGGGGCGGCCGCCCGCGTCGATGTTGGCAACCCGCGCCGGCTGGCGCGCGCGCTCGAGCTCGCCGCGTCGCCGGCCGGCGACGACCGCCCGACGGGTCGCCTCTGGGATGAGTCCATGCGCATTCCGACCTGGCTCGTCGTGGTGAGCCGTCCGCGCGAGGTGCTTGACCGGCTGATCCACGTGCGCGTCCTGCGTGAACTGGACGACGGACTCGTGGCCGAGCTCGAACGCGCACTCGATACGCCGGGGGTCAGCCGCGAGGCGCTGCAGATCATCGGGGCCCGCGAGGTCTCCGAGGTCCGCGCCGCGGGGATCAGCACCGACGAGCTTGCGCAGCTCCTGGCGGCCCGGACTCGCCGGCTGGCGCGACGCCAGCTGGCATGGATCCGGCGCTGGCCGCACGCCCACGTACTCGAGGTTGGCGAGCGGGAGGCCCCGGACGCCCTGCCGGAGCTCCTCGAGTCGTGGCGCCGATCGGCGTTGCCGATCAGGTGAAGTACCCTGTGGCCATGCGGTTCGAGAAATGGCAAGGCACCGGCAACCACCACATCGTCGTCGAACGCGACCTGCTCGGCTGTGAAATGACCCCGGATCGGGCCATCGAGTTGTGCAACCCGGAGTTCGGGATCGGCGCCGACGGCGTCCTGGAGCTCAGTTTCGAGATCGATGTTCCGCGCATGACCCTCTGGAACGCGGACGGCAGTCAGGCCGAGAACTGCGGGAACGGCATCCGCATCGTCGCCGCCTATCTTGCCCGCGACGGGCGGCTGCCCGAGGACGGGCTCGTGCTCACCGGCGCCGAGCGCACGCATGTCCGCATCCTCGGTGATGGCCTGGTTCAGGTTCGAATGGGGCGGGCGCTCCTGCCCAACGGCCCACGGGCGACGGAACTCTCGACGAGCGCCGGGCCGATCGCGTTCATCGAGGTCTCAATGGGCAACCCGCACGCGGTCGTCCAGGACGCCGACCCCGACGTCCGGGTCGCGGTACTGGGGCCCGAACTTGAAGTCCATGAGCACTTCCCACACCGCACCAACGTCGAGTTCGTGCGCACCGACGGGCCCTCGGAGCTCACCATGCGCGTCTGGGAACGGGGTGTGGGTGAGACCCTCAGCTGCGGAACCGGGGCGTGCGCCAGCGCCGTCGCGGCCGTGGTCACAGCCGGCGCGGTGAGCCCGATTCACGTGCACGTCGCGGGCGGCACGCTCATCATCGACGTCGACGACGACCTGACGGTCACCATGACCGGCCCGGTTGAGCACGTCTATACCGCAGAGCTCAGCCCGGGCTTCGCCGCCTCGCTGGCCGGCGTCTACTAGACCGCCACCCCGTAGCTGCGCAGCGCGTCGTTGAGGGTCGTCTTGCGATCGGTCGATGCCGTCCGCTGCCCGATGATCAGCGCACACGGCAGGTGAAAGCTCCCGGCGGGGAACGCCTTCTCGCGCGTGCCCGGCACGACCACCGAGCGCGGCGGCACGTAGCCGCGCGACTCGACCGGCGCTGGGCCCGTGACATCGATGATCGGCGTCGAGGCGGTGATGACGACATTGGCGCCCAGCACCGCCTCGGCGCCGATGCGCACCCCTTCGACCACGATGGCCCGTGAGCCGAGAAACGCCCCATCTTCGATGACGACCGGGCTCGCCTGCGGTGGTTCGAGCACGCCCCCGATGCCGACGCCGCCCGACAGGTGAACGTCGGCGCCGATCTGGGCACACGACCCGACGGTGGCCCATGTGTCGACCATCGTCCCGGGACCGACCCAGGCACCGATGTTGACGTAGCTGGGCATCGTCACGACCCCGGGGGCAAGGTAGCTGCCATAGCGGGCGACCGCAGGTGGAACGACCCGTACGCCATCCTCGGGGCGCACCGATCTGAGCGGCACCTTGTCGAAGTACGTAAACGGCCCGATCTCGATTGGTGCGGAAACCGTGATCCGGAAATAGACGAGGATCGCCTTCTTGACCCATTCGTTGACCCGCCAGTCGTCGCCGTCGGGCTCGGCAACGCGGATCTCGCCGCGATCGAGCATCGCGATGGCGCGCTCGACCGTCGCCGCCTCGGCGGCGGCCTGTTCGGCCGGCAGGTCGAAGAGTCGCTCAATCTCTGCGGCCAGAGCATGGACGTGGGTCACAGCACCTCCCTCAGGATCGCCGCGGCGCGGCGACAGTCGTCAATCGTCGGAACGAGCGCGAAGCGGACAAAGCCCTCGCCGGCCGCACCGAGGAACGCCCCCGGGGCGACCACGATCCCATCGTTGAGCAGCCGCTCGGCGAACGCGGCCGACGTCGTGTCAGGCGGGATCTTGACCCACAGGTACATCCCGGCCACGCTCCCGCAGATCTCCAGGCCCCGGTCCTCGATGGCCGCGCCCAGCACCGCCCGCTTAATCCGGTACCGCTCACGGGCGGCTGCCACATGGGACTCGTCCCCCCACGCCGCGATCGCTGCGCGCTGGACGAACTCCTGGGGCGCGGTGCCGACGGTCGGTCGAAACAGTTTGAGCGCGCTCATCAGTGTGGGCGGGCCGGCGATGAACCCCGACCGATACCCGGTCATCGACGAGCGCTTACTCAGGGTGTTGATCGCAACGACATGACTCCGATCGGCGATCTCCAGCGCGGACATCGGCGGCTCGCCGTCGAACATGAGCTCCGAATACGCCTCGTCGGAGGCGATCCAGAACCCGTAGCGGCCCGCCAGCTCTGCCAGGCGCTCGTAGAACCCGCGAGGGGCGATCGCACCGGTGGGATTGTTTGGGTAGTTCACCCAGAACAGGGCGATCCGCGACCAATCCGCGGGCGCGATGCTGTCCAGGTCCGGCAGGAACTGGTGCTCTTGGCGGAGTGGCAGCGCCAGTACCTGCGCACCTGCGAAGCGCGCCCCCCGGCCGGGCACCGGGTAGCCGGGCTCGGTCACCACGACGAGATCCTTGCCGGCCGGCACATCGACAACCACCTGGGCGAGGCTGAACACCGCCTCTTTGGATCCAAGGGTCGGGATGATCTCCGTGTCGGGATCGAGCATGACGCCAAAGCGCCGTTGGACCCACGCGCAGATCGCCGCCCGCAGCTCGGGTAGGCCGACGGCCTTGGGGTACTCCATGGTCTCCCGGATCCCGTCGGTGAGCGCATGGCGGATAGCCGGGGCCGTCGGTTCGCGGGGGTCGCCGACCCCAAAATCCATCAGCGCGATCCCGCGGTCCTGCACGCGGCGTTTGGCCTCGTCAAGACGCGCGAACGGGTACGTCCCGACCTCGCGGAGCACCGGCGAGATCGGACCATCGGCCGACGCGCTCATCCGGCGCCGTCCCGGGTCACAAACGCGGCAAGGGCCTCGTAGGTCCGCACCAGCTCGGCGATCGAGATCCGCTCGTCGCGGGTATGGGCCATGCCGGTCGCACCCGGCCCGAGGTTGACGGCGTCGATGCCGATCTCGGTGAACTGCGCGACCGGTGTCCAGGCCTGCTTGGGCCCGATCGCAAACCCGCCGCTGGCGATCAGACTCGCCAACAGGGGGCTGGGCGGCGCCACCCGCCCCGCGGCGGCGATGCTTGTGATCTCGAGCTCTGCGGCGGGTCCGACGAGATCCCGGACGGCGGTCTCCGCCTGCGCGGGGCTCCGGTCCGGGGCAAAGCGGAAGTTCACGTGACACTCGACAAGATCCGGGATCACGTTGTCGGCGACCCCGCCGCGTATGCGTGTCACGCTGACGACCTCCGTGAACTCGAGGCCCTCGATCCTCACGGGGCGCGGCGCGGTCGTCACCAGGCGCGCGAGGCCGATCACCGCCCGGTTGATCGCGTTGTCGCCGGTCCACGGCCGAGCGGAGTGCGCGCTGCGGCCACGGAACCGCAGCGTCGCGTTGAGATTCCCGACGCAGCCGGCCTGAATGGTGTTGTCCGTCGGCTCGAGGACGACCGCCAGGGCGGCGTCACCGAGCTCGGGGCACGCTGCGAACGCCGCCGGAAGCGGGCTTTCGGCGACCGGGAGTTCCTCGCGAGTGAAGATCACCAGTGCCAGGTCCACCGCGAGCGCCGGGTGCGCGCGGCTAATCCAGGCCGCGAGCTCCAGCATCACTGCGATGCCGCCCTTCATGTCGCTCGCGCCGAGGCCGACGACGTCCGGCCCGCTGATTCGCCCGGGAAAGTTGTCCTGCGCAGGCACGGTGTCGAGGTGGCCGGCAAGCACGACGAGCGGCACATCCCGGCGCCGCGGCGTTCCGACCACGAGCGCCTGCCCGTCGGCGAACCACTCCTCGAAGCCATCCGGCACGGCCGCGCGAACGTGGCGCATGATCGCGGCCTCCTCGCGGGAGACCGAGGCGATGTTGACCAACTCGAGGGTCCTTTGGGCGAGTCGGTGGGCGAGAGAGGAGTCAGTGCTCACGGCGCGACATGGTAGATGTCATGATCGACCCGCGCATGCCCGACGCCATCCCACCGCCACCATTCCTGCCCGTCCAGCGGCTGCGCGACGACGCGCAGCTGCCCGCGCGGGCGCACCCGTGGGATGCGGGGCTCGACCTCGTGGCCGTGGAAGCCGTGCATCTGGATCCCGGTGCGCGCGGCGTCGTGCCGACGGGCATCGCCGTCGCCATCCCCGAGGGCTGGGCCGGGCTCGTCGTCCCGCGCTCGGGCCTGGCGCGACGTCAGGGCATCACCCTCACCAACAGCCCAGGGCTGATCGACGCCGGCTACCGCGGCGAAGTCGAGGTGCTGGTCATCAACCATGATGCAGACGCGCACACGATCGCCGTCGGTGAGCGGATCGCGCAGCTGGTGCTCGTACCGGTCCTCACGGCGCCGGCCGTCGAGGTCGAGACCCTCCCGACGTCCGACGGGCGCGGGGGCGGCGGGTTCGGGTCGAGCGGTCGCTAGCTGGCCGCCGGCGGGCATCTAGGCGGAGCCCCGCTCGCGCACCCGGGCGATCGCCGCACGGTGGGCCTGGCGCTCGAGCGCGTCGTCGAGGGGGGCCAGGGGCACCTGCGCGCCGGTGGCGTGCTCGAGTGCCCAGCCGAGCAGAAGGTCTGCCAGCTGTGGATTCTTGGGGAGCAGGGGACCGTGGAGATAGGTCCCGATCGCCCGGTTGGTCATCGCGCCTTCGGTGCCGTCCATGTCGTTATTGCCGTGCCCGTGGCGCACCGTCCCGAATGGCACGCTGCCGGGTCCGAGCGTCGTCCGGCCGGCATGATTCTCGAAGCCGACGACCGTCAGCGGCGCGCCCGCGACCTCGACGGTGATGACGACGTCCCCAATCAGGCGCGTCGGTCCGGCGGTCGTGTCGGCGTCGAGCAGACCGATGCCGGGCATCCGCGTGCCGTCGACGCCCGTGTAGCCATGCCCGGCCAGCTGATAACCGCCGCACACCGCCAAGATCACCGACCCGTCCGCCACCGCGCGGTGCAGGGCGTCGGCCTTGGTGGTCGCCAGATCGCCGGCCACGACGATCTGATCGCGGTCTTGGCCCCCGCCCAGGTAGTACATGTCCGCGTCGTCCGGAATCCGCGCGCCGACGCCGACTTCGTGCACATCAAGGCGATGTCCGCGCCATTCGAGCCGTCGCCGCAGCACGGCGATGTTGCCGCGATCGGCATAGATATTCAGCTCACCGGGATACAGATGGCAGATCCGGACCGTGTTCACTCGATCACCCGGGACCGGTAGACCTGGCGCTCGGCTCCGGACTCAAGCGGCGTGCCGACGAAGTCGCCCCACGCCTGGATGATCTCGAACCCGGCCCGCGCCAGTAAGTGACGCAGCTCGACGGGGGTGAAGATGTGCACCTCGTGATGCCGCAGGAAGGTGCGTGCGGACCCGTCGGGTGCGATCTCATCGACGCGGTGGGTGAACTGCGCAGTCTGGGTAATCGGATCGGCCCAGTCGAACCAGAACGCGTGGGCCAGCCGGGTCCCGGTCGCGGGGTCCGTGTGGATGTCGCCCGCACGCACAAGGCCGATTGCGCTTTGGATATCGACCACGTCGAGCATGGCGACATCGAACCAGAACTCGCCCTCGGGATGCAGACCGGCGCGGATGCGCTCCAGACATGCCAGCTGGTCACCCGGCGTGAGCAGCACCTGCAACGTGTTCATCGCCGCGATCGCCAAGAAGACCGGTGTCTCAAGGGCAAACGCACGCATGTCGGCACACAGGGTCGTGATGCGGGCAGCCACCGCGGCAGGCTCGCGCGCAGCGTTCTCGACCAGCGCTCGCAGCATCGTCGGATCGGCATCCAGTGCGATGACCGCGCGACCCTGTCGCGCGAGCTCGAGCGCGAGCCGACCCGCGGCCGCGCCGATGTCGAGCACCGGGCCCTCGACCTGCTCGGAAATCGCCCGCCACAGGGCCAGGTCCTCGGTGTAGTGGGCGTGCTCGGCGAGGTACCGATTCGCTTCGGACCGCTCAGCCATGGTCCCAATACGCGCTTGCAACCCCACGCTCGACGAGGATGCTGCGCAGCCCCAGCATCGCGGTGTAGGTCGGTAGGACATACAGGGGGCGATCCTCGGGAAGGTGTGCGAGTGCGGCATCCAGGGCTCGGGCCGGGTCGGGCTCGATGCGGATGCGGCCGCGGTCGAGCCCGGCGTAGACGAACCGCAGGGCCATGTCGTAGGCGCGATCGCCGCTGACGACCAGGTCGCCCAAACGCTCGATCAGCGGCTCGTAGTCGACGTCCCAGATCCAGCTGACGTCCTTACCGTCGGCGGTGCGGTCGTTGAGGGCAATCAACAGGTGCAGCGGGGCCGGATCGAGCAGAACCGTCTGGACCGTGACGTTGGCACCGGCCGGGTTCTTGGCCAGCAGCAGCACGACCTCACGCCCAGCCACCGAGACGCGCTCGGCACGGCCGAACGCGGCCTCGGCGGATGCAAGGGCCGGACCGATGGTCGCCCGATCGATCCCCAACGCGATCGCGGCGGCGGTGGCGGCCGTCGCGTTGTAGGCGTTATGCACTCCGGGTAACGCGATGTGGGCCGAGATGTCACCGACGGGAGTCGAGAGCTCCAGGTCGAGTCCGGTCGTGCCGCTCAGCGTGACGCGGCGTGCGGCGACGTCGAGCACTGGGCGTGCCGCCCCGCAGTTCGCGCAGCGCCAGGACCCCATGTGGCCGAGGGTAACGCGCGCGTACTCCAGCGGATGAGCACAAACCCGGCAGCGGATCGAATCGGCGGCGTGGGGGAGGGCATCGAGTGCGGTGGTCGGGTCCTCGATCCCAAAGAACAGCCTCGGGTGGGCATCGTCGGCCAACGCCGCCACGGCCGGATCGTCTGCGTTGAGCACCAGCGTGGTCGACGTCGGCAGTCGGGCAATCATCCGCGCCCAGGAGTCGGCGATCGCCTCAAGCTCGCCGTACCGGTCAAGCTGGTCCCGAAAGAGGTTCATCAGGACCACGACACGCGGCGCCAGTCGGGCAACCACCTCGGGCAGCGCGAACTCATCGACCTCGAACAGCCCGAACTCGGGCTTGGGGCGCGTCGCATCACCGTCGAGCAGTGCCGTCGCCACCCCGAACACCAGGTTCGCCCCGGCGCGGTTGGACACCGTGCGCCAGCCGGTTGCGGCAACGCAGCTCCCGATCAGGCGGGCGGTCGTCGTCTTGCCGTTGGTGGCCGAGATCACCAGGGACCCGCGCGGAAGCCCGCCGCCGAGCTCCTGGATGGCCTGCGGCCGCAGGCGAAGCAAGACCCTGCCCGGGACGCTGGTACCGCCGCCCCGCCCGAGCCCGCGCGAGAGTGCGCCGATACCGCGCGCGAGCACGAGCGACGGTCCGCGCGGAACGATGGTCATGCGCGGGTCACCCGGCGGGCAGGAACTCGGACAGCGCGCGCACCGATCCATCCGGCGCGCCGACCAGCACGTCCCGCGGCTCGACGCGGAACAGACCGGTGTCGACGATCCCTGCCACGGCGCGGATACGCGCGTCGAGACGCTCCCAATCGGCCCCCGCCGGCACGGTCACGTCGATGATCGCCAGACCGTCATCGGAGCGGCCCGGCCGGCGTGTCGGTGACAAATCGGACAAGGCGAGGGCCACGTGCTCGGCCGCGAACGGCACCGTGGCGACGGGCAGCACGCCCCAGCTGTCGAGGCTCATCCCGATCTTCGGCGCGTCGACGAGCACCAGAAAGCGGGCCGCCGAGCCGTCAACGATCCGCTCACGCACCAAGGCGCCGCCTGCGCCCTTGACCGTCAGACCGACCGGGGTCACCAGGTCGGCGCCGTCGAAGGCAATATCGACCGGGCCGCGCATGCGTGCCAGAGGGATTCCGAGCTCCCGACCAAGGGCTTGGCTTGCGCGCGACGTCGGTACCCCGACGCAGCGCAGACCGTCCGCCACGCGCGCGCCGAGCGCCCGGATCCCGGCGGCGGCGGCCCGTCCGGTTCCCAATCCGACCCGATCGCCATCGTTGACCAAGGCTGCCGCGGCGCGCCCCGCCGCTTCCCAGGCCCGTGTACGTCCGTCATCATGTGATCCCATATCCCTAAGGCTATGCGAGCGAGCAGACGATGACCGAGATCGCCCCCGGAGTGCAGCTGATCGACACCCAACTCGGTGGTCGCAGAGGGCTGACCAGCGCGTACTTGATCGCCGGCACCCAGCCTGCCCTGGTCGATCCGGGTCCGGAGACCTCGGCCGGGCTGCTGATCGGTGAGCTGCACGACCTCGGCGTCGGCCCGGACGATCTGGCCTGGATCGTGCTGACCCATATTCATCTTGATCATTGTGGCGGGACCGGGGCACTTGCGGCGGCCTTCCCCCGAGCCCGGGTCGTCGTGCACGAGCGCGGTGCGCGACACCTCGCCGACCCGGCGCGTCTGGTGGCAGCCTCGCACGAGGTGTTCGGCGCCACGGCGCCGTTGCATGGCGGCCTGGCCGCGACCGCAGCCGAGCGCATCGTCGTCGCCCCAGATGGACACCGCGTCCCCGTCAACGACGACGAGTCGTTGGAGATGATCGCGACCCCCGGGCACGCGCGCCACCACATGTCCGTGCTCCACCAAACCAGCGGCGTCCTGATCATCGGCGACGCGGTCGGCACGCAGCTCAAAGGGGGAAACTTGTACCCGAACACGCCGCCATCCGACGTCGATATCGTCGCCGGGCGCCACAGCATCACTCGCCTGGGCGTCCGACGGCCAGCCCTGATCACGCTCTCGCACTTCGGACCGACCGACGATCCCGAGGCGACCCTCGCCGAGGCCGACGATGCCCTGGAGCGACTCGGCCACGCCGCGCTGGAGGGCTATCGCGAGGGCGGCCGCGCCGGCATCGCAGCGGCCGTCGACCGGTACCTGCCGATCGATGAGACCATCGGTGACGCCGACGTGCTTGCGCTGTGGCGATGGATGGCGTGGGACCAGCACAACATTGCGGGCTTGGAAATCTGGGCGCAGCGCCAGGAAGCCGACAAGGCGACCGCATGACGCAGGTCAGCGTCGAGCTCGTCGTGATGACGGTCCAACACGGCGCGCTCGAGGTACTGCTGGTGCGCCGGCCGGGCAACGTCTGGTCGCTCCCGGCCGGTCCGACGTTCGGATCGCCCCTGGCGATCGATGCGGCGCGGACCCTGCACGAGCAGACCGGCATCTCCG
This sequence comes from Thermoleophilia bacterium, assembly GCA_017882585.1. GTDB lineage: Bacteria > Actinomycetota > Thermoleophilia > Miltoncostaeales > Miltoncostaeaceae > CAITWD01. Next base: position 15,173 of record JADGPF010000022.1, read on the forward strand.
GCATTCGCCTCGAGCAGCTGTTCAGCTTCGACCGGGACGGGGACACGCAGGTCGCCGTCAGCTATCTGGCGCTGATCGCCGCCGACCGGTATCCGCTGGCGCCCGGCCCGGACATCGTAGAGGTACGGTGGTTCGCCCTCGATGACCTGCCGGCTCTGGTGACCAGCCACCAGGACGCGATCGCCTACGGCCACGGACGCCTGCGTGCGAAGACCGCATATGCGCCGATCGCCGTTCAGCTGCTGCCTGAGACCTTCACGCTCGGCGAGCTGCAGGCCGTCTACGAGGTGGTGCTTGGCGAACGGCTCGACACCCGCAACTTTCGCCGGGATGTCCTGAGCGCGGGCATCGTTGAGGAGGCGGGTACGGCGCGGCGCGGCGGGCCAGGGCGTCCCGCACGCTTGTATCGCTCGCGCGGGACGGAGTTCGCGGTCCTGGCGCGCGAGCGCGGCATTGCCGGACGCATCGGGCGCACGGATACGCCCGACACCCCGTCAGAGTGACGTCCTGCCCTTATCCACAGGGTGCCGGCGCCCGTATGATGTCCGAAGCAATCGCGATCCTATGGACGGTACTCGGACCCTGCGCGTCGGCGTGGTAGCGTCCGGGACGTACCGAAGTGCGAAAGGGACGGGCATGGCGTCAGGGCACGACGAAGAGAACGAACTGCTACCGGTCACATGGCCATTTCGCGCAGCCGGGACGGTCATGATCTTCGCGACGATCTGGTTCTGTCTGGGATGGATGATCCAAGGTCAGGACAATGGGCACACGTTGGCTGGCCACATGACCGTGTTCTGGATCGCCATCTACGCGACCATCGTCCTCGTCGTGGCCGGCGGGATCTACAACTTCTACCGTGAGCGCAAGCGCCGCCGCCTGCTCGAGCTGCAGTAGCGCATGAGCGACGAGGCCGGCGCCGATCTCACCGATGCGGCGGCCCGCCTGGCAGGAATCGCTGATGCTCTCGGAGAGTCAGACTGGCGCGACGAGCTTCGTCGCGGTGGTGCCGTGCCCGCTCCAGTTGACGCCCCGCCGACGTGGGGCCAGGTCGCGCTGACGGGCCTCGACGTGGTGGAGGGGCTCGCCGCCACCGGTCGGTGGGACGATGCACGTCACCAGGCCGCGTTTCTCGCGGACTTCTTTACGCGCATGCGTCGCCGCCTTCATGGCGTCGCTGGGGTCGCGTTCGAGGGGCTCGCGCACGCTGCGCGCGCGCGCGATCGCGAGGATCTCGACGTGCATGCGGACCTCATCCGCGAACTGTTCGGCGGGGATACCGAACAGGTCAGCGGGTCGGACCGATGACTGGTGCCGAACCCTCGGCGGGCGGGCCGCGCTCGCGCCAGGGCCGTCTCTTGGTCGCCGCGCCGACGCTCATGGACCCACATTTTCAGCGGGCCGTGCTCGTGATGCTCGAGCACTCGGGTGACGGCGCATTGGGCCTCGTGCTCAACCAGCCGACCGAGATCCACGCCGTCGATGCTCTGCCGGAGCCCCTGTGCGATCTCGTGCCCGAGGCGCATCTGATCCATCGCGGGGGACCGGTCCAGCCCGCGGCGGTCATCATTCTCGCCGAATTCGACACACCGGGCCGCGCCGCCGGGATCGTTGTCGACCGCATCGGGATCGTCGATCCCGAGGAGGCCGTCGATGACCTGGCCGGCCACGTCGGCCAGCTTCGCGTCTTCGGCGGCTATGCCGGCTGGGGCCCCGGCCAGCTTGAAGGCGAGATCGCAGAAGGCGCATGGATCGATGTCCCCGCGCAACCCGAAGACATCTTCACCACCACGCCGGAACGACTCTGGAGCGCGGCGCTTGAACGCAAAGGCGGGGCGTTTCGCCTGATCGCTCGCATGCCTGAGGATCCGTCGCTCAACTGATGAGCGCGAACGCTGGCACGCGCGACGGGCCGCATGCGACCCGTCGCGCGTGCCAGCGCGGTACTACGACAGCCGGGCGGAGTCGGGGAGGGAGGCCAGCTTTTGCAGCGACTGGCTCTCGACCTGGCGGATCCGCTCGCGCGTGACGTTGAACATCCGGCCCAGCTCATCCAAGGTCCGCGGCTTCTCGCCCCGCAGGCCGTAGCGCAGCTCAAGCACACGCCGCTCCCGGTAGCTGAGCTGGTCGAGCAACTCGCGCAATGCCTGCTCGCGCAGCGACACTTCCGCTGACAACTCCGGTGCGACCGAGGTCTCGTCGGCGAGGAACCGTCCAAGCTCGGACTCTTCTTCTTCACCGACCGGCTTCTCGAGCGACACGGTGGGCTGTGCGGAGCGCAGAATCTCCTCGACCTCGTCCGCCGGCAGGCCTGCGGCCTCGCCAATCTCTTCGACGGTCGGTTCGCGCCCCAGCTGGCCGATCAGCACGCGCTCGGCGCGACTAATCTGGTTGAGCTTCTCCACGACGTGCACGGGAATCCGGATCGTGCGGCCCTTGTCAGCCAGTGCGCGTGTCACGGCCTGACGGATCCACCAGGTGGCATACGGGGAGAACTTGAAGCCACGACGCCAGTCGAACTTCTCGACCGCGCGAACGAGACCGAGCGTGCCCTCCTGGATCAAGTCCAGGAACGGCAGTCCGCGCCCGCGGTATCCCTTGGCGATCGAGACGACCAGGCGCAGATTGGCTTCGACCATCTGGCGCTTGGCCTCCTGGTCGCCGGCCTCGATCCGCTTGGCCAGGCGGACCTCGTCCGCCGCGGTCAACAGCGGCACACGGCCGATGTCCTTCAAAAACAGCTGCAGGGCGTCGGTGGTCTGCTCGACGGCAGCGGTGGGGCGACGGGGCCGCTCGGAGTCGTCAACGACTTCGGCGGCGCGGGTCAGAGCCTCGGACTGCTCCAAGAGCTCGATGCCGGCTTCCTCGAGCTGCTGATAGACAAGCTCGGCCGCATCCGCGTCAAGCCCCAACCCGTCGAGTACCTCAGCGACCTCTTCGAGACCGAGGAAGCCGAGTTCCTGGCCGCGCACGATAAGTGCGCGAAGCTCCCCATCGTTCTTGAGTACGCCCAGCTGCTGCGTAGACATCCGCCTCCCGTTTCCGTACTAACGACTGCCAAGCGTCGCGCACGGCGCCGCCCTCGAGGATTCCTGTGTCAATTCCGTGACAATGCACGATCGTGCTGATTGCGAATCGATCTTCCCGGGGGTGACTCGAGCCGCGCCCTGTAGCCCGCACACAAGCGGCGCGTCACCCGAAGGCTCGCGTCCACTGCGCACCGCAGCGAGACCCACTATTAGCGTTTTCCGTGCCCCCGTCAAGACATTGGGTCCGACGGAGCACAGAAACGGACGTTAGGCCCCACAGACGGGCCACTGGCCCGGTCCCGATCGCTGGTACAGGATCGCCGCGCGCTGGATCTGCTCGGCCTCGGATGCCTGTGCGGGGTCGCCGTGACCGCCGACCGAGGCCCACGTGGCGTAGGTGAACTGAAACATCCCGCGATACTGGCCGCTGGGAGAGATGGCATGCGGGTTGCCGCCGGACTCGCACTGGGCGATCTTCATCAAGATGGCCATGAGGCCGCCCGACACCGACCCCGAACCCGCGCTCGATCCTGAGCCGCCGGCACTCACGCTCGAACCCGAGCCAGAGGTCTGACTGCCGACCGAGTGTGGTGTCACGCTCACGACCTGCGCGGGCGGTGCCTGTGCGCGGGCCGCGGCCGCGGCGCGGGCCTGCTCGGCGCGGAGCGCGGCCAGTTGGGCTGCGGAGGCTTCAGCATGGGACAACGACGCCGTGGCCGAGGACAGCAGGACGCTCCGCTCGCCGGCCAGGGTGCGCAGCTGACTCAGCCGCTGGGCGACCTCGTTGCGGTTTGCCAGCGCGGCGGTCGCGTCGTTGTGGAGCGTCGTGTTGAGCTTCAGCAGGTGTGCGTGGTCCCTCACGAAGCCCTTGACCAACGCGTTGTCCTGGTCGGCGATGTGCCGCATCAGCGCGAAGCTGTCGAGCGCCGACGAGATGCTCCCCGAGGAGACCAGCACCTGCACCATTGATGGCGGCGGGTCCGTGTACAGGTTCCTGATCCGCTGAGCCAGGGCAGCCTGCGAGGCGCCCAGCTCGACCTTGGTGAGCGCGAGTTGGGCTTGGTTGACGCGGATCGAGTCGTTGAGCACCGCCACTTGGGCGCTCGCGGTCGCGTAGTCGTTGACGCTTTGGCTCGCGGCGGTCTGCACGTCGATCAACTGCTGCTCGACCTGGCGGACCCGCTGGCGGGCTGTGGCGACGCTGTTGGACGGCCCGGGCGAGCTCGGCACGCTGGCACTCGTCGCCAACGCGGGCACGGCAACCGACGCGGCGACGGCCACGCAACAAGAAGTGAGTGCGGCGGCCAGGACGTACTGCCTTCTGGTCCGCGCAAATGGAACGTTGAGACGTGCCATATCAAGGTGCGCGCCCCGTAAACGGGACGCAACGCTGGGACGCTACCACG
>JADGPF010000105.1 GCA_017882585.1 Thermoleophilia bacterium
CGGCTGTCACACCCCGGCTACCTGCTGATTGGCCGTGTGGTGTCCGTGACCGAATCCGTGGCGACCGTGGCTGCCGCCGCCTGGATGGCGCGGCTCGGCACGCCTGATCGTCGGGCGATTTGGATGACACCGCTGCTGGTTGCGATCCTGCCGATCTCCGTCGGTTTCGCGTACTACATGACTCCGGATCCCCTGTCGGGCCTGACCTCGACGCTGGCGGTCTGCGGAGCGCTTTTGGCATACCGCCGTCCGTCGTGGCAGACCTACGCGTTCACCGGAGCGATGGTCGGTCTCGCCGGCTCGTCGAAGTACAACTGCGCGATCGTCGGGGTGTCGCTGGTGGCGGCGCACCTGCTGTCGAGTGAACGATCCCGTTGGTTGCGATTGCTGCTGGCCGCAGGCTGCGCGGTGGCGGCGTTTCTGATCACCACGCCGTACGCGATCTTCGATTTTCACGGACTCGTCCAAGGGCTCAAGTTCGATGAGTCCCATTATTCGACCGGCCACATCGGCGCGCAGGGCAACGCGCCGTGGGCAAACCTGCGCTGGATCTTCGATTCGTTCGGGCTCTTTCTCGTGGGCCTGGCCGGGCTCTGGTTGGTCCGGGCCCGACGCGAAATCGTGATCGTCGGCATCTTCGTGGTGGCCTACTTCCTGGTGCTGTCGTCGGTCACGGTCCGGTTCGAGCGCAATCTGTTGCCGTTGATCCCCGCGTTGGCGTTTCTGGTGGTCGTGGGGGGCATCGGGCTGTGGGACCGGGCCGTCACGCGCTGGGGCCGACCGGCGCGCGCCGGGCTGACCGCGGTGATCATCGTGGGACTCGCCTGGACCCTTTACGGCACCGCCGGCGAGCTGCACAATTCGCTCTCGGATCAGAAGGCGCAGTCCTATGCGTGGGTCCAGTCGAACGTGCCGGCCGGCGCCACGGTCGTGGTCGATCCGTACAGCCCATATGTCGACCCCGCCAAATGGCACGTGGTCGTCCTGCGCGCGACGACCGCCGCCGGGGTCACGTATCCGGCGTGGTACGTGCTCCAGAACCCGGTTGCGCTCCGCGCGGCCCATCCGGACGTCGTGATCACGACGTCGGCCGGATCGGGCCGATATCTCGCCGTCGACTCATCGATTGCGCATGGCACGCTCGCCTATCTGAGCGCCGCCGCCTGTGCGCGACATGCCTTCGATCACGGCACCGTCGATGTCTGGGTGCTGCACTGTGCCGGTGACGGTGCGCCCGCCGCCGGCATCCCGGCGCGCGGCTGACCAACGTCGCGGTGTGGCGGGTCTAGATCTGCCAGATCCCGTCGACGAGCACCGGGATCTCGGTGCCCTCGCGGGTGATGCCGGTGACCACGACCTCTGGTGCCCCGATCATGAAATCGATGTGGATGCCCGACCGGTTCATGTGTTCGCGGTCGGCTTCGTCGACCGCGTCCGGGTAGGCGGCGCCGACGGCGATGTGGCTGGCCGCGTTCTCGTCCAAGAGCGTGTCGTAGAAGACGGTCCCAAGCGGGCCGATGCGTCCGCTGGCGTCCACCAGGGCGACCTCGCCCAGACGCGATGCACCGTCATCCACCGCGCAGCGCCCGGCGAGGATCTCTGCGCCGGACTCGGCGCTGATGTCGGTGATGCGCCCGCCGTCGAATCGCGCCTGGAGCCCGCTGATCACCGTACCCGCGACATCGAGGGGGCGCGTTGCCCGCACGACGCCCTCGGTGCGAACGGGATCCGGGGTGGTGAAGATCTCCTCGGAGGGCAGGTTGGGCGCAAACGGGAGCCCGTCGGCCGTGGTCATCGCCGCGGCGATCCACAGCGAGCCGGGCAGCAGCCCGACCGTCAGGTCCGTGCCGGATCCGCGGAAGTGCAGCGAGTCCAGGCGCAGTTCGGTGAGGCGGTCTGCCGTATCGATGAGGTCCGCGCTGCGCTTTTTCCAGGCCGCCACCGGGTCGGGCTCGTCGAGGCGGAGCACGTGCCCGAGTTCCTCCCAGAGCCGGTCGTAGGCGGCCGCCCGATCGAGGTGCGGGTACACGCGCTGGGCCCACTCGGGCGTCGGTCCCGGACCGACGGTCCAGTTGATGAGCCCCTGGTGGATGACCTGGAGTCCCTCAGGGACCTGCGGCAGGCGGTCCTTGCCGGCCCGCAATGGATCGATGTCATCCATCAGGCCAGGCGCGGCGGGGCCGCTGAGGGAGATATTGGCGGCACGCAGCTCGCCGAGGTCGAGCATCCGCTGACCGATCCACGGCGGCACCCATCCAAGCGTGTCGGTGTCCGCGTGCAGGAGTCTGGAGTGCTTGACGTAGGGGTCGAAATACACGACATCCACGTACTTGGCGCCGCGGCCGTAGGCGGCCTCCGCGATCGCGCGCGAGAGCTCCTCCTTGCCCGGACTCGAGGAGATCCCGACGACCTGGCCGGGTTGGACGTTGGCACCGTGTCCCACCAGAAGCTCGGCGAGCGGTTCGAGGTATGTGGGGCTGGAGATGGGGGCCTCCTGGGTGGCGGGCGGACAGGGGGAACTTATCGCGCCGGGCCTGTCGTGGTCCGGGCAGCCACTGCACAGGATCTCTATGTGTTGACATCGGATGATAACCTCGCGGTCATGCAGCCGCCGACACGCATGTCTGGCGAGGCACGCCGCAGCGAGATCGTCGCTGTGGCAGTGCACTTGTTTGCCGAGCACGGGTACGCCCGCACGACGACCGACGCCGTCGCGCGCGCGGCCGGCATCTCACAGCCGTACGTCGTGCGTCTGTTCGGCAGCAAGCGGGCACTCTTCGTGGCGGTCGTCGATTACGCGTTCGAGGAGATCGCCGGCGCGCTGGCAGACGTTCCGCGGACCGCACGCCCCGACGAACGACTCGCGATCATGCTCGAGGCCTACCGGGAGATCACCGATCGCGACGAGCTGGCGCTGGTCATCGTCCAGGCGGTGGGGGTGGCCGTCGACGACGACGAGGTCCGAGCGGTGGTCCAGGCGCACGTCCGGGCACTGCACAAGACGGTGTGGTCGGCCGCAGGCGGCGACACCGACCGGGTGCGCGAGTTCTTTGGTGTCGTGATGCTGCTCAACGCCGTGGCGGCGATCGATGTCCCGGAGCTACTCGGACCCGACTGGTAACCGCCCGGCGTCGGGTCAGGCGGAGGGAACCTGGGGGTGCTCGGCGATCGTCTGGCGCCGGAGCGCCTCGATACCAACCGCTGCCAGCACGGCGATGATGATCACCGGTATCACCTTTTGGAACACGGGCAGCGGTCCCCAGACGATGAGGATGAGCAGAACCACGGCCGGGATCCCGAATGCATAGAGCGGCTTGACAAGCCATGGGGCGAGCCGATTGCGGACCGAGGTCGACATGCGGCCGGCGCCGGAGAGCCACACCCCGATCACGAGCAGGATCGCGACGATCAACAGGGTGATATTGATGGTGCCGATGACGTTGGTGCCGATGTACCAGGCGGTGATCAGCGCCGGTCGGACAGCGACATCGCTCACCAGGGCGTTGACGATGTTCTCGCCGAGTATGCGTCGAACGAAGATCAACACGAGCGTGGCGACGAGAATGCCGATCGCCGACCACAAAAGCGCCCGGCGACGATAGCCATGTGCAAGCCAGATGGCCGCCGCGAACAGTACGACGACGATGACCAGGGCCCAATCGGAAATGGCGTGAACGATGCGCACGGCCGTCTGTACGTTGGACAATTGGTTGCTGTTCATGACGTCGATCTGGCCTGCGGTGGGGGCCAGGTGAGTCTGCGCCGCAGCGCCAAAGCCCGCCTTGTCGGCAACCTGCAGCAGCAGCGGGTGCAGGTCGAGGGTGACCTGCCCGTTGTTGAGTTTCGCGAACTTCGCCTGGTTGTCGATCAGTCGGACGAACGCGTCGTGGGCGTCCACCGAGGCCGTGACGAACAGGTTCTGGACCGGCGTGGTGGCGAGCAGCCGCTCGCTGGCCCCGACCGCCACCTGGTGCAGGCCGCTCGTCACGGCCGGTGCGAAGGCTTGGAACTGGGGCGGCAGCGCCCCGGCGACGTCGTTCTGGACGGTGGCGGAGTTATAGAGCTGGTCCACGACGTACTTGGACACCTGCGCCTGCATCGCCGGGTCCTGGATGATTTCCTGGCTTGTCGCGCGCCAGGTCGGCGTGTCGTACACGACGGTGTTGAGCCAGATTGCCACGACACCGACGAGCACCATCAGCGACGCGAGGCCGATAAGAATTCCGACGACGATGCCACGCCCGCGGAAGTGGGGCTGCGCCAGCGAGCTGTTCATCGGGTCCCCCCTCTTGCACGGTGCGGCGCGCGGTCGTCAGGTTCAAACATACTGGGCTGTCCGGCGACCTCGGCGTGTCGCTGCCCGCCTGTCACCACACCGTGTGTGTCGGCATCGGTCCGCGGGATCCATGTCGGTACTCTTCGATCGCGTATGGGCAATGTCCTTGTGGCGCGGGGCGAGCACCGGGGCGTGCGTCACCCGCGGGCCCTGTCGGTGCCCTCGCGCGACGGGTGTGGCGCGGCCGGGACGCCACCGCATCGGTGTGCTCCTCGACGACGCGCGACGGGCTCGCGCCTTGTCCGCCATGTCAATCCGCGACGGGCGGGTCGTGGTTGGCGGCCCCGGGGTATTCGGCGCTGTCGGCGCTCAAGATGCCCGCTGCGAGCGCAACCCGGACGATGTCGGCGCGGCTGGTGATCCGCAGCTTGTTCATCATGTTGGCCCGATGTGTCTCGACCGTCCGCGGCGACAGGTGCAGGCGGTTGGCGATCTCCTGGTTCCCGTAGCCGAGCGCCAGCAGTTGCAGTACCTCCCGCTCGCGGTCGGTGAGCCCGTCCAAGGGGTCCGGTGGGGCGGGCTGGGCAAGTGCGGCGCCGAGCGCCGGGTGCAGGTAGCGCTGTCCGTGGACGACCGCCCGCAGCGCGTCGACGAGCTCGTCCTCGGCGGCGGTCTTGATGAGGTATCCCTGCGCGCCGGCGGCGAACGCGGCCCGGACGTCTTCGGCGGCGTCGAACATCGAGAGCATCACGACATGGACGTCGGGATGCCGCTCGCGGATGCTGCGCGTGCCGGCGATCCCGCCCATGCCCGGCATCTGAACGTCCATGACGATGACGTCGGGGTGGGTCCGGTCGGAGACGTGGAGGGCCTCTTCGGCCGATGCCGCCTCACCGACGCATTCGATCCCATCGGCGTGGTCAAGGATCAGTCGCAGACCGGTCCGCAGGACACGGTGATCGTCGACGAGCAGAACGCGAATCGGGGGGTCGGGCATCTGCGGCAACCTTACGGATCAGTAGCGCGAGCGCCATCATCGCACGGCGCGAGGTCGCGTGCTGCGCGTACCCCGGTCGGCCGCGTGGTCGAGTTGGTCGAATCGGCCCAGACACGGACTCGCCATGCCTCGACCGCCCCGCCGGGCAGGGATCTCGGCAATTCCGCCACCCATTTGGCGTGTGTAGAGTTCCGCGCATGACTGCATCCACCGCATCGACTGCCACACTGCGCCGGGCCGTGTTCCCGCGGGCCGGCATCCTCACCGACGCCCTGCTCGTCCTCGGGGGTGCCCTGTTCGTCGCACTGTTTGCGCAGATCTCCATTCCACTGCCGTTCACCCCGGTGCCAATCACCGGTCAGACCTTTGCCGTCCTGCTTGTCGGCGGCGCGCTGGGCACGGTCTGCGGCACGCTGAGCATGGGGCTGTACATGTTTCTGGGCATCGTTGGGGTGCCCGTCTACGCCGACCACGCCCACGGCTGGCACGTCGTGACGGGCGCGACGGGCGGCTACATCATGGGCTTCCTTGTCGCAGCGGCGATGGTGGGCCATCTCGCCGACCGTGGCTGGGACAAGAAGTTCTCGAGCTCGGGCACCATGATGCTGACCGGCAACGTGTTCATTTTCCTGTGTGGGTTGCTGTGGCTCCAGCACGTGCTGCACACGAACCTCGAGAAGACGCTCGAATACGGGCTCTATCCGTTCGTGCCGGGGGAGATTCTCAAGCTCTACCTCGCCGCAGCGCTGCTGCCGGGCGCTTGGGCGCTCGTCCGCCGAATGCGGAGCTAGCACCCCCGACACGGTCGCAGCAATGACCGAGGCCGCCGACCTGGTGATTGCCGGTGCCCGGATCCGCACGCAGGACCCGAGCGCACCGATCGCCGACGCCGTGGCGATTCGCGGGGATCGGATCGTCGCGGTCGGCGACGCCGCCGCGGTGCGTGCCCTGTGCGGGCGCCGTACCCAGGAGCTCGAGGGCCGCGGCCGCGTCGTGGTGCCCGGACTCATCGATGCGCACTGCCACCCGCTGTGGGGCGCCCGGGCAATGCGCGACGCCGATCTGACCGGCGCAACCGATCTCGACGACGCCCTGGCCCGTCTATGGGCGGCCGCCGAGGACCGCCCCGCGGGGGAGTGGCTCGTCGCGCACGGCCTGCGACGGGAGTGGTTCGGCGACGCTCCGCGCGGGTCGGTGTTGGATGCCGCCGTCGGCGGACGGCCGGCGTTCGTGAGCCTTCTCGACGGCCATGGAGCCCTGGCGAACCGCGGCGCGCTTGCACGCGCCGGCGTCGACGGTCCACGGACGTTCGCCGACGCGTCCGAGATCGTGTGCGACGCCGCCGGGGTCCCGACCGGAGAGCTGCGCGAGCCGAGCGCGATGGAGGCCGTGCGCGCCCACATTCCTCCGCTGAGCGCGCGGCGGCGATGCGAGCTGTATCGCGCGCAGCTCGAGCGCATGGCAGCATTCGGCCTGGTCGCCGGCCACGCGATGGACGATGCGCCTAACGATCTCGCAGACCTCGCCGCGCTGGAGGCGTCCGCCGAGCTGCCGGTGCGTCTGGTCATCCACATCTGGCTGCAACCCGGCATGGATGACACGCAGATCGAGGCGGCGATCGTGCGGGCCGGCGCCGGCGGGCAGCGCTGGCGATCGGGAGCGGTCAAGTTCTTTCTCGACGGGGTCATCGACCAGGGCACCGCGTGGCTGGGCGCGCGCGATCCGCGCGGCAGGGCAACCGCGTCGAACTGGCCGGACCCTCGGCGCTATGCCGAGGTCGTGCGACGCTGCGTGGCGGCCGGGCTCGGATGCGCGACGCACGCGATCGGCGACCGGGCGATCCGCGCCGCACTCGACGCCTACGGCGCCGCCGGGGCGCGTGACCCCGACCAGCCCCCGTGCCGCGTCGAACACGTCGAGCTGTGCGATCCGCGGGATGTCCCACGGTTCGCGAGCGGCGGCGTGATCGCCAGCATGCAGCCCATCCACGTCGGCTCGGTTGCCGGTGCCCCCGCAACGGCCTGGCACGGCCGCCTCGATGCCGAGCGGCGCGGGTGGGGCTGGTCGTGCGCGGATCTGGTCGCGGCCGGAGCGGTACTGGCATTCGGGTCGGACTGGCCGGTCGCCGACGCGGACCCGCGTCTGGGGTTGGCATGGGCCCGCCGCCGTCGGGGGCCGGGGCAGACCGGACCCGGCTACCGGGAGGATCAGGCCCTTGACGGCGAGGCCGCGCTGTGGGGATACACGCGCGGGGGCGCGCTTGCGGCCGGTGACCGCCTCGGGGGGATCATCATGGTCGGCGCGCCGGCCGACCTCACGGTGTTCGGCGGCGATCCGGTCGCGTGTGCGGTCGACGAGCTGGTCGAGCTGCCGATCGTGGCGACCATCGTCGCCGGCACCCTGACCTATGCGGGCCCGGATGCCTGACGCCATCGATGTCGCGCGCGTGGAGGCCCGCCTGGTTGCTCCGGTCAGCGGGCCTGTCGTCTGGGCCCGCGAGGTCGGCTCGACAAACGATCTGATCGCGATGCGCGCGCGCGGCGGCGCCCCGGAGGGGCTCGTGATCGGCGCCGACTTCCAGACCCACGGACGGGGACGCCGCGGGCGCGTGTGGGCCGCGGCGGCCGGGGATGCGGTGCTGTTTTCGGTATTGCTGCGGCCCGCCCGCACGGGCGGGGAGGTTGGCCTGTTGCCGATCGTCGCGGCGGTCGGCGTGGCGGAAGGCCTGTCCGCGCTCGGGGTCCCGGTGGGGTTGGTGTGGCCGAACGACGTGTCCGTCGACGGGAAGAAGCTCGCGGGCATCCTGTGCGAGTTGGCGAGCGCCGGACAGCAGTTGGCATGGGCGGTCGTCGGCGTCGGGATCAACGTACGCACGACTCCAGCCCTGGCCGGAGGGCGCTGGCGGCCGACGAGCGTCGATGAGGTACTCGGTGCCGACGTCCCACGCGAGGAGGTCCTCGTCGCCGCGCTGCGCGGGCTCGGGGAGTGGTTCGGCCGTTGGTACGCCGACGGTGATGCGGAGATCATCGCGGCGTACGGACGGCGGGACGCGCTGATGGGGTGTGCGGTGAGCGTCTCTGTCGGCGACGCGACCCTCGCGGGCGTCGCCGAGGGTTTGCATGCCGACGGCGCGTTGCGGGTGCGCACGACGCACGGCACGGTCGTGGCCGTGACCTCGGGTGAAGTCACGGGCGTCGATGCGACCTCGGGGTATCGCGCGCTCTGAGCCGTCCGACGGGGCGCCCCGGCGAACCGAACGCCGCGCGTCGACGTACAGCAGATGGAGGGACGCACTGCTCGCAGTAGACAAACGGTTGACCAACAATGGACAGACTATTGACAACTTCGTGATGTCCTGAGAATCTTCTCCACGTGCCGCTCACGAGAGCGTCTCGGGCGAGCTGCCCGGCTCAAGAGGGTTTGTGGACACGCGAATCGGGTAGGGCACGACGGCGCGTGTGCGCCGCGACCGGCAGGCATCTCCAGAACCGAGGCCACAGTGTTCGAAATCAGTCGCGATCTGTACCGAGAGCTCAAGCCGCTGGTGATTGCCGACGCGAAGCACCCCGGACGGTCCGAACGTGTCCTGCTTGCCGCCTGTGAGCAGACGGTCGCCCGTATCGCCCGCGATCTGCGGCGCTACCCGCGCCCGGCGCGCCATCTGTTCACCAACGTGCGGTTCCTGTTTCCCGTGCAGGAGCAGCTCAACTGCTATCGCATCATCGAGCGTCACCTGAGCGCCGCGCTGGAGGTACTCGAGGCCGAGGCGGGGCCGGATACCGGGCGCATCGGCGCCCTGCGGTGCGCGTCGATCAACCGCAAGGGGCGGCCCTGTGGGCGCGAGCCCTTGCGCGGTTCGCGATTTTGTCCCTCGCACAAGCACTTGGAGGCGATCGTCCCCCGGCCGCACCACGGGCTGTCGGTGGCCTGAGCCGGCCCTACGGGCCGCCGACCCGCGCGGGGTCGGCGGCGCGATACCGCGCCACGGCGATCTCGCGCTCGACGGCGTGGTCGACGATCGGTGCGGGGTAGTCCACACCGATGACACAGCGGGCGGCCCGTTGCTGGGCGTCGTCCATCCGCCAAGGCTCGTGGACAAATCGGTCCTCAACGGCGCGGAGCTCGGGAATCCACCGTCGCAGGTACGCGCCGTCTGGGTCGAACTTCTTGCTTTGCAGGACGGGATTGAAGATCCGGTAATAGGGGGCCGCGTCCGTGCCGGTGCCGGCGGTCCACTGCCAGCCGCCGTTGTTGCTGGCCGGATCGCCGTCGATCAATTCCTGCATGAACACCGTCTCGCCGCGTCGCCAGTCCACATGCAGGTCCTTGACCAGAAACGAGGCCGCGACCATGCGCGCGCGGTTGTGCAGCCAACCCTCGGCGGCGAGCTGGCGCATGCCGGCATCGACCATCGGATACCCGGTACGCCCGGCGCGCCACACCCCAAGCAGCGCCGGATCGTCGGACCATGCGACGGCACCAAACGGCGCCCGGCAGGCCTGTCGGGCCACGTGCGGGTTGCGCGCCAGGTGGTGATGGTAGAACTCGCGCCAGCCGATCTGGCGCCAGAATGCGGCGCGTCCGGAGCCGAGTTGGCCCGGCAGCCCGAGGGCGCGACCGATCTGGGCGCTGGTGCACATGCCAAAGCGCAGGTACGCCGACAGGCGTGAGGTCGCTGCGACCGCGGGCAGGTCGCGGGCCTCGGCGTATCGGTCAGCGTGGCCGTCGCGGATGAACGCCACGAGGGCGGCGCGGGCCGCGGCGGGGCCGGCGGACATCGGCGGCGAGGTGGCATCGAGCGCGTCCAGTCCGTCCGAGCTGACGCGAGGCCCGGAGAGCTCGGACGGCGCCGGGATCTGTGCGGGCAGCGGGAGCGCCACCCACTGGCGGTGGAAGGGCGTAAAGACCTGGTAGCCGTCGCCGCCGGGCCCCGGAATGTCGTCGAGGCGGGCCACAAGGTCCCCGTCGTATTCATGGAACGCGATGCCGGATGCGGCGAGCGCATCCCGGACATCCTCATCGCGGCGCCGCCCGAATGGGGAGACCTCGCGCGTGCATGCGACGGCCCGGGCACCGACCTCGCGCGCCAGCGCCGGCACGGCCTGGGCGGGGCGTCCGACGCGGACGACCAGCGCGCCACCGCGGTCGCGTAGATCGGCGTCGAGCGCCGCAAGCCCGGCCCGCAGAAACGCGCGACGTGCGGGGCAGCGGTGGTGGCGGCGCGCGAGGAGTTCCGGGTCGACGATCCATGCGCAGACGACAGGCCCGCACGCGGCCGCGGCGGCGAGGGCCGGATGGTCGGTCACGCGCAGGTCGCGGCGAAACCACACCACTGTCGGTGACGTCGGCATCGCTTGACAGTCTGCACGCTCGGCTCGCGAAGGCAACCGCCAGCGGGCGTCGCCGGGGATCCGCGACGCCTGCTGGGTGCGCTGGTGGCGATCTGCGAGCATCCGGGGCCTGTGACGCCGTCCGAGGACATGACCCCGTGGACGTCCCGGTTCGTCGACCGCGTGCGCGACCCGGTGCAGGAATTCCTCGCCACCGAGTCGGCGGGCGGAATCGCGCTCGCCGGGGCCGCCATCGTGGCGATCGTGTGGGCAACCGTTGCGACCGCGTCGTATACGGCCTTTTGGGCGCACTCGCTGCCGCCGTGGATCGGCGGGCTGTCGGCCCACCTGACCCTGCAGGACCTCGCGCGCGAGGGCCTGATGCCGATCTTCTTTTTCGTGGTCGGCCTGGAGGTCAAGCGGGAGCTGACCGTCGGTGAGCTGTCGGACATGCGGGTCGCCCGCCTACCGGTGATTGCGGCGCTCGGCGGCATGGTGGTCCCCGCGCTGATCTATGCCGCGGTGGTCCACGGCGGCCCTGGCGCGGGTGGGTGGGGGATCCCAATGGCGACCGACATCGCCTTCGTGGTCGGCGCGCTGCAGCTGCTGGGGCCCCGCGTGCCCACGCAGCTGAAGGTGTTCATGCTGGCGATCGCGGTGGTCGACGACATCGGCGCGATCATCGTGATCGCCGTCTGGTACTCCCACGGCGTGCGCGCGGGATGGATCCTTGCAAGCGTTGCCTGCGTGGTGGCCGCATGGCTGGTGCTGAGGGCGGGGGTGCGCTGGGTCCCGCTGTTCGTGGTGCTCGGGATCGCGAGCTGCCTGGCGATGGCGGCCGGCGGCGTCAGCCCGACCATCGACGCGGTGGTGCTCGGCCTGATGATGCCGATGGCGCCATGGCGGGTGCCGTCGGGGGCCCAGAGATCGGTACCGGGCCAGACCGCGGTCGAGCGGCTCGAGCACCTGATCCATCCATGGTCGGCATTCGTCGTGCTGCCGTTGTTCGCGCTCGCAAGTGCGGGGATTCCGCTCACCGCCGAGGCGATCCGTCACGCGGCGACGGACCCGATTGCCCTTGGGGTCGTGTTCGGGCTGGTCATCGGCAAGCCGGTCGGCGTCTTGATCGCAACCTGGCTGGCGGTGACGCTGCGTCTGGGGGTCTTGCCGGACGGCCTGCGCTGGAGCCATGTGGCGTGCGGTGCGGCGCTGGCGGGAATTGGGTTCACCGTGGCGATCTTCATCGCAACGCTCGCCTTCCCGCAAACCGCCCAGGACGACGTCGCCCTGATCGGGATCCTCGCGGGCTCGATGATCGCCGCGCTGCTCGGCTTGGGGATCGCGCTCGTCACGGGGCGGCGGGACGTGGGCGACTAAGCGACCCCGCGTCGGGCGCCGGGGCCGGTCTCGGCGACGACGGCAGGGGCCGGTTGGGGTCGCTCGAGGGTGAGCCGACGGGCGACGGACACGGGGTCGCCGGTGACGTGCACGGCCCCGACCGATCTCGCGAGCTCCTCGGTGACGCCCGGACCCGCGAGCACCAACGGCGTGCGCCGGGCGAGCGTGGTGAGCGCCGGGCGGCATCGCTCGACCGTCGTGCCGATCATGAACGCGAGCACCGTGAGGTCCTGGTGGAGCACGTCGGCGGTCGTGATCACCGTGTCGATCGGCGTATCGGCTCCGAGGAGGGTGATCCGCCAACCCTGTTCGCGCAGTGCGAGGCCGAGGCAGACCAGCGGCAGATCATGCAGTTCCCCCGGCGCGCAGGCGAGCACGGCGCGCGGGCCCGACCCGTCGTCCCAGCCGCGACCACGACCGATCAATCGCGAGCGCAGCACGCGACTGGCGAAGTGTTCTTGTGCGATGGTGACCTCGCCGGAGTCCCAGCGGTCGCCCAGGTCGCGCAGATATGGGAACACCACGTTGGTCACCACGGATTCGATGGCGAAGCGGTCCATGATGTGGTCGATGGCCCGATGGGCGGTCCCCTCGTCGAACCCCTCGAGCGCAGCGCGCAATTCGGTGATCGGATCGCCGTCGAACTCCGTCGAGGCCGGTGCATCGAGCTCGGCGCACGCACGCGCCGCCGCCTGTGCCGGCGCCAGTCCGCTGGCGAGATGCTGCTGCATCGCCACGACCCGCGCGATGTCGGCATCCGAGTAGAGCCGGAACCCGCCCGGGCTGCGCTCGGGATCGAGGATCTGGTAGCGGCGTTCCCAGGCGCGCAGGACGTCGGGGCTCAGGCCGACGCGTCGGGCGAGTTCGCCGATGCGCAGGTATCCGTGGGTGCTTGGGGTCGTCATGTGGTCGGCGCGGTCCGGAATAGTTGGACAGACCTTCCCTCGGTTTGTCCAAAGACTGTCCGGGGATAGGTTACGCGCAGTGCACATTGCCGGACAACCGGGATCCGTCAGGCGCCGACTGCGAGCACGATCTTCCCGAACGCGTCACCGCTGGCCATGCGCGCATATGCGGCGCCGGCGTTCGCAAGCGGATGGATGGAATCGATGTGTGGGCGGGCCCCGGTCGTCTCGAGCATCGCGACGAGCGTCACCAGTTCCTGGCGGGTGCCCATGGTGCTGCCGAGCACGCCCAGGCCCCGCCAGAACAGCCGGGCGAGCTGGGCGGGCGGGTCGGCGCCGCTGGTCGCGCCGGACACGACGATCACCCCGCCGGGCCGCAGGCTCTTGAGCGAATGGTCCCAGGTCGCGGCTCCCACCGTCTCGATCACGGCGTCGGCGCGGCGGGCGAGGCGCCCACCAGGCGCGAGCGCCGCATCCGCCCCGAGCGCGAGCGCGGCCTGGCGCTTGTGTTCGCTGCGGCTCGTGACCGACACCTCGATGCCCGCCGCGTGCGCGAGCACGATTGCCGCCGTCGCGACACCGCCGCCGGCGCCCTGGACAAGGACGTGGTCCCCGGGACGCAGACCGGCCCGGGTGAACAGCATGCGGTACGCCGTCAGATAGGCGGTCGGCAGGCAGGCCGCCTCCGACCAGCTCAGGCCCGCCGGTTTGGGCACCAGATTGCGATCGGGCGCGGCGACGATTTCGGCATGCGTGCCGCTGACCCCGGCCTCACTGAGCAGGTGCAGGTCCACGGCAAGCGTCTCGTCGTCACCGGGTCCCGCCGAGCCCAGCACCGCGTGGACGATGACCTCACGTCCGTCGTCGGTGACTCCGGCCGCATCGGTGCCGAGCGGGGTGCCGATGTGCTCGTCGCGGACTCCGACGCCGCGCAGGGTCCAGAGATCGTGGTGATTGAGCGAGGCTGCGCGGACGTGGACTCGCGTCCAGCCCGCCGGGACCCCTGGTGCGGGTCGCTCGCCGACGTCGAGCACCTCCAGCGGGGCGTCGGCATCGATTCCCGTCGCGAAGGCAGCCTGCATCATTCGGGTCCTTGGGTCGCGGTACGCGGGCGTCGCGCAACCCGGATACTGCCAGGCAATCCCCGCCGGCACCGCCGGAAGCTGGCATCCTTGCCGGACCATGCGGGCGGCCATGTACCACGGGGCAGGACGGATCGAGCTCACCGAGCTGCCACGGCCCGTCGCCGGCGACGGGGAACTGGTGGTGCGCGTCGACGCATGTGGGCTCTGCGGCAGCGATCTGATGCAGTGGTACCAGGATCCGCGCGCGCCGCTCGTCCTCGGGCATGAGCCGGTCGGTGAGGTGGTCGAGGCCGGGACGGGCGCGCCGATACGCGTCGGGTCCCGTGTGTTCGTGCACCACCACGTGCCGTGCATGGAGTGCCGCTACTGCCGGGCCGGGCGCGAGACCTTGTGCGCGACGTTCCGTGCGACCCGCATCGATCCCGGTGGGCTGGCGGAGTTCATCCGCGTGCCGGCCGAGAACGCCCGCATCGACGTGTTGGTGCTCCCCGACGAGGTGTCGGACCTCGCCGGGACACTGATCGAGCCGTTGGCGTGCGTCGTGCGCGGACAGGCGTCGGCGGGTCTCACGCGCGGCGACCCGGTCGTCGTGATCGGCGCCGGCGCGATGGGGCTGCTCGAGATCTACGCCGCGCGCGCGCGGGGCGCCGCGGTGATCGCCATCGAGCCACGCCCCGAACGGCGCGAGCTCGCCCGGCGCGCCGGCGCACAGGTGCCCGAGGCCCCCAGCGCTGCGGCGGCGCGGCATCTACTCGGTCCGGACGGTGCGCGGGCGGTCTTCGTGACCAGCGCCTCCGCCGAGGCCATCGCCCTCGGGATCGCGCTCGCGGGACCCGCCGGGGTGGTGCAGCTGTTTGCGCCGCCGCGCCCGGGCGTGCCCGTGCCGGTGGACCTCGGGTCGGCCTGGTTCCGGGAAGTCCGCATCGAGTCGACCTACTCGGCCGGACCGGCCGACACGCGCACCGCGTTGCAACTTTTGCAGGATGGCGCGATCGACCCGGAGGTCATCGTCTCGCACCGGATCCCGCTTGCAGACATCGATCGCGCATTCCGGCTCGCGCGCAGCGCGGAGGCCATCAAGGTCGTGGTCGACGTCTCGCAATAGGGTTGGCCTGGAGGGCGGGCGACCGTGCGCTATTGTTGCCCGGTCCGGGCGCGCGTCCGGCGTGGTGAACGTAGCTCAGTTGGTAGAGCTCCTGGTTGTGGTCCAGGCGGTCGTGGGTTCGAGTCCCATCGTTCACCCTCCTCCGACC
>JADGPF010000106.1 GCA_017882585.1 Thermoleophilia bacterium
AGCGGTAACCGTGCCGCCAACTCCGGCGAGGTAACCCCACTGCGCGTAAGCGGATCCGCTTAAGGCTGCTTCCTTCCGGACCTGACCTGGTTCGCGGTCGCCCACCGAATGGGACCTCACCATCAACATCGCATCGCACGGACCCGACCCTTTCGGACGTGCCCCTCGGGCGGGAATTGTGCCCCGCTGAAGCGGATTTCGGGTACAGGGCACCGCTAGCTCCCCGCCTAGCACGGTCACCTGGTGAGGATAGAGGACCCCCGCACACTCCGCGAGGGCGCAGCCGTCACCGGTAGGGTCGGAGCCCTCTCGCCGCTCGCCCCGGTGCCCGCCCGGGTCGGCACGCCGCGCCGCATCCTCGTCCGCATCCTGCCGTTGGTGATGACCGGGAGCCTGTATGGGCGCTCGGGGGTCTGGTGCGCCCACCAGGAACTCCGGCGCCGCGCTGCGACCGGGGTCGTCGACTGGCTGGGCCTGGTGATCAACCACGTCATCCGGTTCATGGCGCTCGTCCTCGTCCCGTACGAGGCCGAACAGCCGGACGGGCGGGAGGGTGAATGGTCACCGGCACGCGGCTGGACAGGTCTCTGGAACCTGATCCCGCTCACGGGAACGATCATCTGGTGTGCCAAGGTCCAGGGCGCGCTCAACCGATCCTGGGGCCGACAGGTCCGACGCGCCAGGCCGCGCTACTTGCCGCGTCGACGAAAGCGTGGGCTGAGGCTGTCGCCGGCGCGCTTGACGCCGACCGCACCAAAGAACGCCGCGACGCCGCCGCCGATCATGGCCATCGTCAGCACGATGTACAAGAACACGATCCCGCTTGCGGAGTGGTGAATCGCGGCGTTGATCCCCCACATGACGACGCCCCAGATCGCGCCGAGGACCACGCCGGTAAGGACGGTGAGCCAGCGGTTGGGCGGGTCAGACGGACCCGGGGCGGTGTTCGATTTCTTAGCCATGGCAATCGGTTCTGCAGGTACCCTAACGGACCGGCGGGACCCCGCCGGTGCAGCGCCGATCCGTCGAGGGCCCGCAGTCCGGCCCCCGTGGCGTGTTGCGTCGCCGTCCGGCGCGCAGAGAGCCCGTGGTCCGCAACGTCCATCAGCGACGATGGGCCCTCCGAACCTGGACCGTTGGCGGGCCCGACCCGCACCGCGATCGCACGTATTTGGGTAACATGGATTTCCGAAATGAGGGTTACCGAACATTTGTCCTTCAGGCACCCGAGGACGCGCGTGCGTGTGACGGCGCTCGTGATCGCCCTGGCAGCCGTTGTGGGGGTCGCCGTCGGGTGCGGGTCGTCCGGCTCGGCCAACTCGTTGACCCTGTACAGCGGCCAGCACGTCCAGACGACCGCCGACCTCGTGCGGGCGTTCGAGCAGGCCACGGGTATCACCGTCAACACCCGCAGCGCCAATGAGGACACGCTCGCCGCGCAGATCAGCACGGAGGGATCCAACTCGCCGGCGGACGCCTTCTACACCGAGAACTCGCCGGCCCTCGAATACCTGCAGGGCAAGGGTCTGCTCAGCCCCGTGCTGCCGAGCACGCTCGCCAAGGTGCCTGCCAAGTACAGCTCGCCCCACGGCGACTGGGTTGGCGTGTCGGCGCGCGCCAGCGTGATCATCTTCAACCCCAGCCGCATCTCACCCAGCAAGTTGCCGACCAGTGTGATGCAGCTCTCTGACCCGAAGTACAAGGATCAGCTCGCCGTGGCGCCATCCGAGACCGATTTTCAGCCGATCGTGACCTCGGTCGCCAAGACCTACGGCAACACCGCGGCCGTGAGCTGGCTCAAGGGGATCGCCGCCAACGCGGGCGGCCGCGTGTACCCCGACAACGAGACCGTAGTCAACGAGGTCAACCGTGGCAGCGCCGCGCTCGGAGTCATCAACCAGTACTACTGGTACAGGATTCGAGATGAAATCGGCGCATCGAACATGCACGCAAAGATCGCGGACTTCGCCCCCAACGACGTGGGGTATGTGATCGACGTGTCCGGCGCGGGCGCGTTGAAGTCGAGCAGCCATCAAGCCAACGCACAGCGATTCCTGGCGTTCCTCGTCTCCCCGCAGGCGCAAAAAATCATCGCGGACTCCCAGAGTTATGAGTACCCGATCGCCCCGGGCGTGGCGGCCTCCCCCAAGGAGGTACCCCTGTCGCAACTCCAGCCAAACTCGGTGTCGATCGCCGACCTCGGCGACGGATCGACGGCCGTGTCGCTGCTGCGTCAGGCGGGGCTGCTGTGACCGTGCGGTCCTCTCCCGCGGCCGGAGGCCGCGATCGTCGCCCATGGCAACCCTAGCGGCAGGCCCCGGCACGCCCGAGCACCGAGCGCCGGCGCAGCGGGCGGTCGCCCCGAACCGTCGACGCCCGCCGTCGTGGATCCTTCTGGCGCTGAGCCTTGGGGTCGCGATCATCTTGGCGGCGCCGCTGGTGTTCCTGTTGATCGAGGCGCGCGACTCCGGCTGGTCGACGGTGTGGCAGCTGATCTGGCGTCCGCTGACCTGGACACTGTTATGGAACACGATCCGGCTGACGGTGGTCGTGACGGTCCTGTGTGCGATCGTCGGGACCCTTGCGGCGTGGTGCGTTGAGTGCACCGATCTGCCGTTCCGGCGCGTATGGGCCGTGCTCGTGGTCATCCCGTTTGCCATCCCCGACTTCGTGGTGAGCTTCGGATGGGCATCGCTGTCGACCTGGGTGCAGGGATTCCGAGGCGCGGTCCTGGTGATGACCTTGGCGGTCTACCCACTGGTCTACCTGCCCGTCGCGGCGGCATTCCGGAGCGCCGACCCCGGCCAGGAGGAGGCGGCGCGCAGCCTTGGACTCGGCCGCGTGCAGACGTTCGTCCGCGTGACCCTGCGTCAGGCCCGCGGCGCGATTCTCGGCGGTTCGATCCTCGTAACACTCATCATCCTGGCGGAGTACGGCGCGTTCGAGATCCTGGGCTATCAGACCTTCACCACCGAGATCTTCACCGAACTGCAGAGCTCGTTCAGCGTCGCGACCGCGTCGGCACTGTCGCTGGTGCTGGTCGGTATCGGCATCATCGTGCTCGGTGGCGAGGTGCTGGTGCAGGGCCGCGGCCGGCTCGTCCGGACCGGGGCGTTTGCCCAGCGGGCGACGCGCCGCCACGCACTCGGTCACTTCCGGATCCCGGTGCTGCTGGCGTTCGCCGCGCTCGCCGCGCTCGCCTTGGGTGTTCCGGTGGGCTCGAGCATCTACTGGATGTTTGCGCGGCAGGGCGGTGCGATCGCGGGCGCGTCGCTCGCGAGCGCCGGCGCCAACACGGCCGCATACAGCGCCTCGGCGGCGGTGCTGACGACCGCCATGGCGCTTCCGGTGGCGCTGTATGCGGTTCGGTACGGTGGTCGCATCGCGCGCCTGCTGGAGCGCAGTACCTATCTGGTCCTGGCGATGCCGGGCGTGGTTATCGCGCTTGCGCTCAGCTACTTCGTCGAACGGTATGCCGGCGGCTTCGGCTACCAGAGCGCGACGCTCCTGGTGGTCGCCTACGCAATCCTGTTCTTCCCGTTGGCGCTCGTGGGGGTCCGGGCGTCGGTCGCCTACGCGCCGGTCAGTCTCGAGGAGGCCGCGCGATCCCTCGGATCGGGGCGCGTGGCGGTGTTCCGCCGCGTGACGCTGCCGCTGGTGGGCCCGGGGCTCGCGGCCGCGTTCTGCCTGGTATTTCTCGCCGCCCTGACCGAACTTACGGCCACGCTGCTGCTCATCCCGACCGGCGCCCAGACCCTCTCGACCCAGTTCTGGGCCTACGAGCAGAATCTGTCATACGGGCAGGCGGCACCCTTCGCGCTGGTCATCATCGCGGTCGCTGCCGTCCCCAGTTACGTGATCGCGCGGTATTTTGATCGCTTGCCTGCCCGCGTCGCGAGGTCCAAGTGACGAATCCTCCCGCAGATCTGGTCATCGCCGACCTTCACAAGTCCTTCGGGTCCCACCCGGTGCTGCGCGGTGTCGCTCTCACCGTTCCCGCCGGCACGTTTGCGGCGATCGTTGGGCAGTCCGGTAGCGGGAAGACGACACTGTTGCGGATCCTGGCGGGCTTCGAGCGGCCGGACCGGGGTTCGGTGGCGATCGGTGGTGTCCCGTTGGACGACGGCGATACGCATGTCCGCGCCGAGCAGCGGCGCATCGGCTACGTGCCGCAGGAGGGGAGCCTGTTCCCCCACCTGAGCGTTGAGGCCAACGTGGGCTTCGGGCTCTCGCGCAGAGACCGCCGAGGATCGCGGGTGCCGGAGCTGCTGGGCTTGGTGGGGCTCGAGGGACTCGGACACCGGTATCCGCACGAGCTCTCCGGCGGCCAGCAGCAGCGGGTGGCGCTGGCTCGCGCGCTGGCGGTGCAGCCGCGGCTGATCCTGTTGGATGAACCGTTCGCCGCCCTCGACGCGAGCCTTCGAGCCAGCGTCCGCGATGACGTCCAGACGATCCTATCCCGCGCCGGGACGACCGCGATCCTTGTCACCCACGATCAGGACGAGGCGCTGTCGGTCGCCGATCTGGTCGCAGTAATACGCGACGGGTGCATCGCGCAGGTCGACGCGCCCCAGCGGTTGTACGCGTCGCCCGTGGACGTCGATCTCGGCGGGTTTATCGGCGAGGCGAACGTAATGACCGGGATCGCGCGCGGCGACCGTATCGAGACGCCGCTGGGACTGCTGGAGGTCCGAGGGGGCGTCGATGCACCGTTCGGAGAGCGGATGACCGTACTGGTGCGGCCGGAGCAGGTGTGGGTCTTCCCGTACGAGGATGGCCCGGGGGTCGCCGGCAAGGTTGTCCACACCGGCTTTCATGGCCACGACTCGATCATCGGTATCGCGATCGAGTCGGATGCCCTGCCGCGGCCGATCACCTCCCGCGTGCTGGGCGCGCTCGACTTGGCGCCAGGTGCGGCGGTGCGTATCAATATCCGCGGGCCGGTGAACGCGTGGCCCCAGGGCACCGCGCCGATCGACGCCGCCGACGCGACGGTGGCCCGCGCCGGCTGAGTCGTGCGCCGGGCGCGGACGGGGAGCCCGTCAGGCGGCCGCGCTGACCGGGGCGCCGCAGCCGGTCAGGTCGTAGCCGCCGACCCGCGCAATCCGCTCGGCAAACGCGCCGCTGGTAAGGACCTCCCCGAGTGCGGCAATTCCCGGCAGCTCGGCCCATTGTTCGGCGATCCAGATCTCGACCGTGTGATCTTCGAGGGGCGTGAACGCCAACCCGAAGCACCGCGCCGCGGCCTCGGTCGTCACGGCGGCAGTGCCGGTCAGCGCCGCGATCCGCGCCGCGTCGATGTGGCCTGATGCGATCGGCCCGACCGGCGGAACCACCCCCGTCGCGGCCGCGGCGCGGAGAAATGCCTGCTGGCTCGACGCCGCGGCGTCGCGTTGGACGATGCCGGGAGCGCCGCGAAGGAGCGCCGCGATGTCGCGGTCACGCCGTCGCGTCGGGATGCCGAGGCCCACCTGCCACCGGGCGAGGTGCCAGCGGTTCACGGGCACCGGCGGCTGCGGCAGCTGGTCCCGAAGGTTGTGCACGACCGCGCCGTGCACTCGGCCGGCGTCAAGCGCGGCAAGTGCCGTTCCGGTCGGAGCCGGGACCGCAAGCAGGCTGCACGGGCCCTCGCGCTCGAGGAGGGCTTCGACGAGGCCGAGCGCCGGATCGCAGCCGGCGATGACCGTCGCGGCGGGCCGAGCGCCGGGAAAGAGCCGCACCACCCCGCCGGTGACTGTGCCATCGGGCTTCGCCCAGCCCATGCCGGCGACGCCGTGGTCGGTGAGTTCGCTGGTCACGAGCCGATCCCCGACCCGTCCGGCGCGCACGGCCGCGCCGTCCGCCAGCCCGCCACCGAGCGCAGGCGTGGCGGGTTCGGTCGGGGTCTCGCCGAACAGCGCCTCGGCCGTCGTGTGCAGGGCGGCCGCGAGCCGCAGCGCGGCATCGACGGCGGGTGCGTTGCGACCCGCCTCCACGGCGGCGACCAGCTGTCGGCTGACGCCCGCTCGTGCGGCAAGGTCGCCCTGGGTGAGCCCGTGCTCGATGCGACGGGTGCGCAGGGATCGACGCGGCATGATTGCCATAATACTGGCGTTGCTCTTGTATTCAGTTCAGACCCCCTCCGGAGCCCCCGGTCTGGCCCTGTCGCGAAGGGACCTCCTGATGTTACGGACCACCATGCTGCGCACCATGGCCGCGGGAGTCGTCATCGTCGGGGTGTCCGTCGGTGCCGCATCATGCGGCAGCAGCAGTTCCGCATCGACCTCGGCCGGCGCGCCGACGGTGCTCGCCGCGGCGTCGTTGTCTAAGGTATTTCCGAAGATCGTCCCCTCCGCCACCTATAGCTTCGGGGGCTCCGGCGCGCTCGCCACCCAGATCGCGCAAGGCGCGCCGGCGGACGTGTTCGCCGCCGCGAGCGCCAAGCAGCCGGCAGCCCTCGTGGCGAAGGGCCTGGTCGATGCACCGGTCAAGTTCGCGACGAACCGGCTCGTGCTGATCGTCCCGTCGGCGAATCCTTTGCACATCGCGGGCGTTACCGACATCACCAAGCCCGGCGTCAAGCTGGTGATCTGCGCGGCCTCGGTGCCGTGCGGCGACTACGCGCGCGGCGTGTTTACGAACCTCGGGATCACGCGCGCTGCCATGAAGAATGTCGTCAGCAACGCGAGCGACGTCACCCAGGTGGTCGCGCAGGTCGCGCTGGGACAAGCGGACGCCGGGTTCGTCTACATCACCGACGCTGAGGCGGCGAACGGCAAGGTCAGCGCGATCACGCTGCCGGCCGCTGCCAAGCCGCTGACCTCGGACTACGTCGCCGTGGTCAAGTCCGGATCCCATCAGGCCGGCGCGACGGCGTTTGTGCGGAGCGTGCTGTCCCCGCGCGGCCAGGCGATCCTGCGAGCGGCCGGCTTCGGCGCACCGTGAGCACTGGTCACGGCATTGCGGTGACCAGTGCCGGCGGGTCGCCCTCGCCGCGCCGGGCAGCGGTCGCCCGCGCCGCCCTCGTCGCCGGCGCGGCGGTCCTGATGGCGGTCGTGCTGACGTTCCTCGTCCTGCCGATCGTCGCACTGCTGACCTACCAGCCGGTTCACGACCTTATCGACGGATTGCGCGCTCAGGTCACGATCGATGCGATCATCGTCTCGCTCAAGACCAATGCGATCGCATTCGCGATCACCGTCGTACTCGGGACGCCGTTTGCCTACATCCTGGCCCGCCATCAGTTCCGGGGACGTAGCGTGGTCATCACCCTCGTCGAGCTGCCGCTGGTGATGCCGCCCGCCGTCGCCGGGCTCGCCCTGCTGGCAGCCTTCGGCAGGCTCGGCTTGCTGGGATCCGAACTGCAGGTGCTGGGCGTCGACCTCGCGTTCACCCAGGCCGCGGTCGTGCTGGCGATCCTGTTCGTGGCGAGCCCCTTCTACCTGCGAGGGGCGATCGCCGCCTTCGAGGCGCTCGACGGGAGCGTGCTCGATGTCGCCGGGACGCTGGGCGCGGGACCGGTACGTCGCATGCTGCGCGTCGGTATTCCGTTGGCGAGTGGTGGGCTCGGCGCCGCGGCCGGCGCAAGCTTCGCGCGAGGCATGGGTGAGTTCGGCGCTACGATCCTGTTCGCCGGCAGCTTCCAGGGCGTCACACAGACACTCCCGCTGGCCGTCTACTCCCTGTTCGACGCCAACCTCGACCAGGCCGTTGCGATCGGCGTGCTGCTGCTGTTCGTCAGCGCCGCCATCCTTTTTGCCTCGAAGCTGATCCTGCGTTCATGGACCACCTGGACATCGCCGTCATCCTTGCGCGGCGTACGTTCGATCTCAGCGCCGCGCTGAGGGTCGGCGCCGAGACGGTTGCCCTCGTCGGCGCGTCGGGCTCGGGAAAGACGTCGCTGTTGCGCATCGTCGCCGGGCTCGAGCGGCCGCGTGCCGGGCGCGTCGCGCTCGGAGATGAGGTCTGGTTCGACGCCGCGCGGCGGATCGACTGGAAGCCCGAGCGCCGGCGGGTCGGCTACGTCCCCCAGGACTATGGGCTGTTTCCGCACCTCAGCGTCGCGGGCAACGTGCGCTTCGCGGGTCGGCGTCCACGCCCCGACCTGCTCGAGCGGCTGGGAATCGCACATCTCGCCGACGCCCGGCCGGCGCAGCTATCCGGCGGCGAGCGGCAGCGCGTGGCCCTTGCCCGTGCGCTTGCCCGCGACCCACACGTGCTGCTCCTCGACGAGCCGTTCGGGGCACTCGATGCGATCACCCGCCAACGCGTCCGCGATGAGCTCGTCGACATGCTGGCGGTGCTGCGGTTGCCGACCTTGCTGGTGACGCACGCGTTCGACGACGCACGCGCCCTGGCGTCACGGATCGGCGTGCTCGAGGACGGCCGTCTGAGCCAATTGGAGACGCCCGCGGAGCTCGTCGCGGCACCGGCGACGGTGGCCGTGGCGGCGCTGACCGGGGCGAACGTGCTTGGCGGCACTGCGATCCGTCGATCCGACGGGGCCGTGATCCACCTGGACGGTGGCGGCACGCTCGCAAGCGCGGCACCCGCCGCCGGTCCGGTCCGGGTCGCGATCTACCCGTGGAAAATCGCGCTGACGTCCCCCGAAATGGCGCAGCTGACCGATCGGGTGCTCAGCGTCCGTGAGGACAGCGGAGCGCTCGTGGTCCGCCTGCAGCGGTGTCTCGTCCGCGCTCCGGTATCTGCCGTCGCGGACATCGCGCTGGCCGAAGGTGCCCTGGTCGGCCTGCGTGTCGCGGCCGCGGACGTGCACGTGCTGGTCGCCTGACCGGCCGCCGTCGTGGGACCGGGTGTCGTATGCGGCGAAATCGTTGCGCTAGCACATAACTTGATATACTTGTGGGCGCAAGCAAATA
The DNA here is from genome assembly GCA_017882585.1 of Thermoleophilia bacterium. Classification (GTDB taxonomy): domain Bacteria; phylum Actinomycetota; class Thermoleophilia; order Miltoncostaeales; family Miltoncostaeaceae; genus CAITWD01. The sequence goes on from JADGPF010000106.1 coordinate 8,859, forward strand.
ATCCCAGTGGGCGCGGGAGAAGGGCAGCGCGATGGAACATCTCACCAGGCCGTCGACCTCGACTGCGATCAGCACCCCCGCAACGGACCGCATCACCTACGGCGCAGTCCACCTCGACGTCGTGGACCTGCGACGCTCGCTCGCGTTCTGGCGCGATGTCATCGGGCTTCAGGCGGGCACCGCCGACGGTGACGGCGTCGCGCTTGGCGTCGACGGCCGCACCCTGGTCGTCCTTCACCCCGGTGCGGAGCGTGGCGTCGGGCGGGCGGATGCCGGGCTCTACCACCTCGCGATTCATCTTCCGGACTCCGGCGAATTCGCCCGCGTATTGGCGCGCCTGATCGTTGCGCGCGTCCCGCAATCCCCGACCGACCACATCTTCTCCGAGGCGACCTACCTCCATGACCCGGATGGGATCATGTTGGAACTGACGCTCGAGACGCCCGAGCGGTTCCAGTCGATTGAGATCCACCCAGACGAGGTCGTGATGTTCGACAGCGACGGGCGCCGCCGCCGTCCGACCGAGGCGCTCGACCTGGAGGCGGCGCTTGCCCATCTCGGAGACCGCGACCCGTTTGCCCCGCTGCCGGATGGCGCGTTCATCGGGCATGTGCACCTGCACGTCCCCGACCTCCCGGTGGCCGTTGGCTTCTATCGGGACGTGATCGGCTTTACCGAGCATGCATACATGGGCCCGTTCGGCATGGCGGACCTCAGCGCCGGAGGGGGGTTTCCCCATCGCATCGCGATGAACAACTGGCATGGCCCGCACGCACGCCCGCCGCGCCCCGGAACGGCGGGGATGCGCTCGTTTGAACTGATCGTCGATGAGCCGTGCGCAGACGAGGCGCTCGCGGCGCGGATCGCGGCGGCCGGGGCGGACCACCAGCGGGACGCCCGCGGCGCGCTGGCCCTCACCGACCCCGCCGGAAACCGGATCGCGGTCTCGGCGGCGGTGGTAGCGTCGGGGTCGTGATCGACACACCTGATCGCGATCAGCCAAGCAACGACGTGGCCTCGTCCTCGGCCGACGATCCGGATCGCGTCGCCGCCCGCGCGGTGCACATGATGGGCAGCGACGCCGAGGGCGCCTGGAGTCACGACAATGCGCTGGCGTGGGAGGGCATGCTCGAGCTCAGCAGGCGGCTGCGGCGCCAGGCCGAGGACATGCTCACCCGCGAGGAGGATCTGAGCGTCAGCATGCTCGGCATCCTGGGGCGCCTTGTGCGTGCCGACGACCTCACCATGCGCCCGACGGCGCTCGCCGCGGCGACCGGCCTGAGCATCAGCCGTGTCTCGCGGATCATCGGCATGCTCGAGCATCGCGGCATGGTCGTGTGCCGCGCGTGCCCGACCGACGCGCGGGCGACCGATATCATGCTGACCGCGCGTGGGCGTGAGCGTACGGAGCAGGCGCAGCACCGACTGTTTGTCCTCGTGCAGGATGCGTTCGCCGCACGACTGGCGCCTGAGGAAACCGCGACGCTTGCCCGCGTGTTCGCACGGTTGCTGGCGAGGTCGTAGCGGGGGCTACCCGGCGAGGACGACGCCAAGCAGCAGCGCCACGAGCGCCGTGACACCGGTGGTGGCCCCCCAAGCTGCGCGGGCGCGGGGGCCACGGGCGACGGTATGGAGCCAGGCGGTCACGCCGGAGAGCGCGACGACCGCCAACTTGACGGCCAGGGTCGTGTGATAGGCGCTGGATTGGGCGGCAAGATCGACGGCGTACAGGTTCCAGATTCCGGTCACGATCAGCAGCGCGAATCCCGCCCAGAGGATGCGCGTCAGCTGATCGGCCACGGGCTTGAGCGTGGCGGTCCCCAGACGGCGCAGCACCGGGACGAGGGCGGAGAAGATGATCTGGCCGCCGACCCACACGGCCGCCCCGAGGACGTGGAGAAACAGGCGGATATCCCCGACGGTGATCGGCAGCATCAGGCCTCGGTGGGAGAGGTCGCCCTTCGGCAGGAGTAGCTGCTGGGAGAATGCCAGGTCCGTGGCTCGGCACGCGAGGGTAGGCAATCCGGTCCCCCGCCGACCTGCGATCGGGCGCCCACCGTCAGCGAGCGACCCCCCGGCCGCACGGTGCGGTCAGCGCGCCGCGGGCGGCATCGGCGCGTCGTGTATCACGGGTGCGGCACCCTCGACCCGCAGCATGCAGCCGGCCTGGCGGGGGTCGCGGACGTCAAACCGCGTAATCGCGACGCGCGTCCGACTTGTCCGGCTTGCCGAGTACGACCGGCGCACGTGGCGATTTGTGCATGAGGCGGCCCGCAAGCGCGTATGTGGTGACCGCGGCAGCATCGACCCGTGCCGGCGACGTGCGGATCCCGGTC
>JADGPF010000107.1 GCA_017882585.1 Thermoleophilia bacterium
CAGTCCCGCAACCGTTCCCAGCAGAGGTGATGCCCTAGATGGCAACCAGTCAGACCGACGCGATACGCATACTGATCGTCGATGACCACGCGGTCGTGCGCATCGGGCTCAAGACGGTGCTTGCCAATGCGACGGGCTTTCGCGTCGTTGGTGAAGCGGGGACCGTGAACGACGCGATCACGCTCGCCGTCCAGGCGCGACCGGACGTCGTGCTCATGGACGTACGCCTGCCGGACGGATCCGGCGTCGAGGCATGCCGCCGCATCAAGGCCGACAATCCCGACATCCGCGTGGTGATGCTCACCTCGTACCAGGACGAAGAGGCGATCGTCGGCTCGGTGATGGCCGGCGCCAGCGGCTACCTGCTCAAGCAGGCCGACGCCGAGCGACTCATTCAGGCCATTCGGGACGCCGCCGCGGGCGACTCCTCGCTGGACCCGCGGGCTGCCGGCACGCTGCTGTCCCAGTTCCGCGAGCTGTCGGCCAAGCAGGCCGAGGCCGAACTGGCGGGCCTGACCGACCGCGAACGCCGCATGCTGGCCCTCATCGCCGAGGGATACACCAATCGAGCGATCGGAGAGGTGCTGCACCTGTCGGAGAAAACCGTGCGTAACCACGTCAGCCAACTCCTGCGCAAGCTCGGCTTCCAGCGACGCTCGCAGGCGGCGGCCTGGGCCGGTCAGCGGCGTCTCGAGCTGCCCCCGGCCTAGCGGCAACCTCGAGGACGGGGACCGACGCCACCCGATGTCCGTCCGCCGGCGTGGCGGGCGCGTCGCGGACCCGGGTTCCTGGTGGTCCGGCCGAGAGGACTCCTATTGTCAAAGTCGAACTCCTGACTCCAGTATCCTGCCATCTGGCCGAGGCACAACCGATGTCACGTACCGCTCGCGTTCTGGCGCTCGCCAACCAAAAAGGCGGCGTTGCCAAGACCACTACGGCGCTCAACTTGGGCGTCGCTCTGAAGGACATGGGTTACCGCGTGCTCGCGGTGGACCTGGACCCGCAGAGCAACCTCTCGATGAGCCAAGGGGTCAACGTCGAGGAGCTGACCTTGACGATGTACGACGTCTTGGTGCGCGAGATCCCGATGGCGAACCTGATCCAATCGCGGGAGATCGACATCGCTCCGGCGGGCATCGAGCTCGCGGGAGCCGAACTGGCGCTGACCGCCACGATCGGACGCGAGCGTGCCCTGCAACGCACACTGCGGCCGTTGATGGACAAGTACGACGTCATCCTGATCGATACCCCGCCGTCGCTGGGGCTCCTGACCATCAACGCGATGGTCGCCTCGCACGGCGTGATCGTGCCGGTCCAGTGTGAGTATCTGTCATTGCGCGGCTTGGCCCAACTGCAGGCGACCCTCGAGCAGGTGCGTGAGCACCTGAACCCCGACATCGCCATTGTTGGGATCCTGCCGACCATGTACGACGGGCGCACGCTGCACGGCCGGGAGGCGATCGACGTACTCACCCAGGGTTTCGGAGACCTCGTCTACCCGATCCGCATCGGCAAGACCATCCGTTTCGCTGAGGCCCCCGTGAGCGGTCGCAGCGTGATGTCCTACGACCCGCAAGGCCAGGCGGCCCGCTGGTACCGCCAGCTGGCGCACATCGTGGTCGAGCGCGAGCTGAGCCCAGTACCCCAGGAGGTACGTGCATGACCCCTCGTTCCGGTCGCGCCAGCATGCGCGAAGGACCGCTGTCGAACCTGTTCCGGAGTACTGAGGCGCCGCGCACCACGGCTGGCACCGAGCAGTTGTTCACGCCGACCGACGACATTCCGGCACCCAACGTCAACAGCTACGTCGCGGTCATCCGCGTCGTCGGGGTCGGCGGGGCCGGCTGCAACGCCATCAACCGGATGGTGGAAGCCGGCATCCGCGGGGTCGAGTTCATTGCGGTCAACACCGATCGCCAGGCCCTCGATGCATGTGACGCGGACGTGCGCATTCCCGTTGGGCTCGAGCTCACCCAGGGCCGCGGCACCGGTGGCGATCCAGAGAAGGGCGAACAGGCGGTTCGCGACTCCGAGGAGGCGATGCGCCGGGCCCTCCAGGGCAGTGACCTGGTGTTCATCGCCGCCGGCGAGGGTGGTGGGATGGGCAGCGGTGGCGCCCCGATGGTGGCGCGGATCGCGCGCGAGCTCGGCGCGCTGACGGTGGCGGTTGTCACCAAGCCGTTCGCGTTCGAGGGCAAGCGCCGGACGGTCGTGGCAAACGACGGCATCGCGCGCCTGCACGCGACCGCCGACACCGTCATCGTGATCCCCAACGACCGCTTGATGACCGTACTCGAGCGGGGCACGAGCATGGTGAGCGCGTTCCAGGTCACCGACGATCTGCTGCGCCAGGGTGTGCAGGGCATCTGCGACATGATCACGCTGCCCGGCCTGATCAACCTCGACTTCGCCGACGTGCGGACGGTCATCCGTGATGCAGGCGAGGCGCTGTTGGGGATCGGCTACGCCGGCGGCGGCAACCGCGCGGCCGAGGCGGCACAGGCGGCGATCTCATCGGCCCTGCTGGAGACCCCGATCGATGGCGCGAAAGGCGTGCTGCTGGGGATCACGGGCGGTCCGGACCTGTCGCTGATGGAGGTCTCCGAGGCCGCTGAGATCGTGGCCGCAGCCGCGGATCCGGAGGCCAACATCATCTTCGGTGCCGCGATCGACCCGGAGCTCACCGGCCAAGTGTGGGTCACCGTCGTGGCCGCGAACTTCAGCGGCGTGCGCGCCGCCCCGCCGACCAACCCCGAGGCCGAGGCACTTGCGGCACTGTCGGTCCCGCGCGCCATCGGGCGTTCGGTTGCGTCGGTGAGCGCATCGGGCACCGTCGGCGAGTTCGACTCGGGCGGTCGCGAGCAGGTCGGCGGGTCGGCGGGTTCGGCTCCCTCGCTCGACTAGCGCCGTCGGCGGGGCACTCGGACATCGAGGGGTCGTGGCGGCAGGCCATCGGGCCTCCGCGCGCGCCGGCGCCCGAACGCTTGCCGAAGGGGGCAATGCCGTCGATGCCGCCATCGCGGCCGCATTCGCGGGCGCGGTCTGTGAGGGGCCGCTGACGGGTCCCGGCGCCGGCGGGTTCCTGATGGTCGCCGCACCGGGGCGGGCGCCGGTGGTCTTAGACTTCTTCGTCGCGGTACCCGGGCTCGGGCCCGACGGGCGACGCCTGAATCCCGGGGACCTCGATGCGTTTACGGTGCCGTTCGGCGATGCCGAGCAGGTCTTTCACATCGGTGCGGCGTCGATCGCGGTCCCCGGCATGCTGCAGGGGCTGTTCGCCGCGTGGGAGCGCTACGGCCGCATGGGGTTGTCCGAGCTCGTTGCACCGGGTGTCGAGCTGGCCCGCCAGGGCGTCGTGATCGGACCGCGCTCGGCATTCCTCTATCGGATTCTCGCCGACATGCTGTGCTTCACCCGGGATGCGGCCACGGTGTACGCGCCCGCCGGGGCGGTGTTGGGCGAGGGCGAGATCTTCCGCAACGCGGCGCTCGCCGAGACACTCGAGGAGCTTGCGCGGACCGGGGTCGAGGCTATCGGCCCCGGGGGGTGGTTGTCCCGGCGGATCGTCGAGGGGGTCGCGGCCGCCGGCGGTCTGGTGACTGCAGCGGACATGGCCGAATATCAGGTGATCGAGCGTCGCCCGCTGCAAACCCGGTTTCGTGGCCGGACGGTCTACATGAACCCGCCGCCGTCCTCGGGCG
>JADGPF010000023.1 GCA_017882585.1 Thermoleophilia bacterium
TACAGGTTCCAGATTCCGGTCACGATCAGCAGCGCGAATCCCGCCCAGAGGATGCGCGTCAGCTGATCGGCCACGGGCTTGAGCGTGGCGGTCCCCAGACGGCGCAGGACAGGCACGAGGGCAGAGAAGACGATCTGGCCGCCGACCCACACGGCTGCCCCGAGGACGTGGAGAAACAGACGGATATCCTCGACGGTGATCGGCAGCATCAGGCCTCGGTGGGAGAGATCGCCCTCCGGCAGGAGTAGCGAACGCAAGGATGCCAGTTCCGGGACGCCGCGCGGGTAGGCGGGCAATCCGATCAACCGCCGACCGGCTACCCGGCGCCCACCGTCAGCGAGCGACCCCCCGGCGGCACGGTGCGGTCAGCGCACCGCGGGCGGCATCGGCGCGTCGTGTATCACGGGTGCGGCACCCTCGACCCACAGCATGCAGCCGGCCTGGCGGGGGTCGCGGACGTCAAACCGCGTAATCGCGACGCGCGTCCGACTTGTCCGGCTTGCCGAGTACGACCGGCGCACGTGGCGATTCGTGCATGAGGCGGCCCGCAAGCGCGTATGTGGTGACCGCGGCAGCATCGACCCGTGCCGGCGACGTGCGGATCCCGGTCCGTGACCGCGCCGCGATCAGCGGGGGCCGATCTCGGGACGGTCGCTCCGATCGGAAACGCGGCGACCTATGGGCGCCCGATGCTCACGCGCCAAACCGTGGGACCTTCCTCGCGGTACTCGCAGGTGCATTCCCCCCGGGGTTCGGCTTAGAATTGGTGATTCAGTGCGCGCGCGTCAGGGGCGTTGCGCAGTTCGAATGCCTCACCCGGGGCCTCCGCGCCATGGCGCCGCAAGATCACGGTACGGCGGTCGCGTGGCGGGAGTCGCGGACGTCAGGAATCCCGGTGATCGTCGGGCTCATGCGAAGACTCTCGGTCGGGTCCGGATCTGGCGCACCGACGGCGTGGGCACAATGACCGCGGGGGGACACCCCAGCATGGATCATTTTCACGCTATCGTGAAAATATATGCGGCAACGCGCGGCGGTCCCGCGCAGACCTGGTCCCCCGAAAGGCGTTGCCTGGATGGTGGCGGTGCGCGAACCTAGGTCCGTGAGTTCCCCTGCGCTTACCGATCGATTCGGTCGGCGACATCGCTCCCTGCGCGTTTCGGTGACGGACCGCTGCAATCTGCGCTGCCGCTACTGCATGCCCGCCGAGGGGATGACTTGGCTACGGCGCGACGAGCTCGCCACCGATGAGGAACTTGTTCGACTGACCGCCGTGCTGGTGAGTCTCGGCGTCAGCGATATTCGGATCACCGGCGGGGAGCCGCTCGTGCGGGCCGGCATCACCGATATCCTCGCGCGCCTGCGGGCGCTGCCCGGCGTTGCGGAGATCAGCATGACAACCAACGGGGTGTTGCTAGCCGAGCACCTCGATGCGCTCGTGGAGGCCGGTCTCGATCGACTCAACGTGAGCGTGGACAGTTTGGATCCGGGCCGATTTGCCCAGATCACCCGCCGCAACGACTTGACTCGCGTGCTGGAGGGGCTCGCCGCGTGCGAGCGTCACGTCGCCTTGCGCCCGATCAAGGTGAACGCGGTCGTATTGCGCGGTCTGAGCGAGCCGGACGTGTTACCGCTGGCGCGGTTGGCCCGAGACCGCCCGTACGTCGTGCGCTTCATCGAGTCGATGCCGATCGATGCCGGGCGGACGTGGTCGTCCGAGCAGGTGGTTCCCGGCGAGGAGCTGCGGCGGATGATCGGCGCGACCTGGCCGCTGCGCGAAGTTCCGCGCACCCGTCCGTCGGCGCCGGGTCGCCGCTGGCGCTTTGGCGACGGCCGCGGCGAGCTCGAGTTCGTCAGCTCGGTGTCCGAACCGTTCTGTGCGAGCTGCGATCGCCTGCGCCTGACCGCGGACGGTCGCCTGCGCGCATGCCTGTTCGCGACCTCGGAGACCGATCTGCTGACCCCGCTGCGTGCCGGCGCCAACGACGCCCAGCTCACGGCGCTGATCGCGGAGACCGTCGATGGCAAGGGTCCCGGCCACGGAATCGGGACACCGGGATGGAGCTACGATGGCCGGCCGATGAGCATGATCGGCGGCTAGTCCGGCGAGACGAGCGTCCCGCCCCAGCTCTCGGGCGCGACATCCTCAAGGGTCTCCGAGAATGTCCACTGGTGACCCGCCAGATCTTCGGCGGTGTACTGGCGCTCTCCGTAGGGGAAATCGGTCGGTTCCATGACGATGCGGGCGCCCTGACTCGCGGCGCGGGCAAAGTGGGCGTGCACATCGTCGACGCGCACCATCACCGAGGCTGTGACCTCGCCCCACCGCGGCGCACGCCGGGTGTCCCGCACGTCACCGATGATGACGGCGCCCTCGCCCGCCCGGAGCTGGGAGCGGTGGTCGGCACCGATGCGCACCCGCTCCGCGAACCCGAAGGCGGCGGTCAACCAGTCCACCGCGGCGCGGACATCCGGATAGATGAGCACCGGGACGACTGCGGCATCGGGAATCGAGCGATTCGGGCGCATAATCAGAGCTTACGGCGTCTCTGGGGCTGACGGAGCGCGCTTATCCAGACGGCGACGGCGAGCGTAGCCATGGTGGCCAAGCTGCGCCCGCTCAACCGGCGCGAGCTCGAGAAGCAGCTCGAGCCGATGCTCTATGCGCACGAGCACACGCTGCTCGTCCTGCCGAGCCTCGACAAACACGTCGCCGAATGGGTCGACGCGCAAGGCGGCCGGGTGACCGGGGTCGGCTACCGGCGCGACCCACGCACCGTCAACCCACCGGTCCTGCCGCTCCTCCCGCTATTCAAACTCCGGCCGGACGACTCCCGCCAACAGCCAACGTAACCCGAACCCGGCGCCGCGCTCCTCCGGTACCGCGCGGCGGCGGCTGTTCAACAGCCGCTTTGGCGCGAGACGAGTGGACGACTACGGTAGCTTCCAACCGGCTCCCGCACCGGCAACCGCCCGACGAAGGAGCTCACGTGGATTTGCACCGAAGGACCTCGCTGATTGCAGGGATCTTCTGGGCTTTTACTTTCATCTTCTCTATCCCCGCGCTCTATTTCTATGACCCCGTCTTGAACCACGTGAACTACATCGTCGGTGCCGGCGCCGACACGCGCGTGGCCGTCGGCGCGTTGTTCGAAATCATCCTCGTCATCTCCGGTATTGCCAGCGCCATCGTCCTCTTTCCGATCCTCAAACGGCAAAACGAGGCCGCTGCTCTTGGCTACGTCGCCTCGAGGATCTTTGAATCAACCATCATCGCTGTCGGCATCATCAGTGTCCTCTCGGTTGTCACCCTGCGGCAGGACATCGGGGGAGCGGGCGCAGCAGATTCCGGCTCACTCATCATCGCGGGCAGATCTCTCGTCGCGATTCACAAATGGACGTTCCTCCTCGGGCCTGCCTTCTGTGCGGGCTTGGGGAACGGGCTGCTATTGGGCTACTTGATGTACACGTCCGGACTCGTGCCACGGCGCATGGCCCTGCTGGGACTCATAGGCGGCCCGCTGGCCGTCGCTACGGCGATCGCTGTGCTGTTCGGCGCCTACGATCAAACCTCAGCGATCAATTCGCTCTTTACCGTTCCGGAGATCCTCTGGGAGGCATCGCTCACCCTCTGGCTCCTCTTTAAAGGGTTCAAGCCCTCACCGATCCTCGCACGCGACCGTTCCATCGCGGCGGGCTAAACGCCGGTCGGGTGACTCCCGAACGCTGGCGCAGGCGACTTTTGCCTTCGCTCGACCGTCGACCAGCCAGACGGGTACCGAGGACGACGAGCATGGATTAAGTCGGGTCGCTACGCAGCGGAGGTGGCACGTTCCATCAGCGTTCCCGCACGGATCGTCTTCGCCATGTCCCTGGACTCCTCGCGGTACCACGTTCCGTTTTCGAACTCGATGGCCGGATAGAGCTTCTGACCTGTGTGATCGATGATCTCCTCGCGCCTGCTCGGCCGGGAGGGTCCGGGGGCGAGTTCGTACGTAACGTTCATTTCTTTCAGTGCCTTCTCGACCCTCCAACACGCCCCGGTCTTAAGCCATTCGAGCTTGCAGCGATGGAGCTTGACGGGCATTCGGCCTTCTCTTTGCGTGGGACCCGAACCGCGTCTACGCGCCTGGAACAAGTGCCCGAATCACTGCCGCCGCTGACCGACTCCGCGACACACTCGAAACACGCGAGCCCGCGCAGACGAAGGCGCTCCTGTGGCTGCTGATCAAGGAGCTCCGCGTGAACGGAGGGTCGAAAATCCTCCCGAGCCACCGCGTCGGCACGCCGAGGTTTGCGCAACGAAAAGTCCAGTGGGCAGTACTGGGATCGAACCAGTGACCCCTCGCGTGTGAAGCGAGTGCTCTCCCGCTGAGCTAACTGCCCGGGATATCGCGGCTGCTCGGATGCCGGTCCGATACTTTTGCGGTGCCTCCGCGCGCACCGATACTGCCATAAACCGACGGGGCTCGGCACGCCGATGGCCGTCAGGCCCTATCCCAGGTCGACCTCCTCGATGCCGCCGGGATACGTCTCGTGCCTGCGCAGGAGGGCCGGGATCGTCCGCAGCAAGACGGCGAGGTCCAGGCGCATGCTCCAGTTGTCGACGTAGTGCACGTCGATGATGATGCGCTGCGACCACGGGAGCGTCGAACGCCCGCTGATCTGGGCGAGGCCCGTGATTCCCGGCCGCGCGCGAAGGCGCCGGCGCTGCTCGGGCGTATAGCGCTCGACCTGGTCGCGCAGGGTTGGGCGCGGGCCCACGAGGCTCATATCGCCGATCAGCACGTTGATCAACTGGGGCAGTTCGTCGACCGACAGGGCACGCAGTCGCGCTCCGACCTTGGTGATGCGCGCGTCGCCGGCGTCATTGTCGAGGCCGGCACCGATGTATTCGGCGCCGTCGACCATCGTGCGGAATTTGATCAGCCGGAACTCGCGCCCGTCCAGGCCGACACGCGTCTGGCGGTAGAAGGCGGTGCCGCGCGAGTCACGGCGGATGAGGATCGCGACGATTCCGAACACCGGTGTCATCACCACGAGCAGTGGGATCGCGATCGCCAGGTCGAGGATGCGCTTGGCGCGCCCCCCGACCGGCTCAGGGAAGGAGCGACTCAACGACCTGCACGAAGCGCGCGGACAACTCGCGCCGGTTGTAGTGCGTCTGCACGTACTCGATCCCCTTAGCGCCCATCGCGCGCGCGTGCTGACGGTCGTCAGCCAGCGCCTGCAGGGCACCGGCGAGTGCGCCCGAGTCTTCGGCCGCGGTCACGATGCCGCAGCCGGCCGCGCGTACAGCCCGGGCGGCTTCGCCGTCAGGAACCGCAGCAACTATTGGTCGACCGGCGCCCATGTAGTCGAACAGTTTATTCGGCATGGCTCCGCCGAACAGTGGCGCATCCTGATAGGTCAACAGGCACGCGTCGGCGCGGGCCAGCCAGGATGGCACGTCGCGCTTAGGGATCGGTCCGGCAAAGCTCACGTTGGTCAGACCACGCTCCTTGGCCCGCGCAATGAGTTCGGCCTTGCGGTCGCCGTCGCCGACGAGAGCGACATGAATTCGCGGATCCGAGACGAGACGGGCTGCGGCGTCGAGCACCGTGAACAGCGAGCTGTACGTGCCGTGCTGGCCCATGAACATGGCGACGAACGTGTCAGGACCGACCGGCAGCCGGACGACGGTCGGGTCGACGGGCCCGTCCGGTGGATCGATGCCATTGGTAATCAGCGTGACGGCGTTCGCCGGCACGCCCGCGTCGACGACCCCGTCGCGGATCCCTTCGGTGAGGGCGATGACTCGGTCGGCCCGCGAATAGCAGTACCCAGCCATGCGGTCCATGACGGCGATCGCCTTGGCATTGGTCATCAACCCGGTGGCAAGCGCGGATTCCGGCCAGAGGTCGCGCACTTCAAGGACAAAGCGCGTACGTCGCAGGCGTGCCACCACGGCGCCTAGAACGCCGACGGTCAGCGGCGGAGACGAGGCGACGACGACATCAGGCCGGGCGGTGCGCATCGCGGCCGGAAACGCAGATGTCGAGAAGCTCAGGTGGTTTGCCGCCCGCGAGCGTACATCGTTGCCGTAACCCGTCGACGAGTAGGCGCGCAGTACGTCGATCCCGTCTTCGGTGCGCCGCACGGTTCGACGCCCGGCGAATTCGGTGGGCGCTTCGCGGGTCGTATGCAGGACCTTTGATGTGATGACGGTGACGTCGTGGCCAGCGTCGGCGAGCGCTCGCACATGTCGCCAATGGCGCACGCCACCCGGATGATCCGGGGTGACGACATATTGCGAGATATAGAGAATCCTCCCCATGCAGTCCTAGGGAACTGCGATGTGGGGAATGTTGTCTCCGGCCGGGTCGGCCTCGGGGGCCGTGGTGTGTTGGCGGGCGAGCACATCGCGATATACGCTCTCGATCTGTTGGGCGACGGCGGACCAGGTCAGCGTTTCCTTGGCCCGCGCGGCAGCAAGCCCGCCCATGGCCTCGGCACGGCCCGGTGTTCCGAGCACCGCTCGCAGGGCATCGGCCAGTGCAGGAACGTCACCCGGGGCAACCAAGGCTCCCGTGACTCCGTCCTCGACCAATTCCGGGGTGCCGCCGACGGGCGTCGCGATGACCGCGCGTCCCGCCACCATCGCCTCGCAAATCACCGTCGGCAGTCCCTCGCTGAGGGACGGCAGCACCAAGACGTCACACGCACCCATCCATGCTCCGACATCGTCGTGAGGCACGTTGCCGGCGAACCGTACCGATTCGCCGATGCCGAGCTCAGCCACGCGCGTCTCAAGTTCGGCCCGCAGCGGACCTTCACCGACGATGGCGAGCAGTGGCCGCGCGCCGGGATCGGCCGCGGTGGTGCCGATGGCGTCCACCAGGTCCGCAACGCCCTTGAGCTCGGTGAGGTGCCCGACAAACAGCGCGACTGGACGGTCGGCCGGGAGCCCGAGCGCCCTTCGGGCAACGGCGCGGTCAATGTCGGCAAAATGCGACGGGTCGGCCCCGTTGGGAATCACGCGGACACCCTGGCGCGGCCGTGCGAGATCGCATACTCCGTGGGCGACCGCATGGCTGACGGCGATGATCTGGTCGAGCTCGGTGATCGACTCGATCACGGTACGGCGCCAGGCGGCGCTGCGGTTTGGCGTCTGAAGGACATCGGCGGATCCGTGCGCGGTGGCGACGACGGGAACGCCGACGGCGTGTCCCGCCGATGCCGCAGCCCAGCCGTCGGGCACGAGCATGTGGGCGTGGACGAGATCGAACGGCCAGTCGCGGTACGTGCGGCGCACGTGTCCAATGATCGCTCGCAGGGTGGTGTGCACGACACCCGGGCCGAGCTTGGCCCCGGGCAGGACGAACATGCGCGGGTGCAGCACGGGAACCCCGTCGATTCGCGTACAGCGGGGGACGGCGCGATGGGCGGCGTAGCGCGCGACGCCGGGAGGCGCCCATCCCACCGGGGAGATCACCCGGACATCATGGCCGCGCTCGCGCAGCGCGCACACCTGCTGGTGGACAAATGTTCCCGCGGTCGTATCGACCTCGCTGGGATACAGGTGGCTAATGGTCAGAATCCGCACGGATGACACGCCTTCCCGGGCCTCACGCCTCGCCCTCACGGTGATCTTGACATGTCGGAGGCCCGACCATGCGCATCGGAACGCGCGACATTGCGCAACGTCCGGTCCCGATCCGGCCGCGGGCGGCCCAGCGGGTGACGCGTGCATTGCGGGCCAGCCGGGTGCGCAGGGAGGACATCGGCGCACCCGGGGCCGGCGGATTCGTGCTCCGCCGGGCGGGATTGCGCTCGAGCGCCCTGACTGCCGAAGGCGCGAGCATCCCGCCGTGGGAGGACACGATGCGGCTCATCGGATCGGCGAACCCGTCACCTGGTGCGCCGTGTGAGACCGGCATCGACCGCGTGCCCGCATGCCGCCGCCCGCGCCGTGGGCGTGTGCGGCGGCATGCGTGGTAATACATCGCATGGTCCGAGCAGCCATGACCATCGGGCGACCGTGGGCCTAGCGCTCGACGGGCACGCCGACGAGGCTGCCGTACTCGGTCCAGGACCCGTCGTAGTTGCTGACGTTCGGGTACTCGAGCAGCTCGTGCAGCACGAACCACGTGTGCGAGCTGCGCTCGCCGATCCGGCAGTAGGCGGTGACCAATTTGTCGCCGGTGACGCCGACGTTTGCGTACAGCTCACGCAGTTCGGCGTCGCTCTTGAACGAGCCGTCCTCGCGCGCCGCCAGCGCCCACGGTACGTTCGCGGACCCGGGGATGTGACCCGGCACCTGCGCCTGCTCTTGGGGAAGGTGCGCCGGGGCGACGAGCTCGCCGGAGTACTCGGCGGGGCTCCGGACGTCCACGCGGGCGTGGGCGGGGTTGCTCAGCGACGACAGCACGTCGTCACGGAACGCCCGCAAATCCACGCGCTCCGGACCCAAGGCGCCGGGGTTGGCCGGTGCGATGTCCGGAATCGCGGTCGTCTGGGGGCGGTTCTCCGCCTCCCACTTCTTACGGCCGCCGTCAACAAGCTTCACGCGGTCGAACCCGCGGTACTTGAGCGTCCAGTAGGCGTATGCGGCGAACCAGTTGTTGTTGCCGCCATAGAGCACCACGGTGGTCTGGGGCCCGACGCCTGACTTGGCCAACAACGTGGCGACCTGCTCCTGGGAGATCAGTTCGCGGCGCGGGCGGTCATGCAGATCGTCGCTCCAGTGCCAGGCGATCGACCCCGGAATGTGGCTGACGCCATACGCGTCGGTGTCCTCATCGACCTCGATGATGCGAATGTCGGCGGTGTCGGCGTTCTCGATCAGCCAATCGGTGCTGAGGAGCGTTTCGGAACGGCTCATGTGGTCCTCCGGAAGGGTGCGAGTGCAAGGGAATGGCGTGCCCGCCGGCGAGACCGCGGGACGGAATAACCAGTTAATACCACTATGAATGTAATGTTTCCAGTGGACGCGGCGAACAAAGCGCCAACGACGCGCAAAAACACCGCGCCCCCCCGGCGAGCTCGCCAGGGGGGCGCGTATGGTGTGCAGCGGTCACGGAGAGGGAGGGATTTGAACCCTCGAGGCAGGGAATACCTACCTACGCGATTTCCAGTCGCGCTCCTTCGGCCGCTCGGACACCTCTCCCGGGGAGCGCGCCGATATTAGCGCCGCGCGCGGCGCGTCGTCTTCGGGTCCGTTCGGTGACGAGATCCTCGGCGGCCCGGCTGCCCGCCGCGCCCGGGAAGGCCTTTGGTAGCGTCGGCCCATGACCGGCGGGATCCGCGCCCATTTCCGGCAGCTGGACGACCAGCAGCTGATGCTCCAGTACATCCAGCCGGGCCTCGTCGGGCTCATCGACGGGACGCTGTCGACCCTGGCGCCGATCTTCGCGGCTGCGGTGCTCGCAGGCTCTCACACCGCCCTGTTCGTCGGTCTGGCGACCGCGATCGGCGCCGGGATCAGCATGGGCCTGTCCGAGGGGCTCTCGGACACCGGCGTGCAGACCGGGCGGGGCTCCGGGGTCAGTCGTGGCATCGTCACCGGGCTGATGACCACGATTGGTGGCTGCTTTCACACGCTGCCGTTCCTGATCTCCGACGTGCATACCGCGCTGACCGTCGCCATCATCGTCGTACTCATCGAGGTGATCGTGATCTCATGGATCCGCAAGCGCTTTCTGTTCGTCTCACTGCGGCTGTCGTTCCTGCAAGTCGCCCTGGGTGGCGTGATTATCGTGGCCGTCGGCTTGGTGCTTGGCTCGGCATAGCTCCGCGCACCCACGCCTGCTCAGCGGACCGCGCGACGCAGCGTGAGGTACAACACCGCGACCACCGCGACAGGGATGAGCATCCAGGCATTGGTGCCGTTGTGGGCGAGCACTGCGGTCGTGGCGACGGCGACCGCCACGCCGGCGGCGCTGCGCCAGTCGTCGCCCACGATGAAGTCCCACCAGAAGAGCCCGAACGATTTGATCATGGTCATGTGTCGGCTCCCGCCTCGGCGCCGACCGGGCCGATCGTCGTCCGACGACGCTGCAGTGCGGTGACGAACACAAACGATGTCGCGCCCATGAACGCGAGGATCCCGAGCAGCGCGAGGTCCGACCCCGGCCAACTCGCTCCGGCGCCCTCGGCACTCCAGAAGATGCCGAAGCTCGTCAGCATCAGGCCCACCGCGAACTTCATCGTGTTCTCCGGTACCCGCGACAGCGGGGCGCGGACGGCGATCCCAACGCCGGCGACGATGACCAGCGCAGCGAGCGCACCGGCGGCCGCAAGCGGAATGCTGCCCTGCGAACTCCCGAAGGTCAGCACGATAAACGCCACCTCGAGCCCTTCGAGGAAGACGCCCTTGAAGGCGAGTGTGGCCCCGTACCAGTCGATGCGATCTCTGGCGACGGCGCCGGCCTCGCGGGCATCTTCGAGCTCACGCGCGAAAATCGCCGCCTCGTCGTGCAGGGCTTTGAACCCGCTGGCGCGCAGGATGGCTTTGCGGAGCCACTGCAGGCCGAATACGAGCAGCAGGGTGCCAACCCCAACCCGCAGCACCGACAGCGGAATCGCGGTCAGTGCGGGACCGAGCAGCACGACCACGACTGCGAGGGCGATGGCCGCGCCAGCCGCGCCGGCGAGCGATGATCGCCAGCCGCGGGCCAGCCCTGCAGCCAGCACGATCGTGAGCGCCTCGACCATCTCGACCGCGCTGGCCAGGAACGACGACACCACCAGGAAGAATGCGCCCATGAGCCCGCTTTCCGCGTGCGAAACTGCGCCATGCTGCGCGATCAGCGACTGACGCCCCGCCGTGGGTGTAACCGCAGTTATAGAGTAACCGTGGTTTCAACATGACCCGCGTGACATCACCACGCATTGAACGCAAGCGGCCGCGCCAGTTCCTCGTGCTGGCCTACCGGATGCCGCCCAAACCGACGGCGAGCCGGGTTGCGGTCTGGCGCGCACTCAAGAAGTCCGGCGCCGTCTACATCCAAGATTCGGTGTGCGTGGTTCCCGACACCGCGGCCATCCGGCGGGAATTGGCACCAGTGCTTGCGCGAATCGACGGCGCCGACGGGCGCTACCACCTCCTCCCGCTGCGGACGGCGCCGCCGGACGAACAGGCGAAGTTGATCGATCTGTTCCTCGAGCAGTCCGCGCAGCACTACCGCGAGATCATCGAGAACTGCGAGGTCAACTTCGTCAAGGAGATCGAGTTCGAGATATTCCGCGAGAACTTCACCTACGAAGAGGCGGAGGAGATCCGCATGGAGTTCGAAAAGCTCGTGACGTGGTTCGACCGGGTGACGGCCCGGGACTGGTTCGGCGCGCCCAATCGGGCCGCGGCCGCTGCGTGGATCGACCGCTGCGAGCTGCTCCTGGAGGACTTCGAGACGAAGGTGTTCCAAGGGCACGCGTAGTCCACGCGCCGCCAGGGTCCGCTTGGCCATCTTCCGGTCTGAGCGCGGCGAGAACGCCGGTCTGACGCGGTGGCGGATGGCGGTGCTGCACGTCGCGTGCGACCTGCCTCGCGCACGGGCGGTCGGGTCGTTGGGCACGCGTGCGTACGAGTGCGATCGGCCCGCGGTGGACGATCCTACGCAACCGCGGCGGCATGGTAGCGTCCCGCGCGGAGGGGTGGCAGAGCGGTCGAATGCGGCGGTCTCGAAAACCGTTTCGGGCTTTAGGGTCCGACGGGGGTTCAAATCCCCCCTCCTCCGTTACGCCCGTCCCGCGGGCACCGTTCGGATGAGAGCCCCGCGCCGGGGCTCTCTCTGGGCGGGCCTCAACGCCGCTCGTCGAAGAAACGCTGGAGCACCGACAGCGACTCGCCGGCCAGCACGCCGCCCTGGACCTCGACCCGGTGCAGCAACCGCGGATCACCCAGGATGTTGATCACGCTACCTGCGGCGCCGAGCTTCTGGTCCGGGGCGCCGTAGACGGTTCGGGCAATGCGTGCCTGTTGGATGGCGCCCGCGCACATCGGGCACGGCTCGAGCGTCACGTACAGGACCGCTCCGGGGAGGCGCCAGCCGCCAAGGCTCAACGCCGCGGCCCGCAGTGCCAGGAGTTCGGCGTGGGCGGTCGGATCGCCGCGCAGTTCACGCTCGTTACGGCCGGTGCCGACGACCTCGCCGTCGTGGACGACGACGGCGCCCACCGGCACGTCGCCATGCTCACCGGCGGCGACGGCCTCCCGCAGCGCCAGGCGCATGAACTGCTCATCCTTGGGAAAGATCGCGGTCCGGGACATCGCCCTGCATTCTGCTGGTCACGGCGGCACGTTGCCCGGGGCACGGGCCGGACGATGTGATGGACTGTGCGGGCGCAGACACCCAACCCCGGAGGAACGATGGCGAATCCTGGCGCGAAGTCCAAGAACGGACGCCGCGGTCGTCTGACCGTTCGCGGCAAGGCGATGGACCAGATTGGTAACGCCGACGAAGGTGTGCTGCACCGTGAGCGCGACAGCGAGTTCGTCCACACCGATCCGTGGCGGGCACTGCGCATCCTCGGAGAGTTCGTCGACGGGTTCGACGCGCTGGCACGCGTCGGGCACTGCGTGAGCGTGTTCGGCTCGAGTCGGGTGCGCGAGGGCCATCCGCATTACGCCGCCGCGCAGGAGGTCGGCCGCGGGCTGGCCGAGGCGGGCCTTGGGGTCATCACCGGTGGCGGCCCGGGTGTGATGGAGGCGGCCAACCGCGGGGCGTTCGAGGCCGGCGGCATGTCGATCGGGTGCAACATTGAGCTCCCGCACGAGCAGCACGCCAACGAGTACGTCAGCCTGCAGATCGACTTCCGGTACTTCTTCGTGCGCAAGACGATGTTCGTCAAGTACTCGGAGGGCTTCGTCGTGTTCCCCGGGGGCTTCGGGACGATGGACGAACTGTTCGAAGCACTGACCCTCATCCAGACGGGCAAGACCCGCGGGTTCCCGCTGGTGCTCTACGGCAGCGAGTTCTGGGACGATCTGATCGTCTGGATGCGCAAGCGGCTGCTCGCGGACGGGTTGATCGACCCGGAGGACCTCAACCTGATGCACATCCTCGACACGCCCGAAGAGGTCTGCGAGGTCTTCGCCAACATGCATCTGGGCCACGACGCTCCGGCACGGACAGGCCCGTGACCAGCGCCGGCGCACGATCGGCCGAGCCACCCCGATACCGGTTGGTGATCGGTGATCAGGATGCCGCGGGGCCCGTCGCCGGATTCGTCGGCGCCCGGCGCCCGCCTCGTGGAACGCGCCCGTGGGTGATGATCAATGTCGTCGCGAGCGTCGATGGTGCGACCGCTCTGGCGGGCGAATCCAAAGCGCTCTCGGGGCCCGCGGACCGTGAGGTCTTTCATGGGTTGCGCGGGATCGCCGACGCGATCATGGTCGGCGCGGGTACCGTGCGGGCCGACAACTACGGCCCGATGCGACCGCGAGCTGGAGTCCAAGCGGCACGGGTCGCACGCGGTCAGGCGCCGGTCGCACCGATCGTCGTGATCTCCCGCTCGCTCGAGCTCGACTGGGAGAGCGTGCTGTTCGCCGGGGCCGAGGTGCCCACCATCGTTGCCGCGCCGAGCGATGCGCCAGAACATGCTCGTGCGGCCGCGCGTGCGGCGGGTCCGCTGATCGTCGCCGGAACAGGCCATGTCGCGCTCGACGAGGTGCTCGACGCACTGTTGCGCGACGGCCACGACAGCGTGTTGTGCGAGGGCGGTCCGGGGCTGTTCGCGCAGTTGGCGGCGGCCGACCTGCTCGACGAGGTGTGCATCACCATCTCGCCACTCCTGGTCGCGGGCGGTGCCCAGCGCGTGCTGCCGGGTGCGCTGCTGGTTCCCCCGCGGCGCCTTGGGATCGCGGCGGTCCTGGAGGCCGACGGGTTCCTGTTCGTTCGCTACGAGCTGCAGCAGTGACCGAGCCGGACCGCGCGCTCGTCGCGGCCCACCGCGCTGCGCTCGAAGGGCTCCAGGCACTCGCGCGCGAGCTGACACCCGAGACCTCACCGGCGTCGGTGCTGGATCGGATGGCCGCGTGTGTCGGCACCCGGGACCTCGATCCGCACGCGCTCGAGTTTGCCCGGACGTATGTGTTCGCCGCACGGGTAGGTGGCGCCGCCGCCGATCACGCACGCGCCAAGCGATGGTTGGAAGGGTGGCTTTCATCGCCCCGGCGGACGCCGGCTGAGGCTCAGGCGGCGATCGTCGATGGCATCCGGTTCGCCCAGCGCCTGCATCGTGCCCTGGGGATCGACGACCCAGCGGAGTCATCGTGACCCGGGCCCCGGCGCGCCGCCCGCGCTCGCCACGCGGCCGGGCGCGGGCGGTCGTCGCGGGCCTGCGCGAGACGTACCCGGACGTCGTTGTACCGCTGGATCACCAGACGCCATTTCAGCTGCTGGCGGCGATCGTCCTCTCGGCCCAGTGCACGGACCTGAGGGTGAACCAGGTCACACCGGCGCTGTTTGCCTATGCCCCCGACGCGGCCGCGATGGCCTCGGCTGACCCTGCGGAAATCGAGCGCCTGATCTATTCGACAGGGTTCTTCCGCGCCAAGGCGCGCAATCTCATCGCGATGGCACAGGCGGTCGTCGATCGGTTCGGCGGCCAGATCCCGCCACGCATGGAGGATTTGGTGAGCCTGCCGGGCGTCGGGCGCAAGACCGCCAATGTCATTCTCGGCCACGGCTTCGGGGTTCCGGGGATCGCCGTCGACACCCACGTGCTGCGGCTGTCGCGGCGCCTCGGGCTCACCGAGCATTCCGATCCGGTGCGCGTCGAGCGTGACCTGGCAACGCTCTGGCCGCGCCGTGACTGGAGCGACGCGTCGATGCGCCTGATCTACCACGGCCGGCAGGTCTGTTCCGCCCGATCCCCGCGGTGCGAGGCGTGCATCTTTGCCGAGTGGTGCCCGTCGCGGGTTACGCCGCCGGCGACGCGCGCGCCAGCTGCTCGATAACCGGGGCCACACGCGCCCAGGTGGTCCGGTGGGAATCCCAGTGCAGCCGGCCCGCCACCACGGCCACGGGCACCCACTCGTGGCCGTCGTGCTCGCGTGCGTCGATCCGGATGTCGCCCGCGGGGGCGATGGCGGCATACACGCTCTTGTCGAGGGTCAACCCGGGGCGCGCCACGATCGTGATCTGGTCGATCACGCAAATCGGGTCGTGCCCGTCGAGATGCAGCCCGGCCTCTTCGTGCACTTCTCGGCAGCACGCGGCTCGCGCGTCTTCGCCGGGCTCGATTCCCCCCGAGACCGGCTGCCAGAGCGGCGGGTGCTTGCCGGGCGCGTTGGGTGCGTGCAGCAGCAGGATCATCGCCCCGGCGGGGGTGCGGCGCACGAGCCAGCATTCGATCGAGGGTCGGATCATCGGCGACTCCGTGGTCGTCGCGGCGGTCCGGACCGAGCGCCGGACCGCCGCGCGGATGGCTACCTGTCCAGCGCGCGCAGCTGGAACGCGGTGATGATCAGCGCGACGCCGCGCAGCATGGCGCTGGCGCCGACGAAGATGAGCACGAACAATGCGCGCTTGTCGATGTCGCCGGAGACCAGGAATGCCAGTGCGAGCTCGATCAGTCCGAGCACCAGCCGTGTCCACCAGAGCTCAAGCTGGCGGTTTGACAGGGCCAGCACGATGTCGAACAGGCCCTTGATAAGCAGCAGCCATCCGACGATCTCCGCGAGGGCGAGGAAGGTGTTGCCCGGGTGGACGAACGAGACGATCGCACCGACGACAAATGCGACGCCCAGGATCGCGTGCAGCCATCGCCACCCGCCGCGGACGGCGCCCGCGGTCAGCAGTTCCTCGAGCCCGGCGACCAGAAAGACGACGCCGATGAGGATTCCCACGGCGTTCACCGAGTGGATGTCGAAGCGGAACACGACGAGCGAAAAGACGACCCAGAAGATTCCGAGGATGAGCGGGACCCACCACAGGCGGCGCAGGGCCGCGACGAACTCGTAGGTCAGCGCGTCGGGGGACGACGGTGGTGATGCGGTTGACACGGGTCGGTGCTCCTTGCGGTTGAGCGACGAGGCATGCCTTCTGATTACCGCCACAGCGGGCGATGTCCTTGTCGGCGTCGCGGCTGGCGGACCGCCAGGTGGCGCCAGCCGGAGAGGGGTTGACCTTTCGGGCAAAGCTGCCGATGCACCCCTCGCGGGCGAAGCCCGGTCAGAGCGTGTCAAGTGTCAGGGGGAACACCGTGAAGGCACAGCTGGTGCGGGTGAGCGCGGTTGCGGCAGTGGCGCTGGGGGTCGTCGGGGTTCCGGCGGCGATGGCCTGCGGCTCGGGCGGCGGACACGGCGGCCATCACTCCTATGGATCGCATAGCGGCTCGCGGTGGCACGACGGGGGGAACTCGGGTGGGGACCGGGGCGGTGGGCTCCAGTCGTCCTACGGGCCCAGCGGCTCGGACGGCCACTGCACGGGTCCGTCGGGCAGCACGGGCAGCACGGGCGGGACCACGCCGCCGCCTGGGCCGCTCCTCTAGTCGTCCCCGATCCGCGCCGCGCGTCGGCGTGCGGTCTAGCTGTACCGACTCACTCGGTGGGCCGTTACAGCTAGCCGCCGCCGGCCAGCTCGCGCCGCGCGTCGGACATCACCGCGTGCGTAGCCGCGTCGATCGCCGGAAACTGCGGGTCGATCTCGTCGAGCGCGTTGACCAGGATGCTCGCCGTCGCGGCCCGCGCGAACCACTTGTGATTCGCCGGCACGATGTACCAGGGGGCCCACGGCGTGCTCGTGTTGCTGAGCATCTCGGAGAAGGCCTTTTGGTACGCCCGCCAGTGCTCGCGCTCGGCGAGGTCCTCCGGCGAGAACTTCCAATTGCGCGACGGGTCGTCGATCCGAGCTAGCAGGCGCTGGCGCTGCTCGTCGCGCGAGATGTGCAGGAACACCTTGACGACGCGGATGCCATTGTCGGTGAGGTACCGCTCCCAGTCGTTAATCTCGCGGTAACGGCGCTCCCAGAACCGGTTCTCCGGCTGCGCGGCCGGCAGCTGCTCATGGGCGAGCAAGTTGGGGTGCACGCGCACCACGGTGACTTCCTCGTAGTGGGACCGGTTGAAGATTCCGATGCGTCCCCGCGCGGGCAGTTGGCGCTGGTACCGCCACAGGTAGTCGTGGCTTAGGTCCTCCGCCGACGGGACCTTGAATGCGTGGACGTCGACCCCTTGGGGATTGACCCCGCTCATGACGTGTTTGATGGTGCCGTCCTTGCCGGCGGCGTCGATGCCCTGGATGATCATCAGCACCGCGAAGGTGTTCTGGGCGGCCAGACGCTGCTGGTAGTCGGACAGGAGCTCGACACCCTCGGCCAGGCGCAGCTCGGCGGCGTCCTTTGTGAGCGTGCCGAAGGTGTCCGACGGATCCCAACCCTCGCCGAGGTGGACCCGGCGATCGGGCGCGACCCGCAGCGGCGCGATGACCTTGTGGATGAACGCGTGCCGATCGCTCACGTGGAGCACCTTCCCGGTGCGGGTGGCCGAGGGCGCCGCCTCGGCGGACGCGGCGCCCGGGTGGAGGATACCCGCGGCGGGTCGGGAACCCCGCACGACCCGGACAGCTGAGCCGCCGTGATCACCGGCACGAGCACCGCGACGATCAGATGGGCCCGCCGCACCCACATCGCCGGCCGCACCGGCAACGGAAGAGTGGGGCGCCCGGACACGGCTCCCCGAGGGCATCGTCCAGGATGCACGGAGACGGGGCTCGTGCGGGCGTCCACGCCTCCAACTGCCCCCGGCTGACCGCGATCGCGATCCCCCGGCAGACGAGTCCGACGAGCACGGGGGACAACCCGCGAACGCTGATTTCCGGAGCGCGCTTTGGTCCCTCGACGCGCGCACGGTCGATGCCGCGTTCGAGTCAAACGCAGCCTGTGCGACCGTTGGGCAGACGTCGTTCAGTGGCCCGCAAGGTCGGACATCGGTCGACATGACGAGCTCCACCGCGTACGCGGCCGATCGCGACATGCCGCCGACGGATCGTGGCCGCGTACGGGATGGCTCACGGCCCGTGGTCGGCGACCCGAGGCCAGCCAGGCCTACTTCGTTCCGAGTTGGACCGCCTTGACGATCAACAGGAGCACGGAGATCACCAGGTAGATGCGCAGCGTCCACATCGCCAATTTCACGGGGCGCGACATCGTCGGCCGACCCAGAAAGGCCAGTTGGGGCATCGTCCAGGTCTCGCGTTGGGCCTTGTCGAGTCGCGGTGCGGGCACGGCGGCCCCGGATCGTCCACGCAGGGCCGCGACGATCGCGAATCCGATGAGTCCCACCAGGAGTAGCCCTCCGAGCACAACCGTCAGCTCGGTCACGTTGATCGTCGGGAACAGGACCGTCGCCATCAGGATCCCTGAGAGCACGAGCAGGACGCCGAGGATGAACACCGCCAGCAGGTTCAGCCATGGACGGTTGACCCACGGCCCGAGTACCTCCTTGTCGTTGCACAGCAACAGCAAGAACATGCTGGCACTCGGCAGCAAGACCCCCGCGAGGGCCTGAACCGCCGTGGTGATGACGCCGAGCGGCGCGCCGGGGATCAGCACGATGGCGGCCGCGAGGATCACGAATCCGCAGAAGCTCGCGTAAAACGCCTTCGCGTCGAGGATGCCCCGATGCAGCGAGTGCCGCAGTCCGAATACGTCGCCCACCGCGTATGAGGTCGCCAGCGTCACGGCGGCGGCGCCGATCAACGCGGCGTTCAGCAGGAGGATCGCGAACATCGCCCCCGCGGCGTTTCCGAGATAGTGCTGCAGCCCGGTGGCGACTCCGCCCGCGTCGGTGAAGTTGCCCGCCAGTGGCGTCCCGCCGAAGGCAAATGCGGTGATGCAGATCAGCGCCCCGGCAGCGAGTACGCAGACAAACGCCCCGATCCACGTGTCGGCGCGCTCGTAGTTGATCCAGCGCGTGGTGATCCGCTTGTCGACGATGTTGGACTGTTGGAAGAACAACTGCCACGGGGCGACCGTCGTGCCGACCATCGCGATGATCAGCAAGATCGACGTCGAGGTGACCCCGCCCTTGATCCCGGGAACGGTTGTGTGCCTGACGACCGAGCCCGCGGACGGGTGGCTCATCACCAGCAGGGGAATCACGAGTACGTTCGCCGCGATGAAGACGAACATGAATCGTTCCCAACGCCGGAAGCTGCCCGAGGCGGTGACCGCCACGAGTGTCAGTGCGGCCAGCGGAACCGAGATGTACTTACTGACCCCGAAATACCCGAGCGCGAGGTCCACCCCGATGAACTCGGTCACGATCGTCAGGAAGTTCAAGATGAACAGATCACCGACCGAGAACGCCCCCCAGAACTTGCCGAAACGTTCGAAGATCAGCTTGCCGTGCCCGACCCCGGTGACGGCGCCGAGGCGGATCACCATCTCCTGATTGACGATCAGCACCGGGATCAGCAGTATCAGGACCCACAACAGGCTCGTGCCGTAGTTCTGCCCGGCCTGGCTGTAGGTGGACACGCCACCGGCGTCGTTGTCGCCGACCATGACGATGATTCCCGGACCCAGGATCGCCAGCAGCGCGAGCAGCCGCCGCCGCCACCCCGCGCGCCCGAGCTCGTGTTGCCCGATCGTCCCGAACGCGC
The DNA here is from genome assembly GCA_017882585.1 of Thermoleophilia bacterium. Lineage (GTDB taxonomy): Bacteria > Actinomycetota > Thermoleophilia > Miltoncostaeales > Miltoncostaeaceae > CAITWD01. The sequence continues at coordinate 19,590 of JADGPF010000023.1, forward strand.
CCTGAATGTCACCGATATGGGCGGAATCCAGGACAGTCCGCCGCGTGACGGGAGACCCGTCAGCGGGCACTTGAGTCTGATCACTCATCGCGGACCTCCCGGAAAAACAGCACAACACTGCGGACTGGGTCGTCCGCGCGTGCAGTTTGGTCCGGCGGGAGCCGCGAGCGAGCTACATGCTCGGTACGACCTCCGGCTTCCCGGCTACGCGCGGACGCTCGGTACTGTGAGGATTGTCGGTATCCGTCATCTCGTTGCCAGGTTCGGGTGGGCGTACAGGTCGTACGCGCCTTGGGACCGTACCACTCAAGGCAGTCCGGTCAATCCTCACGACTGACGTCGGCACGCCATTTCCACTCTTCGGGGATAAGTGTTTCAAGCAGGTCGTCGACGGTGACGACCCCCAGAATGCGATGGTCGTGGTCGACGACAGGGGCGACGGTCAGGTTGAAGTCCGACATCACGATCGCGATGTCCGAGACCTCGCGATCGGCGTGCAGGTGCGGAGGCGAGTGCTCGACGACGTCGGCCAAGAGCGTCGCGTTGTCGTGTCGGAGCAGGGGGACCACCCGAATCGCACCGTCGAGCCGACCATCGGCATCGTGGGTGAAGATCGTCTCGAGCGCCTCCGGCGACAGCTCGGAGTCCCGGATCGCCGCGACCGCGGCTCCCACCGACGTGCGCGCGTCCAGGCACAAGAAGTCGAGGCCCATGAGTCCGCCGGCCGTCGACGGGTTGTATCCGAGCAGCGTACGCACCTTGCGCTGGTGTTTCGTCGGAAGAAGGTCAAGGATCGGACGCCGCCGGTCCTGGTCCAACTCCATGATCAGATCGGCCGCATCGTCGGGTGCCATCCGTCCGATCAAACTCGCCGTGTCTGCGTCGGAGCGCTCTTCCAAGAACTCGAGTTGGTGCTCGACGTCCATCTCCTCGAAGACGTCGGCCTCGAGCTCGGAGTCGTGGCGAACCGCATCGATGATCTCCTGGCCTTCCTCATGGGAGGCCGCCTCGACAAGATCGGCGATCTGGGCCGGGTGCAAGCGGGTCAGCTCGGTCGCCGGGAGCCCGTCGCCGGCACCGGGGACGTGGCTGAGAAACGGCCGGACGCTCGTCCAGTCCAGGAAGGGTCGGTTCGGCGGCTGGCGCCGTGAGCGCGGCATCAACCGGTGCAAGAGCGCGCCCAACGATGTGTCGATGCCGACCACGCACCAGGTATCTACGATCTGAGCGAGCACGATCTCGTTCGCGCGGACCAAGTGCGCACCCGTGAGGTTGATCAGCCGGCGCCCCAGGACGTCCTTGCGCAGGAGCACCTCGCCGGGCCGCCGTTCGAAGCGGCGCATGTCGAACTTCTCGCGTGCGAGTCGCATCCGCCCCGGTTCGACCGCCGCGATGAGCTCGGCCGGTAGGAACACGTCACGCCCGCTGACGCGGGCGGTGATCCCCACCATCGGGGCATACCCGCCGTCGGAGATGCGTACCAGGACGTCCTCGACGCGGCCGAGCCGCTCGCCGGCGCGATCGAGCAGGGGGACCTTGGTCACCTGCGTGAGGTGAAGGATCCGCGTGGTCATTGGCCGTACGATACGCGCGACGACAGCCGATGACCATCGACTGTCGTCGCCTTCACCTGCAACATCGCCTGGCGCCGGTGTCGGTCGCCGGCGTCGCGGCGGTAGTGGCGCACCCCCGGGGGATCGGTAATCTGGTCCTGCCTGCCACTCCCGCGCGGGCGCACCGCGACCCATCAGGACGACGTCACGTGAGCGAACCGACCCCCAACGCCCCGACCCCCCACCCCGGGGGGCACGCCGCCGAGGACCTGTTCCAGCGCGGGCTCGTGCTCCTGTACCGAGACGGCGACGTGGAGGCTGCCGAGGCGCTGTGGGTCGAGGCCGACGCGATGGGCCATGGCGGGGCGGCGACGCATCTTGGCCTGGTCGCGTTCCACGAGCGCAAGGACCGTGCGGCCGCTGAGGTTGCCTACGCGCGCGGCGCCGAGCGGGGCGACGGAAACGGCGCGTTCCACCTCGGCTTGCTGCGCGAGTTGCGCGGCGACGCCGACGGCGCCGAGCAGGCATTCGCACAGGCCGACGCACTCGGCCACGGCGGCGGCGCGGCCAATCTCGGGGTCGTCCTCCACGAGCGCGGCGAGCTCGTCGAGGCCCAGGCGGCGTTTGTTCGTGCCGACGAACGCGGCCACGGCGGCGGCGCGTTCAACCTCGGGCTGATGCTCGAAGCCAACGGCGACAGCGCGGGTGCTCGGGCCGCTTACCTGCGGGCACACGAGCGCGGCGAGGCCGGCGCCGACCAGGCCCTGCGCCGACTGCTGTCGGCGTCGTAGACGGAAGCCCCGGCGCGGTCGATCGACGCGCCACAGGCCCGGCGTCTGCGGGACGCCTGCGGCCGCCCGCCTCAAGTTCGGCTGGCGCGCGCCGAAATACCAGGTGAGATCAATCATGGGTCTCCTGTTCCACCGACTGCTCGGGGTCACGCCACGGATTGGCACCGCCCCGGGCGGCGGGGGAAACGCCGGCTGCGGTACAGTGACTGCGACGCCTCCGGATGCGATCGTTCCCGACGCCGCCGTGGTGTGCGTCGCCAGCGCGCAGGCGCAACTGGCAGAGGGCGATGACGGTGCGCGATGCGCCATGCGGTCCCTCCTGCGCGCGTCCGTGGCGTGCAAGTCCCCGTGCGATTTGAGGTGACCTTGAGCGAGTCTGCGGTTGCAACGGCCGACGCCCCGTCGGCGGAACGCCATGTCAACCCCTGGTTCGTGCTGGTCATCGTCTGCATGGCGCAGTTCATGGTCGTGCTCGATTCGACGATCGTGAACGTCGCGCTGCCGGCCATTCAACGCAACCTGCACTTCACGGTCGACAACCTCCAGTGGGTGGTCAACGCGTACACGTTGGTGCTCGGCGGTTTCTTGCTGCTGGGCGGCCGCGCCGGCGACCTGTTCGGACGCAAGCGCCTGTTCATCCTCGGGGTGATGCTGTTCACCTTCGCATCACTGATGAACGCCGTCGGAACCTCGGCCGGCATGCTGATCTTCTTCCGGGCGCTGCAGGGCTTCGGGGCGGCGTTCATCTCGCCGATCGCGCTGTCGATCGTGACGACGACGTTCACCGACGGCCGCCAGCGGGCGAAGGCGCTCGCGGTATGGGCCGCGATCGCGGTCGGCGGCGCGTCGATCGGCCTGATCCTGGGCGGCGCGCTGACGGAGTATCTGTCCTGGCGCTGGAATTTCTTCATCAACATTCCCGTCGGCATCACGGTGGTGATCGTCGCCTGGCGGGTGCTGCCGGCGATGGCGCCCGTGCACAAGCTGGGGTGGCGGGGGTTCGACCTGGCCGGCGCCGCGACGGCGACGGGAGGGCTGATGTCGATCGTCTACGGGATCGTCGGTGCCAACCAGTACGGCTGGTTTGCCGCGCGGACCGTTGGGTTCATCGCCGGCGGGATCGCGCTGCTGGTGGCGTTCCTGCTGATCGAATCCCATGTCGAGCATCCGCTCGTGCGGCTGTCGATCTTCAAGACACGTACGCTGCGCGCCGCGGACACCACGATGCTCATCGTGGCGGGCGGGATGTTCTCGGTCTTCTTCTTTGCGTCCCTGTATGTGCAGGAAGTCCTGGGCTTCAGCCCGCTGCGGGCGGGCCTCAGCTTCCTGCCGTTGACGGCCGCGATCATCATCTCGGCCAACGTGTCCCAACGGGTGATCGGCCCGCTCGGGATCAAGACGACCGGCCTGATTGGAATGGTCGTTGCGGCGATTGGGCTCGGCCTGATGACCATGATCTCCGCGAACGGCAGCTACCTCACCGAGGTGCTGCCGGGGCTTGTGGTCATGGGGTTCGGACTCGGTCTGACGTTCATGCCCCTCACGATGTTGGCGACGTACGGGTCGGACGCGGAGGACGCCGGTCTGGCCTCGGGCCTGCTGAACGCGTCGCAGCAGGTCGGCGGTGCGCTGGGGCTGGCGGTCCTCTCGACGCTCGCCGCACAGCAGGTGACCTCGCACCTGTCCGGGCTGGGTCACCCACCGACGTCGTTCGAGCAGATGACTGCCGCCGTGAGCGGATATCGCGTCGCGTTCTTTGCCGCCGCCTGCATGATGATCGTGGGTGCGATCCTGTTGTCGGTGCTCATCACCTCGCGTGAGGCCCGGGTCGACGATGTCGCGGTCCCGGCGATGGGCATCGATGGCTGACGACCTCCTGCGCGGACGCCACCGGCCGGAGCGGTGGTTCGAGCGGTTCTCCGAGGAGCCGTTCAAGACCGCGTGGGTACTGCTGACGGTCGTGACGGCGTCGCTCACGATCGTCGCCGGTGTGCTGATCCGCCTGTCTGACCCGGAGCACATCCACAGCATCGGCGAAGGGCTGTGGTGGGCAGTCCAGACGGTCACGACGGTCGGCTATGGCGATGTCGTACCGACCTCCGAGCTCGGCAGGGGCGTCGGCGTCGTGGTCATGATGACCGGCCTGGCGTTCATGACCGTGACCACGGCGGCCGTGACCAACCTGTTTATCGAGCAGGCCCGCCGGCGCCGGCGCATTGATCCGGACGCCAGTCCCGACCTCGCCGCGCTGCATGCGCGGATCGATGATCTGGTCGGAGAAGTGCGTGCACTGCGCGAGGCGCAGGACCACAAGTAACACGCGCGGCCCCGGCCGAGCGACGCGGCGGTCCTAGGACGTGATCGAACGGCGGCGGAATCCGACCATCGCGACGATCAGCAGTGCGGCGGCCAGTAGCCCGAGCACCACCAGCGGCGTGGCGTCGACGCTCCCTCCCGGCAGATGAGGAACATGCGTGAACACCGACAGATCGAGTGCGAGCCGGGGCAACTTGAGCAGCGGACCGAAGAATCCGATCACAAACGTCGCCGCGATGATGGACCATCCGAGGACGCTGAGGCGCGGCATGATGCCAAACAGGGCCGCCGTCAGCGCGAGGATGAACCAGATGGCAGGAATCTGCGCGACCGACCCCCAGAAGACCGCCCCGATCGAGGTGGGCGCGCCGTCCAGGTTGGCCGTCACGCCCGCGCCGACACCGCCCACGATGACGACGATCGCCGACCCTGCGAGCGCGAACAGCAGGTGGCTGGCGAGCCAGCGGCCGCGGGTCAGCGGGGTTGACAACAACAGCTCGACGCGACCCTCGACCTCCTCGGCGCGGGCGGTCAAGAGCGCCTGGATGCCGTACACGGTCGCCACGATGCCCATCAGGTTGATGATCTCCGCCAGGTACAGATCGACGAAGTTGTGTCCAGAGCCCAGGAATCGCTGGCCAAGGTTGCTGTGGGCGATCACCGACGCGATCGACTGTGCGACCGATCCCACGAGCGCCCCATAGGCGGCGAGACCGATGGCCCAGCCGGCGAGTCGCGCGCGGTGGAGCCGCCATGCCAAACCGAATGCCCCCGACAAGGCCGGCCGCGCGTCGGCCGGCCCGTGGTGTGCGGCAATCAGCCCGCGGCCGAAGTCGCGGTGGGCGACGAGTGCCACGGCGACGCCGATCAGCACGATGGTCAACGCGAGCGACAGGCCGAGCGTCCACCAGCGGTTTTCACCGAATGCCGAGATCTTCTCCGTCCAGCCGAGTGGCGACACCCAGGCAATCCAATGAAAGGCGGATGCGTCTCCCCAGGCGCGCAGGAGGTAGGCGATGGCGATGACGGCGACCGAAAGACTGATCGCCGTGCGCCCGAAGCTGCCGACCTGCACGGCCACCGCGGCCACACCGGCGAACACGGCGCCGGCGAGCATCGCCGCGAGCCCGTACGCCACCGCCCCCACCGGGTATGCCCCCGAGGCGACGAGCCCGACGGCGATCGCCAGGCCCGTGGTGACGCACGCGATCATCGCGGTCGCGAGGCCCGCCGCGAGAAACGCGAACCGCCCCACGCAGCCGGCCGCCAGCAGTTCGGTGCGTCCGGTCTCCTCGTCGGTGCGGGTGTGCCGGACGACGGTGAGGATGCTCATAACGCCGACGAAGATCGCGCAGATGCCGATCGTGCGCCAGGCCGTGTAGCCCCCGGCATCGCCCAGATTCCGTGCCGGTCCGAGCAGCAGCGAAAATGAGGGATTCGACTGCAGGGTGACCCCGAGCGAAATGCGGTCGGCGAGCGTCGGGTAGAGCGACGTGTAGGTCGCGTAGGTGACGACAGGGATGAAGGCGATCCCCAACACCCAGACGGTCAGGCGTACGCGATCGAGCCGGAGCGCATGGCGCACGAGGATCCAGAACCCGGCGAGGGGTTCGGTCACGACGGCTCGTCCGCATACTCGCGCAGAAACAGATCCTCGAGCGTCGGTGGCTGGGTGACCAGCGAGACGATCCCGCATGCGGTCAGGTGCGTCATGAACTCGGTGAGCACGGGCGTCTCGACATCGCAGCGGACCCGGGAACCGTGGATCAGCGGTCCGTGGACACCGGGCCATCCCGCGAGGTCGTCCGGCATCCGCTCAAGCGTCGCCACGACCGTCGTCCGCGTGACACGGCGCAGCTCGTCGAGTGTGCCGCGCTGCACCACGCGTCCCTGGCGCAGGATGCTGACCCGGTCGCACAGGGCCTCGACCTCGGAGAGGATGTGGCTGGACAACAGCACGGTGCGGCCGGCGGCCTTGGCCTCCTCGATGCAGCGCTGGAACACGGACTCCATCAGCGGGTCGAGGCCGGAGGTCGGCTCGTCGAGGATGAGCAACTCCACATCGGACGCGAGCGCGGCCACGAGCGCGACCTTTTGCCGATTGCCCTTGGAGTAGCTGCGGCCGGTCTTGGTCGGGTCCAGCTCGAACCGCGCGAGCAGTTCCGCCTTGCGGGCCGGGTCGAAACCCCCGCGCAGGCGGCCCAGCAGATCGATTGCCTCACCCCCGCTCAGCTGCGGCCACAGCGTGACCTCGCCGGGCACGTACGCCAGCCGCCGGTGCAAGGCGACGGTGTCGCGCCAGGGGTCGCCTCCAAGCAGGACGACCTCGCCCGCGTCGGCGTGCAGGAGCCCCAGCAGGATCCGGATCGTGGTGGACTTGCCCGAGCCGTTGGGTCCGACGAACCCGTGGACCTCCCCGGTGGCGACCTCGAGATCCAACCCGTCGAGGGCAAGCGTCTTGCCGAAGGTCTTTCGGAGTCCGTGAATCGTGATGGCGCTGTCCAGGGAGCCCTCCCGGCCGACTCGTCAAGTGCACCCATCACCATATGGGCGCGCACCGGACGTTCACGCGATCCGCGTCGCCGGGGAGCGACGGGGTAGCATCCCGGCATGCCGGACGGCCCGTCGATTTGTCTGAACATGATCGTGCGCAACGAGGCGCACATCGTGCACGAGGTGCTGGATGCCGTCGCGCCGTACATCTCCTACTGGGTGATCGTCGACACGGGTTCCGACGACGGGACTCAAGACATCATTCGCGCCCGCATGCATACCCTCGGGATCCCCGGTGAGCTGCACGAACGTGAGTGGCACAACTTCGGTCACAATCGCAGCGAGGCGCTGAACCTTGCCCGCGGGCACGGCGACTACATTTGGGTCATGGACGCCGACGACATGATCGTCGGAACGCTCGAGTTCAGGGGGCTGACCGCCGACTGCTACTTGCTGCGCTACGGGTCCGGGTTCAGCTACTGGCGGCGCCAGCTGTTTCGCGACGGCGTGCGCTGGAGGTACGAGGGCGTCGTCCACGAGTGCGCGGTCTGTGACGACCCGACAACCGACGCGCGCCTCGAAGGCGACTATTACATCGACTCCCGGCGCCTGGGCGGCCGCAATCTCGACCCCAAAAAATATGAGCGCGATCGCGATCTGCTGCTGGCCGAGGTGACGCGCAATCCCGACGACGCACGCTCGGTCTTCTATCTGGCCCAGAGTTACTTCGACGCGGGCGACCCCGCCAATGCGCTGGCCTGGTACCGCACGCGGGCCGAGATGGGCGGTTGGGACGAGGAGGTCTACTACGCGCTGTTTCGGTGCGGCGACTGCATGGTCCTGCTCGATGCGCCGTGGTCTGAGATCCAGGACGCCTACCTGCGCGCCTGGGAGGCGCGCCCGGTCCGGGCGGAACCGCTGCATGCGCTGGCGCGCCAGTTCCGCATCGGCGGTCGCTTCCAGCTCGGGTACCTGTTTGCTGAGCGGTCGGCAAGCATCGCGCTCCCCGAGGGCGATGCGCTGTTCGTCGGTGCCGATGTCTACGCGTGGCGCGCGCTCGACGAACAGGCGATCTGTGCCTACTGGATCGGCAAGCACATGGAGAGCTTCGCGCTGTGCCGCGTCTTGCTGGCGAGCCCGGATCTGCCCGACGACGAGCGTGACCGCGTGGCCGAGAACCGCGACTTCGCGGTGCCGGCCCTGCTTGAGGCGGCATCGTCGTACCCCGACATGCTCGCGAGGACGCTCGTTGCCCGCCGTGGACGCCAGTTCGACGATGACGCGCTCCCCGTCGGAGAGGCGCCGCTGGTGAAGGTTGATACGTCGACCAGTCCCACCGGGGACCCCGGGGTCGAGGTCACCCTGACCATCGAGGCGGACCCCGACCCCGACAGTCTCGCCCGCTCGATCAATTCCTTCTTGCGCTGCTGCGTTGACGTTCCCCGGGTCGGCCGGTTCGTCCTGATCGACACCGGCATGTCGGCGGACGCCAAAGCGTGGCTCGCCGAGCGCTATCCGTTCATCGAGGTGGTGTCCAGCGCGAGCGGGCCGAGCGACCTACGTGCGGCGGCCCGCGCGCTTGTGGGCGGTGCCTACTGGGTACATCTTCCGGCCGGGTGGCAGTTCTTCGCGCCCGAGCGGTACATCGGACGCGCCCTGGAGATCTTTGAGCAAGTGCCCGACGTGGCCCAAATCGGCATAAACGTCAACGACACGGGCCGTCTGGAAGGCCGGGTGCCCGCGCCGCAGGACGTCTTGCGGACGGCACACGGAAGTCGCTACGTGCTCGCGCCGGGATCGGCGCCGGTGCGCGGACCGGCGATCTTCTGCACCGATCGGCTCGACGGCACGGCGCTGTCGTCGCCGCTTCGGACCGCCACGTTCGACGAGGTGCTGTGCATCGCAGCGTCGGTCCGGTCGTCGACGGGTGACCCGTAGGACCGGCGCCGGCCGACGGAATTCACGCCGATCGCGAGGCCACTTACGGGCGTCGGCGGCCCGGCCTTACGGCCGGTGCGCAGTCCTTTAGGAAACCGCACCGCCGGCCGATACTGAATCCACTCGACCCCCGGGCGCAGGCAGGCCCGGGGGTCGTTGACGTTCCGGGCCGCGGGCGGCCCCGTCCTGTCGCCCGCATCGCGCGCGAGGCACGAGCCGCCGCGCGGCCGCGACGCCGATGGCGGACCCGGATTGACGGACGTCGCCGCTCGGCGTCAAGATCGGCGCACGGACCGGGCGTTCGCCGACGGACCATTTCGGGGAGGAGCCCCCACGGCCGAAACCTGTACGCACTTGGATACGATCCACCATCGCGAGGACGGAACGGGCGTCGCGGGGTGTCCGGCCTGCATCGCCCTCGGCTCCCAATGGGTGCACCTGCGGCGCTGTACCGAATGCGGTGTGATCGGGTGCTGCGACAACAGCCCGAACCGACACGCCACTGCGCACTTCCACGCGACCGGGCACCCAATCATTCGCTCGGTGGAGCCGGGCGAAGACTGGTACTGGTGTTACGTCGACGAAGTCGTGTTCGAGCTCAGCGTTGACTGAACCGTCCGGCTGCTCAGGCGACCGGCGGCGGCGAACCCTCGGCGCTCGCTCCGAGCGCCGCATCCCAGTGGCACGACGTGCAGGTGTGGCGGAAGACCGACAGCGCAAACTCCATGACCGTTCCGGCAGGGTCGCGCGCGGCGCAGGCGTCGTGCCAGTCGAGCACATACTCGCCCAGGGCTTTATCCCACCGCGCTGCCGCCGGCGCGGGCGTGGTCGGCTCCCAGCCTTCGGGAAGCGGATACGCGTAGGCATAGAAGGCCGGCCGGTCATACCGGGCGTCGCCCGGCCACCAACCGATCGCGATCTCCTGGGCCGTCATCGCATTGCGCATGATGAAGTCGTCGGACGGCGGGTCGGCGGGTTCGCCGGAGAATAGGCTCACGGCCAGGTCGAACGAACCCCACCAGGCGTTGACCGGTGTCGAGCGGCCGCGATACGGCGCGCGAAAGCGCGCGAGGACGAGGGCGGCCTGCGTGGCCGCCGCGAAGTATGCCGACACCTGACCTGCGTCGTAGGTCGCATGCTCGTCGTCAGCGTCAAGCGGCACGGTCCAGGGCACCTCTTGCGGGGTCGTGTTGATGATGACATCACTGCCCGCGAGCGTTCGCACGGCCTCGAGGACCGCACGTGTGACGTCGCCGACCGGACGATGGGGGGTCAGCGACACCTGACGGACACGACCGTCGCTGTGCTCGACGACCGATTCGTGGGTGTGCAGGTCCAGGGCCGCAACGATGGCGCCGGAGCCGTCCGGGGCGGTCAGGAGCGGGGTCTCCCAGCCGCGTGCGGTCAACCGCAGCGCGGCATGTTGCAGCTGCGGCTCCGGCGGCGCGAGCGCGGCCGCGAGTTTCCCGAGCACTTGCGTATGAGCGTGCAGCGTGTCGCAGGTGGCTTGCCAGGCGCTGAAGTTTGGCAGGGGTAACCAGGCGGAGGTCATAGGCCATGCTAGACCGCAACGCCCGGGCGCCTCAATGGCATCGGCGTAACGGCAACGCACCCGGTGAGCGAGCCGGCCGGCCGGGGCGCCGCCGTGCGACGCTGCGTGCTCGGTGCGTCGGCGGGGTGGTTCAGCGAGCCCCAGGCGCCCCTTCAGACAGGTATGCCAGCAGTGCCTGATCGGTGAGCAGTTCGATCGGCGAGCGATCGTCGGTGAGCGGCGTGCCGCCCGCCGGCACGGCGACCAGGCCGGCCGCGAGTTGCCGGGCGGGCCCCCCGGCGAGACCCGCTGCGTGCGTGAGCGCGCGCTGAGCGGCCCGCGTCGCGGTCGGGTCCGCGAACCCCAGCACGATCGAATTGAACGTCGTGTAGCGATCGGTCATCACGGTCGGGAACACCGCGTGCATGGTCGTGGCGATCCGGCCGACCAGCGCGGTCTGATCCGGCGGCGTGCCGACGTTGACCGCCACGACGCCGCCGGGCGTGAGATGGCGGGCCACGAGCGCGAAGAACTCACGTGTGGCCAGGTAGAAGGGGATGTACGGCTGGGCATACGCGTCGACGACGATCACGTCGTAGCGCGGTCTGCTGCCTTCGAGCCAGAAGCGCGCATCCGCGGTGAAGACGTGCAGGCGCGGATTCGCCATGTCGAGGTAGTGCCGCCCCGCGGTGGTCACCAGTGGATCGATCTCGACGCCGTCGATGGTGACGTTGGGCCAGATGTGGCCATAGAGGGTCGCAACCGTGCCACCGGCGTTGCCGAGCACAAGTGCGCGGCCGTGGGACCCGCCCGCCAGAGCGGGCACGGCGGTGAACGCATCCCAGTAGTTGTCGGTGAGGATGCCCCGCGCCGGCAGCAGGGAGTGTGCGGCCCAGCCTTCGTTGAGATGCAGGACGCGGTCGCCGTTGGACTCCTGGACCACCTGCACGAACTGGTACGTCGACTCGCCCTCGAACAGGATGCGCTCACCCGGACCGGCCGGCTTGATGGCTCCCAGCGGGAGCGCGATCAGCCCGATGAGCGCGAGCGGGACCCAGACGAGCCGACGGTCGAGCGCCGGGATCGCCGTCACGGCCAGCAGCGCCGCAGTGCACAGCAACGTCCGGCGGGTGCCGATGAGAGGGATCAGGACGAGGACCGGCAGGAAGGTGCCGATGATGGCGCCGACCGTCGAGAGTGCGTAGAGCCGCCCCGCGACCGATCCGGAGCGCCCGATGGTCTCGACGCTCAGCCGAATCGACCACGGCGCGACCGCTCCGAGGGCCGTCACCGGGATGATGAACATCGCCAGGGCGCCAAAGAAGCTCGCGATGAACGCACCGGCGGACACATTGGCGAACGCGTTTGCGGATGCCAGGAACAACGGGCGCGCGGCGAACGGAATCACGGCGAGCGCGAGCGCGGCGACAAGGACGACGGTGGCGAGGGCGCGGTGGGTCGGATATCGGTCCGCAAGCTTGCCGCCGAGCCAGTAGCCCACCGCCAGCGAGACCAGGATGAGGCCGATGACGTTGGACCACACCAGGTCCGACGCACCAAAGTACGGCGCAAGCAGCCGGGCTCCCGTCATCTCGGTCGACAGTGATGCCGCCCCGGCGACCAGCACCAGGGTCGCCAGCCACCAGCGCGCACGCCCGGAGCTGTCGGAGCGCCCCGAGGTGGTGCGCGCCGGCCGAGGGTCCTTGCGGGCGTTCAAGGCGCTCATCTGCACATGATTCCGCCCGACGGGACCGATCGGCAACCCATACGCGTGCGTGCTCGCGTGATCCTCGACGACGACGTCACCATCGGTGCCGCGATGCAGCGGTCGGCGGACATGCGATTGGTCCTTCCGGAGAGCGACGAACACCAGTGAGCGGACGTGATGCGCGGTGTCGAGCGCATTGACGACTGAGCGTATCGAGCGGTTCGCCCACATCGCGGCCCGGCATGCCGGTGATGGTTCGGTGCCCGGGCTCGCCGCGCTCACGGCGCGCCGGGATCGGGTACAGGTCGAGGTCCTGGGCACCCTGCCGGGCGGCGGCCCCGCGGTGCGGCAGGACCCGGTCCCGTGCCGCCGACTTCCGGCGCACTCGCCCAAATCGTAGAACTTCGTAAGATTATGATCAGATAGGAGTTGGAAATTGGCCGTCGGTCTGGTGTACTGATGCTGGCTCGGTGGCGACCGAGCACATCCAGTTAGTCCTGGAAGGGGCTGCAGATCGTTGCAGCCCCTTCCGTGCGTATTGCCCGGAGGCGCAGCTGCAACAGGAAGAGTTCGAGTCGCTTGGACCTGATCGGCGCAAGCGGGCGCGCGACGCCCGCGCGACGCTGCACGCGGTGAACGGCGATTCGCGCCCGGTGTATGCCGCGAAGGCGGAGATCTTCCGCGCACTCGGGCACCCCGCGCGGGTGCGCATCATCGAGCTGCTGCGGGATGGTGAGCGTTCGGTCGGGAGCCTGCAAGGCGCGCTCGGTCTCGATTCGAGCGGGACATCTCAGCACCTCGCGCTGCTCCGCAAACAGGGGCTCGTGAGCGGACGCCGGGACGGCACCACCATCTACTACCGCGTCACAGAAGACGCGGTCTTCGGGTTGCTCGAGGCGACGCGCGTGCTGCTTGAGAGCATGCTCGGCCGCCAGCAGGCTGAGCTGGCGGAACTCGCCGGCTCGCTCACCGACGACGCGGCCCTTTGGCGGGACGGCACCCCCAGCTGAACCGACCGGTACTGAGTCGTAGGCGCGGCGCGTGATCGGGCTGCTCGCCGTCCTTGGCGTCATCGTGCTCGCCGGCGGTGCTCTGCTGCCGCTCGCTCGCGTCCCCCTTGCGGTCGCGATATGGGTTCAGGGCGTCGGCGTCGGGATCGTCGGCATCGCGGGCGCAATCGCGTTCTTCGGTGACCGCGTTGCCGGTTCGGGATTTCGGGCCGGAGTTCATCCGGGCTTCGGGATCGATCCGACCAGCGGATTCTTCCTGATCGTGATCGCCGTGACGGCAGTGCCCGTCCTCGTGTACTCGGTGGGCTACATCCCCGGGGTGGGGTCCGCGCGGATCGTCGCCAGCCTGGGCGGTGCGTTCCTGCTCGCACTCATCGGGGTTGTCTGCGCACGCGATGCGCTGAGCTTTTTGGCGTGCTGGGAGCTGATGACCATTTTGCCGGCCGCATGCATACTCATCGCCCGACCCGAGCTCGAGGTACGCCGGGCGATCGTCGAGTACCTGGCCATCACCCATCTCGGCGGGACCGGCGTATGGATCGCGGTGCTGGTGCTCGCGGAGCGGGGCGTGTGGGGTGGCGCGAGCCTGAGCGCGCAGGGTTCGGGGGTCGTCGCGCTGGTCGGCATCGCCGCGCTCGTCGGTTTCGGCAGCAAGGCGGGTCTGGTCCCGCTGCACATGTGGCTGCCGCGCACCCACCCGGTGGCACCGAGCCCCCTGTCGGCGCTCATGTCGGGGGTGATGGTCAAAGTCGCGCTCTACGGCCTCATCCGGATCGTGTTTACCTGGATGGACCCGGCACCCACGTGGCTTGGCATTGCCGTGATGGTTGTCGGCGCCGTATCCGCGTTCGGGGGGATCCTCGGCGCGCTCGTGCAGCGGGAGCTGAAGCGGCTCCTGGCCTACAGCACGATCGAGAACGTCGGCATCGTCGCCATGGCACTGGGTGCATCGATCGTCCTCGGGGCGGCCGGCGCACACACGTGGGCCGCGATCGCATTCGCCGCCGCGCTGCTGCACGTACTCAACCATGCCGTCATCAAAGCGGTGCTGTTCCTGTCGGCGGGATCGATCGAGCGTGCGACGGGTGAGCATCGCGTCGACCGTCTGGGCGGCCTGTTGGGGCGGATGCCGTGGACCGGTGCGGCCTTCGGCGTCGGCATCCTCGCAATCGCGGGCATTCCGCTGCTCAACGGCTTCGCGTCGGAGTGGCTCATCCTCGAATCGGTCATCCACGCCGTGGGATCGTCGGGTCACGCCGCCGCGGCGGTCAGCGCACTCGCACTCGCCGTGCTCGCGGCCACCATCGGCCTGGCGCTGTTGTGCTTCGTCAAGCTCGGCGGCCTCGCGCTGTTGGGACGACCGCGCAGCGATGGCGCCCGCAACGCCGCCGACGTCGGCCGGACGATGCGCGCCGGCGTCGTCGCGCTTGCCGGAGGGTGCCTCGTGCTCGGCACGTTTCCGGGACTCGTGCTCGCGCCGCTACTGCGCCTGCGTTCGGCGCCGATGCCGTCGGGGATGGGTGTGGGCCTCTGGCTCCCGGGGACCGGGGGCTTGCCGACGCTCGGACTCCTGATCGTGATCGGGTTGGCGACGACGGTGCTGCTGGGCGTACGCGGACGGCGCAGCGAGCCTGCGCCGGTGTGGAACTGCGGTCAGGCCGACGAACCCGCGCTCGCATGGACCTCGGCGGGTTTCTCGTCGAGCCTCCTGCTGAGCGTCCGTGGCGTCTTGCCGACCGAGCGCGTGCTCACCCGCGATGCGGGCGGTGGCGTGCTCACCGATGTGCGGTACGCGCAGCACGTACCGAACCACTTCGAGGCGCAGCTGTATCAGCCACTGCAACGGATGGCGCTCCGTCTGGCACACCTCGCCCGTCGTCTGCAATCGGGGAGCCTTCAGGCCTACGTGGCGTACTTCGTGGCCGTGCTGATCGTCCTGCTGATCTTCGCCCGCTTGGTCGGGTCATGACCGCAGCCGAACTTGCGACCGGCGCGGTGATGCTCGTCGGCCTGGTCGCGGCGCCGCTGTTGCCGGGCATGATCCAGCGCCAAAAGGCGTATCTGCAGGGGCGCGTCGGCGCGTCCATTTGGCAACCGTATCGGGATCTTCGGCGCCTGTGGCACAAGCGGGTGGTGCAGCCCTCGGGGACCACTGTCATCTATCTGGTGGCGCCCGCAGCCAGCGCGGCGGCGTTGCTTGCAGCGATCCTCATCGTGCCCGCGGCCGCCAACGCACCGCAGTTCGGCGTTGGTCACGACGCGCTCGTCGTCGTGGGCGTGCTCGCCCTGGCGCGCGGCCTGTTGGCGCTCTCGGCGTGGGACACGACCAGCAGCTTTGGGCTCATGAGTGCCGGGCGCGACCTGGCATTCGCGGTCGCCGGAGAACTGTTGCTGGCCTTGGTCCTGTTGACGGCGGTCCTCCCGGTCGGGAGCACCGACCTGGGCGCGATGTGGCTCGGGGCGTCGGGATCGGGGATCTGGTCGCATCCGGCACATTGGTGCGGGCTCGTCGGCATGGTCCTCATCCTGCTGGTCGAGACGGGTCGCCAGCCAATCGACAATCCGGACACCCATCTCGAGCTGACGATGGTTCATGAAGGGCCGCTGCTCGAATACGCAGGGCGCGACCTTGCCTATCTGCAATGGTCCGCGGCCGCCCGCCACTGGGTGGTCATGCTGCTGGCGGCGGGATTGTTCCTGCCCCATCCGTCGGGCACGGTTGCCGGCCTCGCGGCGGTGCTCGGATGGGTCGTCGCGCTCACGGTCCTGCTCGCGCTGATCGAGACCATGACGGCCAAGATGCGGCTGCTGCGCGTTCCGCACCTGATCGGAGCGACCGGACTCCTCGCCCTTGGAGGCGTCGCGAGCTGGATTCTCGGTGCCGCCCTATGACCACGGGCCTGATCTGGGTGATCGTCGCGCTTGGACTCGGCTGCGTTTTGATGCGCCGGCGCTCGGTTGTCGTCGCTCTGGTCGGCGTCCAGTCGCTGTGCGTGGCGGCGCTCGCCATCGCACTGGTCCCGAGCCGGCCGTCGGAGTTCCTGCCGGCAGCCCTGACGCTCGTCCTGCGCGCAGTGGTGATCGTGGTCTTGCTGGTCATCGCGATCCGGCGGACGCGGCACGCGCTGCCCGGCGGCGAGGAGACCGTTCCCTTTAGCCGACTCGTTGTCGCGGGGGCGATCATCGCCGCGCTGGTTGCGCTCATCCCGGCGTTCGGTCTCGAGTCCCGTCTGGCCGAGCGCGGTGCGGTCGCACTGATCGCCACGGGTCTTGCACTGCTGGTGACGCGACGCGCCACGGTGATGCAGGTCGTCGCGCTCCTGGTCGCCGAGAACGGGATCGCGGTCGCGGCGGTGAACGTGAGCGGCGGACTGCCGGTTGCCGTGGAGCTCGGTGTGGCCTTCGATCTCGTGTTGGTCGTGACCGTGGCGGTCGTGTTCCACGACCGCATCTTCGACATGTTCGGAACGACGGACACGCGGATCTTGCGGGGGCTGCGCGATTAGTCCGATCACGTTCCTGCTCGCCGCCGCGCTGGTTGCGCCGGTCCTCGTCATCGCCGTACTGTGCGTCGCACGCGGGCCGAGCCAGGCGGACGCGATCAATCGCGCGGGCGCCGTCGTGTGTGCCGCGCTGATCGTGGTGCTCGCGGCGATCGGTCTGGTCCACGCCGGCACGCCGGCAACCGGACCGGGGTATGTCATCGATGGCCCCGGAGGGGTCTTTCTTGCGGTCATCGGGGTGGTCGGCCTGATCAGCGCGCTGATATCGCCCGCATACCTGCACGACCATCGCCGTGCACGCACCGGGGCGCTGCGCTCACGCCAGCTGTACTACGCGGGGTTGTACCTGTTCTGGGCCGCGCTGGTTGCCGTCCCCGTGGTCAACAACCTCGGGATCGCCTGGCTCGTGGTCGAGGCGACCACGGCGGCCTCGGCACTGATGGTCGCGTTCGCCGGGACGCGCAATGCGCTCGAAGCCGGCTGGAAGTACCTGGTGCTCACGAGCGTCGGTCTGACCGTCGCGCTGATGGGCATCGTCATGCTGTACGCGTCGGGCCCGCACGGCGCCGCAACCCTCAGCGCCCTCGACTGGTCGACGCTCGCCCACCAAGCGCCGCACCTCGACCAGTCCACCACCCTCGCCGCCTTCTGCGTGATCCTGGCCGGGCTGGCGACCAAGGTTGGCTGGGCCCCCGTGCACAACTGGCTGCCTGATGCCCACAGTGAGGCACCCCCGCCGGTCAGCGCACTGCTGTCTGCGGCGCTCCTGCCCACGGTCGCACTCGTCGCATGGCGCCTTGATGAGGCGCTGCGCGCCGCGCTCGACGCGCGCGCAGTCCAGGCCATCTTCATCGGCTTTGGCTTGTTGTCGCTCGGCGTGGCGATCCCGTTCTTGTGGAAGTCGCTTGCGTGGAAGCGCTTTCTGGCCTATTCGAGTCTCGAGCACATGGGGGTGATCGCATTCGGGATCGGTATCGACAACCGCTGGGCCACGGCAGGGGTACTCATCCACGTCGCCGGGCATGCGATCGCCAAGGCACTCGGGTTCTCGATGGCGATCCCGCTCCTGCGATACCAGCCCGCCGCGTCGCAGCGTGCTCCGCGGGGGATCGCGCGGCTGAGCCGGCCCTTGAGCGTGGGGATGGGGGTGAGCCTGTTCGCGCTGGGCGCCGTCCCTCCGTCACCGCTGTTCTTCAGCGAGGCGCTGATCCTGTTCGGGGGGTTCGTGGCAGGGCAGGTCGTCGTCACGTCGATCGCGGCGGTGCTGCTGGCGATGGGCTTCATTGGCGTCGCACACATGGCGATCGAGGCCTTCGCCGGCGCCCCATTTGAGCGACGCCTGCCCGGTTCCCGCACTGCGGTGTGGATCTCTGGTCTGGCGACGGCGTGCACGGTGGGCCTGCTCGCCGTGGCCTCGATCGCCTACGTCCTGCCGTACTCGACGCTGGCGGCGGCCCTGACCGGCGGTGCCGGATGACGGTGCCAGACCAGCAACGTGAACTGCTCGACGTTTCCGCCGACCGGTGGCACGAGCGGATCGCCGACCTGCTCGCCGGCGGGATGCGGTTCCTGACCCTCTGGAGTGACCCCGCCGAGCGCGTGGCCTGTGCGTTGGGCAGCGGATACGGCACGACGGTCGTCCGCTCAACCCCCGCGCCGGGGGAGCTTCAAAGCATCGTCGACGTCGCCGGCGCTGCCGCGTGGGACGAGCGTGAGATCCACGACCGCACCGGAGTCCAGTTCGCCGGGCATGTGCCGCTGCGGCCGCTCGTCGCACACCCGGCGGCAACGGCCGACTGGGTGACGCCGGTATCGGGCGACGACGTCCACCAAGTTGCCGTCGGTCCCATCCATGCAGGCGTGGTCGAGAGCGGCCACTTTCGCTTTCACGTCGTCGGGGAGCGCATCCTGCATCTCGATCTGCGGTTGTTCTACAAGCATCGCGGCCTCGAGGCTGCAGCGGCCGGCGCCACCCCAGACCTGGCGGCGCGTCTCGCACAGCGGGCCTGTGCGGCGTGTGCGGTGACCAACAGCGTCGCCGTTGCCCAGGCGTATGAGTCTGCGCACGCCGGCGTGCCGGACGCCGCGGTGCGGCGCGCCCGCACGTTGTTGCTGGAACTCGAACGGCTGTACAACCATCTCAACGACATTGGCGCGATCTGCTCCGGCATCGGCCTGGCGACAGGGTCGATGGCGTTCGCCGAGCTCAAAGAGCGCGCGCAGCGCGTCAACGCGGAACTCACCGGCCACCGGTTCCTGTTCGACACCATCGCCGTCGGATCGAGTGACCTCGACATCGACGCATCGACCGCCGCGCACCTGCGCGCGCGGGTGGCGGCCATCGGCGCCGAGGCCGCGCTGCTGTGGGCCGACGTCGGGGCCAACCGCTCCGTCCGTGCGCGCATTCGCGGGGCGGGGATCCTCGTGCGCGACGAGGCGCTGCGCCTGGGCGCGTGCGGCCCGGCCGGCCGGGCGTCAGGTGTCAACGACGACGCGCGCGCCGACGGCGGGCTGCTGTGGTACCCCGGGTTCGTCGGCGCCACGCTCAATGATCCGTCCGGCGACGTCGCGGCGCGCATCGAGATCCGTGCGCGCGAAATCACCGCATGCTGCGCGATCATCGAGGACGTGCTGTCCGATCCGGTCCGACCGGGGCGCGTGACGCTCTCAGGACCGGCGGCCGGCCCGGGGATCGCACAGCTTGAGAGCCCGCGAGGGCGTACGGTTGCCGTGGTCGAGCCCGATCGTGCAGTGATCGCGGGCCTGCATCTGCGGACCGGCTCCTATGCGAACTGGCCGGCGCTGGCGGCAGCCTGCACGGGTGCGATCCTGCCCGACTTTCCGCTGATCAACAAGAGCTTCGAGCTCTGCTATGCCTGCGTGGACCGGTAGGCCCGGCGTGTTCGTCCTGCTTCGGCATCTGGCCGCACTTCGCCGGTCCACCGACCTCGCGCGCGGGGCGCCGCGTTCCGTCGCCATCCGGCACGTCGACGCAGGATCCTGCAACGGCTGCGAACACGAACTCGGTGCGACGCTCGGGCCGATCTACGACCTTCAGCGCTTCGGCCTGTCGATCACGGCATCCCCGCGGCACGCCGACATCCTGCTGGTGACCGGCCCGGTCACGACCCGCATGCGCGATGCCCTGCTGGTGGCCTACAGCGCGATGCCGGAGCCCCGGCTCGTGGCGGCACTGGGCAACTGCGCGCTCGGCTGTGGTCTGCTGGGTGATCCAGCGGAGATGATCGGATCGGTCGAGGCGATCCTGCCGGTTGCCGTGCGTGTGCCCGGCTGTCCGCCGACGCCGGATGAGATCGCGCGCCATCTGCTCGCGGGCCTTGAGGAGGTCCGGGCAGCACACGTGCGGCCCACGTCGTAAGGATCCCCGCGCCGCCGGGTCACCGAGGGCTGGCGCTCCGACGCTGATGTCGGCCGATCCCGTCTCGGCGGGGCTCGTCGTCGGGGCAACGATGTGGTCCTGCGATGCCACGCGCCCCCCTCGCGTCGGGGGGCACGGTTGGGCAATCATTTGCGGAGCAGCACCCCCCAGGCCTACTCGCGCATCATCATTGCGACCGCCTCGCGCTCCAGGTCGAGGTACGGCTCGCCGCTGACGTCGATCGCCACGCGGCGGATCGTTCCACCGGTAAAGCGCCAGGGCTGGGTGCCGGGGTACTTGTCGGTAACGCCGGACGCCCCGTCGCGTCCGATGCACAGGCCCTCGCCACCGATGGTGAACTTGCCGGGCTGCGTCTTGATGCGCGCTTCGCCGACCTTTCGGTCGGCATGCCAGAGCGAGAGTGTCCCCGCGGCGACACCGGGCGGGTCCTCGCCATCCTTGTCGAAGGATGCCGACACGATCAGGTTCTCGCCGACGGGCAGGTCTTCTGTCGCCACCACGAACTGCTGCGTCATGCCGACGAAGTTGTAGACGTAGTGCAGCCGGTTGCCGTCCACGTAGAGCGCGTGGCCTCCGAACAGCGAGCCGTGCGCGAAGATCACGCCCTCGGCCCCCGGCGCCGGAATGTCGATCAATGCACCGATCGCAAACGAGCGATTGCGCACGTTGACGGCCTGCGATTCGGGCACTTCAGCGGTGTCCGGGAAGTACACGTAGCGGTTCCTCGCCGGCGACAGGACCGGTCGCGGCGTCAGGATGATCTCGAGCGCCGAGCGGTCGTCGAGCGGGAATGCCCCGTTCGCACCGGCTTCGGCGAACCACAGGTTGACCAGCTCGCGGACCCTGTCCGGGTGCTCGCCGGCGAGGTTGTGCAGTTCCGCTCGGTCGCTGTCAGTGTGGTAGAGCTCCCATTCGTCATCGTTGAAGCGGCTCCACCCGGCGATGGTGGGATGGGTGGTGACCGCCTTCCAGCCGTCGTGCCAGATCGCCCGCGAGCCGAGCATCGAGTAGAACTGGCTCGGTCGGGTCGTCGGCGCCGCGGCGTCGTCGAGGCTGTAGCGCATGCTCACGCCGTCGAACGCGCTCTGGACGTGGCCCTTGATCTGCCTGGGCGGCGCGACGCCCAGGGCGTCCAGGATCGTCGGCACGAGATCGATCGCGTGATGGTACTGCTCGCGGATCTCGCCGCGCGCCGACATGCCGGCAGGCCAAGAGATGATGCAGGGATCGCACGTTCCGCCGTTGAACTCGTAGCGCTTCCACATCTTGAACGGCGTGTTGAAGGCCATCGCCCAACCGTTGGGGTAGTGGTTGTAGGTCGTCGTGCCGCCGATCTCGTCCAGCAGCGGCAGATTTTCCTCGATCGCATCCGGGATCCCGTTGATGAACTTCATCTCGTTGACCGACCCGTTCGGACCGCCCTCACCGGAGGCGCCGTTGTCCGACACGAGAACCACGAGCGTGTTCTCCCGATACCCGAACTCGTCCAGGTACGCGAGCAGCCGGCCGATCTGGTCGTCGGCGTGGGCGAGGAACCCGGCGTAGACCTCGGCCATCCGGCAGAACAAGGCCCGTTCATCGGCCGACAGCGACGCCCACGGACGCGTCACGTCCATCATCGGGAACGGCTTTCCATCGGGGCCGGAACGCGTGGTCGGGGTGCCGATGGGGTTGAGCGGCGGCAGCTCGGCGTCGGGCGGGACGATCCCGAGTTGCTTCTGGCGGGCAAGCGTCTGCTCGCGCATGGCCTCGTAGCCCACGTCGAATCGCCCCTTGTACTTGGCGATCCACTCCTTTGGGGCGTGGTGGGGGGCGTGGCACGCGCCCGGCGCGTAGTAGAGCAGGAACGGCTTCTCGGGCGCGATCGCCTTGGCATCGCGGATGAATTCGATCGCCTTGTCGGTGAGGTCGACGGTCAGGTGATAGCCCTCTTCGGGCGACTTCGGTTGATCGACGACGTGGTTGTCGTAGACCAGGTCCGGATACCACTGGTTGGTCTCGGCGCCGAGGAATCCGTACCAGCGCTCGAAGCCACGGCCCGACGGCCAGTTGCGGCGCGTCGATGCGAGGTTCATCTCGTCGTCGGGGCACAAATGCCACTTGCCAACCATGTAGGTGTTCCAGCCGAGCTCGCCGAGGATCTCCGGCAACATGCCGTTCTCGGGCGGGATCGTTCCGCTGGCATTCGGGAAGCCGATCGCGGCCTCTGTGATGCAGGCCATGCTGTTGCGGGTGTGATTGCGCCCGGTCAGCAGGCACGAGCGGGTCGGCGAACACAGGGCGGTCGTGTGCCACTGCGTATACCGCACGCCCTCGGCGGCCAAGCGGTCGATGTTCGGCGTCTCGACCGGACCGCCGTAGCAACTGAGCGCCGAAAAGCCCACGTCGTCCAGCACGATGTAGACGACGCTCGGCGCGCCGTCCGGCGCCTTGGCCGGTTCAAACGGTGCCCAGTCCGGCGTCGAATCGCGAATATCGACGTTGACGATTCCTCGAAATGGTGCGGTCACAATCCCTCCCGTCGGCCTACGATCCGCGTGTCCGGCAACACCGGGCCTCGGTCCCGGCACGCCGCGATATGCAACCTTCAGCGGCGCTCGCCACGTTTGCGCGGGGCACCACGATCCGACACTACGCGAGCGTTGATCGGCTGCGGGGTCGCCCCCACGTGTGTGTCGGTGCGATCACCGGAAAATGCATCGTTGCGAGCATTAACGGCGGCCGGCACCCGGCCAGGCTTCGGTGGGTGACGCCACCGCGCACTCGCCAGCGGTTCGATGACCAACCGACCGTCGGTGCCCGCCCGTGACCCGGCGCACGGCCCTCGGCACGGAGCCGCCCACGACGTGGAGATTGAGGGCTAGGATGCCGCGTATCGCCAACGTCGAAACGGGCCGAACCGATGCTCACCATGCCCGGGGCGCCAGTCGCATTCCATGCGATGGCCAAGCCCACAGGGGCAATCTGCAACCTCGACTGTGAGTACTGCTTCTTCTTGTCCAAGGAGATGCTGTACCCGGGCAGTCGCTTCCGCATGGCGGAAGGCCTGCAGGAGACCTACATCCGCCAGCTCCTCGAGGCCCACGCGCGCGCGCCTGAGGTCGTCGTCGCATGGCAGGGTGGCGAGCCGACGATCATGGGCATCGAGTTCTTTCGTCGCTCGATCGAGCTACAGCGCAGGTATGCGCCCCCCGGTCAGCGCGTCGTCAACACCCTCCAGACCAACGGCACGCTGCTCGACGATGAATGGGGTGCGTTTCTCAAGGAGCACGAGTTCCTCGTCGGCATCTCGATCGACGGTCCGCCCGACATCCACGACACGTACCGGGTGAGCAAGGGTGGGCTCCCGACCTTCGACCGTGTCGCTGCGGGGCTCGATGTGCTCCGGCGCCACGGCGTCGACTGGAACGTGCTGACGACCATTCACGCGGCGAACGGTGACCAGGGCGCACGCGTCTATCGGTTCCTGCGCGACGAGCTCGGCGCACGGTTCGTGCAGTTCATTCCGATCGTCGAGCGTGCGACTCCCGCGACGCTCGCGGCCGCAAATGCCGGGTGGGGCAACGAGGTCACCGACCGCCCACTGTACGTGCAGCAGGGGAACCTCGTCACCGATCGTTCGGTCGGGCCCGTGCAATACGGGCGCTTCCTTATCGACGTCTTCGAGGAGTGGGTCCGTCGTGACATCGGCCTGGTGTACGTGCAGATGTTCGACACGGCCTTGGCGAATTGGGTCGGTGAGCCCGGCGGAATGTGCGTCCACGCCGAGACCTGCGGCCTGCAGCTCGCACTGGAGCACAACGGCGATCTGTACTGCTGTGACCACTTCGTGGAGCCCGACTATCTGCTCGGAAACATCGCCGAGCAGCACATGCAGGAACTGGTCGCGTCGCCCAAACAGCGCAAGTTCGGCCTGGACAAGCGCGATTCCCTCACGCGCTACTGCCTGCAATGTGACGTGCGCTTTGCGTGCAACGGCGGCTGTCCGAAAGATCGGTTCGCCACCTCGCCGCTCGGCGAGCCGGGCCAGCACTACCTATGCCCCGGCTATGAGCTGTTCTTTCATCACGTCGACCGGCCAATGCGCCTCATGGCCGGGATGCTCGCCAACGACCGCGCGCCCGCCGATCTCATGGGGATCTACGCCACCACGGATGCCCGACGCGGCCGAAACGCACCGTGTACCTGCGGGTCCGGGCGCAAGTGGAAGCACTGCCACGGAGTCGACCGCGCCGCATAGGTGCCGCGAAGATTCGGATCGATCCTCCGCGGTCGCGTGAACCGGCGCCGCGGACGCCTGGCCGTCTGGTCCGCGCGTCGGCGTGCGATCTGGCCGCCGCCCGCCCGTGCCGCCATCTCGACACAGCCCGGGCCGTCTCCGCTTGCCGTCTCGACGCCCCGGCGACGACCGCGAGTGCGCCCGGTGCCCGTCACGTCGATTGCTCCCGCGAACGCCGCCGGTTCGACCCCGGCGTCGGTGTGACGCCCCGGCGTGGACCGAGCCTGCGCGAGGCGCACCCTGACCCGTTTGCCGGGAGTCCGCGGGCGGTGTTGGAATGACTGCGAGCGTCGTGTTCGGGTTGGCTGCCGCGCTCTCAAATGCGGTGTTCATCATGACCCAGCACTTGGCGAGCGTGAGCGCGCCTGCGCGCGAGAA